>JANMXL010000197.1:0-1906 GCA_031380885.1 Burkholderiales bacterium | reverse complement strand
GATGGCTTGCGGGATGTTCGGGCGACACGGCGTCGGGCAGGGGCTTCTTGGGCATCTTGAACTCCATCCGTCGGGGCAACACACAACGAGCCCGCACTGTAGGCCCACATGAAAGGAAAGCGCATCGGTGACAATCCAGCGTCTATGTATGCCCTCTATGAAGATGCTGGAAAATTCCACGCCGGACGCGTGATGTCCGAGGCCGACAGCTCGCTGCAGATCGAGCTGGATTCGGGCAAGCGCGTCAAGGTGAAAGCCGCCAACGTGCTGCTGAAGTTCGACAAACCCCAACCCGCCGAGCTGATCGCCCAGGCGCAGGCGCTGTCTCGTGACATCGATCTCGACCTGGCCTGGGAATTCGCCTCCGAGCACGAATTCGGCTTCGCCGACCTGGCGCGCGATTACTTCGACGCCAAGGCCAGCCTGACCCAGCAGGCCGCCGCGCTGTTCAAGCTGTTCGAGGCGCCCCACTACTTTCGACGCCTCGGCAAGGGCAACTTCAAGAAGGCGCCCGAGGAAACCGTGAAGGCTGCGCTGCTGGGCATCGAGCGCAAGAAGCAGCTGCTGGCGCAGATCGACAGCTGGGCCACCGAGCTGGCGGCCGGCCAGTGCCCGGCACCGGTGCGCGAGCAGCTCTACAAGATCCTGTTCAAGCCCGACAAGAACGGGCCCGAGTACAAGGCCGTGGTCGAGGCGGCCAAGCGCGCGCAGAAGCCGCCACTCGATCTGCTGACCACCGCGGGCGCCATCGATTCCCCGTACCAGTTCCACTGGAAGCGTTTCCTGTTCGAGCACTTCCCGAAAGGCACCGGCTTCCCCGCGCTGGCCGCGCCGGCGATCAAGGAAACGCTGCCGCTGGCGGCGGTGCAGGCCTTCTCGATTGACGATTCGCAAACGACCGAGATCGACGACGCGCTGTCGGTGCAGGGTCTGGGCACAGGCACCGTAATCTTCGGTGTGCACATCGCCGCACCGGGCCTCGCGATCGCGCCCGACAGCCCGGTCGACAAGGCGGCACGCGACCGTTTTTCGACCGTCTACATGCCGGGCCACAAGCTGACGATGCTGCCCGACGAGGTGGTGCAGGTCTACACGCTGATGGCCGGGCGCGAATGCCCGGCGGTGTCGCTGTACGTGACGCTGAATGAGGCCACGCTCGACGTCATCGGCAGCGAAACACGGATCGACCGCGTGCCGATCGCGGCCAACCTGCGGCACGACCAGCTCGACAGCGTGATCACCGAGGCCACGCTGAACGGCGAGGCCCCGGCCGACTACGCCTTCGCCGCCGAACTGGCCTTCGCGCACCGGCTGGCCCGGCATCTGAAGGCGGCCCGCGAAGTGGTGCGCGGCAAGCCGGAGAACTTCAACCGCCCGGACTACAACTTCCGCCTCGATGGCAAGACTGCCGATGAGCCGCGTGGCGATGAGCGGGTGCTCATCAGCACCCGCGCCCGCGGTTCGGCGCTGGACCTGATCGTTGCCGAGGCGATGATCCTGGCCAACAGCACCTGGGGCGGCTGGATCGCCGAGCACGGCGTGCCCGGCATCTACCGCAGCCAGGCCAGCATGGCACCAGGCGTCAAGGTGCGCATGGGCACCAAGCCCGCACCGCATGCCGGCATGGGGGTGGCGCAATACACCTGGGCCACCTCGCCGCTGCGCCGCTATGTCGACCTGGTGAACCAATGGCAGATCATCGCTTGCGCCCGCCATGGCAACACCGCGGCGCTGGTCGCACCTTTCAGGCACAAGGACACCGCGCTGTTCGCGATCATCTCGGGCTTCGATGCGGCCTACAGCGCCTACAACGGCTTCCAGTCGGCGATCGAGCGCTACTGGACGCTGAAGCTCCTGGAACAAGAGGGCATCACCGAGCTCGATGCAGCGGTGATGAAGGACGGCC
>JANMXL010000175.1:0-11521 GCA_031380885.1 Burkholderiales bacterium | reverse complement strand
GGTGGCGCAGACGACACGGACATCGACCGGAATCTCCTGCCGACCACCGATTCTCTCGACGGTGCGCTCTTGCAGAAAGCGCAGCAGCTTGGCCTGCAGCGCCATCGGCAGATCGCCGATCTCATCGAGCATCAGCGTGCCGCCGTGGGCCGTTTCAATGCGCCCGACGGTGGTTTTCGCCGCACCGGTGAAAGCACCCTTCTCGTAGCCGAACAACTCGCTTTCCAGCAGGTTCTCGGGAATGGCTGCGCAGTTGATGGCGACGAACTTGCCACTGCGCTTCGAGGCCTGGTGCAACGCATTGGCCAGCACCTCCTTGCCGGTGCCGCTTTCGCCCAGAAGCAGCACCGTCGCGTTGCTCGGCGCCACTTTCTCGATCGTGCGACCGATGCGCAGCATCTGCTGGTCGCGTGTGATGAGCCCACCTGTCGCATCGGGCAGCTGCAAGTCACGCAGGCGCCGGTTCTCGCTTTGCAGATCGAACAGCCGAAAGGCTCGGCCGATGATCAGGCCCAGCATGTCGGGATCGAAGGGTTTGGGCAGGAAATCGTAGGCACCGAGGTCGATGGCCCGCAGCGCATTGGCCTGGTCGTTCTGCCCGGTCAGCACAATCACCTTGACGTCGGGGTTGAGCTCCATCATCTGCTCAAGCAGCTTGAAGCCTTCCTGGACCGAGTCGGGGTTCGGTGGCAGGCCGAGATCCATCGTCACCACCGCGGGCGAGTAGCGTCGAAACTGCACGAGCGCACTGGTGCGGTCATCGGCGGTGACCGAATCGAAGCGATCCAGCGACCACTTGATCTGCTTCTGGAGTGAGAGGTCATCCTCCACAATCAGCAAAGGTGGCCGTGTGTCCGAAGTCATGCTCATCCAAAAATGTAGCGCCGAGAACACCGTGTCCCCACTCGAATTCTCACACCCGACCCCGCCGATGCTGGCGCGTTTATCGATGAATATGTGGCAATGCACCCCGCTGTCGAGGCCGCCATCGGCACCCGACGCCGATGCCCGCCGCCTGGAGTGACCCCGTATGCAGCAAGCAGGCAGCCTTTTCGTGGTCGCAGCGCCCAGCGGCGCGGGCAAATCCAGTCTCGTCAAGGCGTTGCTGGAGATGGATTCCCACCTGGGCGTGTCGGTGTCGCACACCACCCGGGCACCGCGCGGGCAGGAACAGGAAGGGCGTGAGTACCACTTCGTCAGCGAGCCTGAATTCCGTGCCATGGTCGCCGCCGGGGAGTTCATCGAATGGGCGGAAGTCCACGGCAACCGCTACGGCACGTCGCACGCCGCGATCGACAGCCGCATCTCGCAAGGGCACGACGTGGTGCTGGAGATCGACTGGCAAGGCGCGCTGCAGATCAAGCAGCTGTTCCCCGACACGGTGCTGGTGTTCATCCTGCCGCCGAGCTGGGAGGAGCTGGCACAGCGCCTGACCCGGCGCGGGGAAGATCATCCGGACGTGATCGCGCAGCGGCTGGTCAATGCACGGCATGAAGTGGCCCAGGCCCGGCATTTCGACTTTGTTATCATCAACGCCCTGTTCGAAACGGCGGTTTTCGATCTGAAAACCATCGTTCACTCGCAACGACTGCGTTACGCGGTGTTGTCAAAGAACAAGCCCGCCGTATTTCAGGCACTGAACCTCGATTGATTCCCGATCAAGGTCGCCAAAGTCACACCTCTGGAGCACCGCATGGCCCGCATCACCGTGGAAGATTGTCTCGTTCATATTCCCAACCGATTCCAGCTGGTGCTGGCGGCCACCTACCGCGCCCGCATGCTGAGCCAGGGCCACGCCCCGAAGATCGAAACCAAAAACAAGCCCGGCGTGACCGCGCTGCGCGAGATCGCGGCGGGTGAAGTGGGCATCGAAATGCTGCGCAAGGTGCCGGTCTGACCGACCGGCTCTGCACACGTTGAAAAGCGGCCCTGCGGGGCCGTTTCTCATGGGCCGCGGCCTGTCCTTGATGACAGCCCGATGTCGGGTCCATGCAATACGGGATAAATTAGGGTGATGGGCAATCTGATCGGCGACACCGTCAAGGAGGCGATCAACGCGGTGCGGCGTCGACCGAGCACCATGGCTGCGCCCACTGACGCCGCCGCCGCATCGTTCGACGCGCTGACCAGCAAGCTCGACTACCTGGAACCGGCCGACATCCGCCGCGTCCGTGACGCCTACCGCTACGCCGACGAAGCGCACCTGGGCCAATACCGCGCGAGTGGTGAGCCCTACATCACGCACCCGATCGCAGTGGCCGGCCTGTGCGCCGAATGGAAGCTCGACGCTCAAGCGATCATGGCCGCGTTGATGCACGACGCGATGGAAGACTGCGGCATCACCAAGGCCGAGTTGATCGAGCGCTTCGGCGCGCCGACCGCCGAACTCGTCGACGGGCTGACCAAGCTCGACAAGTTGCAGTTCTCGACCCGCGAGGAATCGCAGGCCGAGTCATTTCGCAAGATGCTGCTGGCGATGGCGCGCGATGTGCGTGTGATCCTGATCAAGCTCGCCGACCGGCTGCACAACATGCGCACGATGGCGTCGGTGGGTGCCGACAAGCGCGTGCGCATCGCCCGCGAAACACTGGACATCTACGCGCCGATCGCGCACCGGCTGGGGCTGAACCAGACCTACCGCCAACTGCAGGAGCTGTCGTTTCAGCACCTGCGGCCCTGGCGCTACAGCGCCTTGTCGAAAGCGGTGTTCAAAGCACGCGGCAATCGACGTGACCTGGTGGAGCGCATCCAGCGCGATGTCGAGAAATCTTTCACCCAGGCCAAGCTCAAAGTGCAGGTCTACGGCCGGGAAAAGACGCTGTTTTCCATCTACGGAAAGATGCGCGCCAAGCACCTGAGCTTTGCCCAGGTCAGCGACATCTTCGGCTTTCGCATCGTCGTCGCCACACTGCCCGAGTGCTATCTGGCGCTGGGCGTGCTGCACCAGTTGTACAAGCCCCTGCCCGGGCGCTTCAAGGACTACATCGCGATCCCGAAAACCAACGGTTACCAGTCGCTGCACACCACGCTGGTCAGCCCGCTGGGCACCGCGGTCGAGTTCCAGCTTCGCACCGAGCCGATGCACGCCGTGGCCGAAAAAGGCATTGCCGCGCACTGGATGTACAAAACCAAGGGCAAGGGCCCGCAGCACGCGCAGGAAGCGCAGCGGCTGGGCGCGATGTGGCTGCAGTCGTTGATCGACATCCAGGACGAAACCCGCGACGCCAGCGAGTTCCTCGAACACGTCAAGATCGACCTGTTCCCCGACGCGGTGTACGTGTTCACGCCGAAGTCGAAGATCCTCGCCTTGCCGCGCGGTGCCACACCCGTGGACTTTGCTTACGCAATTCACTCCGATGTCGGCGACCACTGCGTGGCGGCCAAGGTCAATGGCGAGCCGGTGGCGCTGCGCACCGAGCTGCGCAGCGGCGACGTGGTCGACATCGTCATCGCCCCCGGCGCGCGGCCGAATCCGGGCTGGCTGAACTTCGTGCGCACCGGCCGCGCGCGGTCGAAGATCAGGCACCACCTGAAGACGATGGAGCAAGAAGAGTCGCAGGAGCTCGGCGCCAAGATGCTGGCCCAGGCACTGCGAGCCGAAGGCATGACGATGCCGCAGGACGACGGCCCCGGCGCGCTGTCGCCCGTCTGGCCGGCGCTGCTGCGCTGGAGCGGCAACCGCAGCCGCGAAGAGTTGCTGACCGACATCGGCGTCGGACGCAAGATCGCCTCGATCGTCGCCAAGCGCCTGGCGCGTCTGCTGACCGAGCATGGTGTGCGACCCGATGCGGTGACGCTGACGCTGGGCCGCTACGGTGCCGACGAGGCCACCCCATCGCAAGGCATGGTGTTGATCGACGGCAGCGAAGGCGCATCGATCCAGCTGGCCACCTGCTGCCGGCCGATCCCGGGCGATTCGATGCTGGGCTACGTGGGCCGCGGTGAAGGGCTGCAGATCCACACCACCGACTGCACGGTCGGCAAGCGTTTGCTTGGGCGCGACAGCGAAGACGGGCTGAACGTGGACTGGGCCGAGCAGCCGATCCGCTCATTCGAGACCGGCGTTTCCCTGCTGCTGAAGAATGGCAAGGGCGTGCTGGCCGAAGTGGCCACCGCCGTCGCGGCTGCCGAGGCCGACATCACGCACATCGACATGGGCGATCAGGCAGTGGCGGAGACGGCCGAACTGAAACTGCTGCTGGCGGTGCGCGACCGGCTGCACCTGGCCGAGGTGATGCGCGCGTTGAAACGATCGGCCGCGGTGCTGCACATCAACCGCATCAAGCCGTGAGGGCTGTGCACGCGCTCGGTGCTCAGCTGACGCCAGCGCTCGGGTAACTCACCGCCAGCACCTCGACCAGATCCACCCCGGCCGGCGTCTGCACACGGACTTCATCGCCGACACGGGCTCCGAGCAGCGCGCGCGCCATCGGCGCGATCCAGCTGATTTCACCGGCGGCGCTGTCGGACTCATCGACGCCCTTGATCGTGATCGTGCGCTCCTCGTCCCGGGCATTGACGTAGCGCACCGTGGCGCCGAAGAACACCTGATCGGCACCACAGTGCACCGACGGATCGACCACCTCGGCGATGTCCAGCCGCTTGGTCAGAAAGCGGATGCGGCGGTCGATCTCACGCAATCGCTTCTTGCCGTAGAGGTAGTCACCGTTCTCGGAGCGGTCGCCGTTCTTCGCCGCCCACGACACGATCTCGACCACCTTCGGGCGCTCCACGTCCAGCAGGTTCAGCAGTTCGGCGCGCAGCCGGGCGTAGCCGGCCGGTGTGACGTAGTTCTTGACGCCAGCCGGGATCGCCGGCGCGGCCGGGTCGGCATCGTCGTCATCGGCGGCGTCGGATTCCCTGGTGAAGGCTTTGTTCATGGTCGGCGGCTGAAGGTGTGAATGTCGCTGATGCAGATCAACAGATGCGGCTCAGCCGAAGCGGCCGTGCACAAACCAACCCTGCGCATCCTCGGCCACCGACAGCGGCAGGCGGGCCCGGTACAGCCACACCAGCGCGCCATCGGGCGTCTGCGCGATGAAGTAATCGCGCTCAGCGAGCGGCGCATCCCACCAGCCCGCTTCGATGCGTTCCGGCCCACACAGCAGCTGCAGCGGCTGCCCGTCGAGCAGTGGCCGTGATTGTCGTTCGGGCAAGCGCTGTGGTTCGTTCAGCAGCCAGACCGGGCGCGGCGCAGACACCGCCTGGGCGGCGCAGCGTTCGCGTTCAGGCGGCGCAGTCCGGGTCGGCGACGGTCGTCGCGCGCTGGGTGCGACGGCCCCCACCGCATCGATCAGCACTGCATCGAGCACCCCATCGCGCTCGGGGCGGTGGTCGGCCACCGGCCGCAGGCGCTGCACCTGCTCGGCCCCCAGGCGGGCCTGCAGGCGCTCGATCAGCCGGATCAAGCCTTCGCGTTCACCACGCGCCGACGTGAACAACTCGTCGCTGAGCGGCGAGCCGCGAACCACGTCGGCACAGTGCAGCCGCAATTCCAGCGTCGGGGCGGGCAGCGACAGGTGGGCCAGCCGCTCGCGCAACAGCAGCGACAGGTGGGCGGCATCGCACGATGCCTCAGCCAGTGCGATGGACAGCTCGGTGGCAGCCGGGACCCCGCTTGCCTGCCGGCGATGCTGCTCGTGGTGCATGAACAGCGTGCAGCGCCGCACCCGCGCCTGCTGCGCACGCGCCCAGGCCAACAAGGGCTCGATCAGCAGCTGAGCGCCGTGCAGCAGTTGGTCCGTGGTGTCGGCGCGGGTCTGCAATTCGAGGCGCGCCTCGAAGATTTCGGGCAAGGTGATCCAGGCCGGTGGCGGCTCGCAGCGCGCGCCCCGCACCGTGTCGATCTCATCGAGCAAAGCCGGGCCGAAGCGGCGCAGCAGGGCCTGGCGAGGCAGGCGACGCAAGGCGCCGAAGGTGCCCAGGCCCATGCTGTCGAGCGCGGCCCACTGCGTGCGGCCGGTGCCGATCAGCCACAGCGGGGCGGCATTCAACAAGCGTTCGAGCTGCGGCAGATCGGCCGCATGAAGCTCCGCGCTGCCAGCCCAACACGCCAGCACGGCCGCGCCTTGTGCCGTGGGCGCACTGGCCAGTTGCACGGTGCAGTTCAGCGGCAGCAAAGCGGCACGCAGACGCTGCAACAGCGCGGCCAGCCCGCCAAAGTAACGCAGGCTGGCCTGCACCTGCAGCAGCACGGTGTGCGGGGCGGCCGCAGGCTCGGACACGTCCGCCCAGCAGACTGCAGGCGTGAACGCCAGCGCCACATGCGCCACGCTGGTGAGGGCCTGCCGGTCGCGTGCGGGATCGATGCGACCGAGCAACAGTTGCGGCGCCAGCGCCAGTGCGGTGACGCGCTGCAAACCGGGCTGCACGCCCAATTGCCGCGCCGCGGCGTTGCACAGCAGCACCTCGCGGGCACCCATCAGCGCGGCGGGCTGCTCGCGCTGATCGGGCGGCAGCACGCCCAGCCACGATTCGAACGACAAGCGCGGCAGGTGCAGCGCAATCCACAGCATGACAAAACCGGACAGCGATCAGACGAGATTGATGAACGTGGCGGCCGGCAACGGCACGGCTTCGACGCGGTTCGAGCGGACGGGGCTGCCAGCGGGATGGGATTCGCGGCCGTGCGGCGCAATGGCCTGAGGGGCTGGCAGCAGCGTGTCTTGTTGACGCCGCCAGGCCTGCTCGCGCAAGGCCTCCGACAGCACCGGCGCCAAGGTCAACGTGATGGGCGATGCCAGTGGCGGCCCACGCCGCTTCAGCAGCTGCAGCTGCAGTCTGTCAGCACCACCTGCGCGCAACGCCAGCCGCAGCGGCGCAGCCGTGGGGCGCTGCTGCGCCGCCCACTCCCGCAGCACGAAGGCCGGCCCGTCGTGCGCTTGTGCAGCCAGTTGCAAGCGGCGCAGCCGGTCGGCGCGCAAACGGGGCGGCAGCCAAGCCAGCGTCGCACCGACGTGGCCACTCTTCAAGGCCTGCTCGAAAGCCCACAGGCTGTCAGAGCCGGGGATGACGCGGGCGCGGGTGTGCACGACCAGCAACTGCCCCACATCGAAACCCAGCTCTGTGAACGCCTGAGCTGACAGCTTGGCGGGGGGATCGAACAGCATCACCAAGCGACCTTGCCGCTGCAGGGCGGTCAGGCAAGGGCCGAGCAGGCGGATCTCGCCGACGCCCGGATGCGGCAGCAGCAGTTCGGTCAAGACGCGCCGGGGCCAACCGCCGCCGGGCAGTTGCGCATCGAGCGCGGCAAAGCCCGTGGGCCAAGCCCGGTCGACCGCACCTTCCATCTGGTCGCCACGCCACAGCACCGGGCGCAGCCGCTCAGGAAGGGCATCGAATGCCGCAGACGTGCGGGCAGCAGGAGGTGAAAGTGCAGACATGGCACCTCAATATACTGTTTTTTTATACAGTATTTCTGAGTCACAAGCCATGAGCCGTGCCGTGCGGTGCGAACCCCTGCCCCAGAAACAAGAACCCCTCCCGACCGTGTGACGGTGGGAGGGGTCAGGTGGCTGACGCCACCATTCGGAGCGCCGGAGGGTGAAAGTCCTTTGCTCCTGGGCGCAGTGACTGCGCCGCGGGGTTGGCCTGCTTGGCAGGCGTATTCACAGTACGCCGGGTGCGCGCGAAGCGCAAGCGCTGTTTCAGATTCTCACGTCGTCGAGCGTTGAGCCCGCATGATCTGATCGAACACACTGGCCACCTTGCTTTCCACCGCCGCGTCCATCGCGATCGTGCGGCCCCACTCGCGCGGCGTTTCGCCAGGCCACTTGTTGGTGGCGTCCAGCCCCATCTTGCCGCCCAGGCCGCTCACCGGCGAGGCGAAGTCGAGGTAGTCGATCGGCGTGTTCTCGACCAGCGTGACATCGCGCACCGGGTCCATGCGGGTGGTGATGGCCCAGATCACGTCGGGCCAGTGGCGGATGTTCACGTCGTCGTCGGTCACCACGATGAACTTGGTGTACATGAACTGGCGCAGGAAGCTCCACAGCCCGAACATCAGCCGCTTAGCATGGCCGGGATAGGCCTTCTTGATGCTGATGATCGCCATCCGGTAGCTGCAGCCTTCGGGCGGCAGGTAGAAGTCGGTGATCTCCGGAAACTGCTTCTGCAGGATCGGCACGAACACCTCGTTGAGCGCCACGCCCAGGATCGCCGGCTCGTCGGGCGGCTTGCCGGTGTAGGTGGAGTGGTAGACCGGATCACGGCGGTGCGTCAGGCGGCTGACCTCGAACACCGGGAACCAGTCCTGCTCGTTGTAATAGCCGGTGTGGTCACCGAACGGGCCTTCGAGTGCATAAAGATAGCCACCGACCTCTTTGAGCGGAATGCCGTGCTCGCTGTGGCCGGTGTAGCCGGGCGCGGCAACCGGGATGTGCCCTTCGAGCACGATCTCGGCACTGGCCGGCACCTGCAGCATCACGCCCGCGTCGCCGACGCCCGAGTCGACCACCTCGGTGCGGCTGCCGCGCAGCAGGCCGGCGAACTGGTACTCGGAGAGCGTGTCGGGCACCGGCGTCACTGCGCCGAGGATGGTCGCCGGGTCGGCGCCCAGGGCCACGGCAATCGGGAACGGCTGGCCGGGGTTGGCGCGGGCGAAGTCGCGGAAATCGAGCGCCCCGCCTCGGTGCGCCAGCCAGCGCATGATGACCTGATGGCGGGCGATGACCTGCTGGCGGTAGATGCCCAGGTTTTGCCGACGGCGCGGATTCGGCCCACCCTGCGGCCCGCGCGTGACCACCAGGCCCCAGGTGATCAGCGGCCCCACATCGCCCGGCCAGCAGGTCTGCACCGGCAGCAGTCCCAGCAGATCGACGTCTGCGTTTTCCACGATCACCTGGTGACAGGCCGCCTGGCGCACCACAGCCGGCTTCATGTCCCACAGCGACTTGACCAGGTGCAGCAGTCGGCCGGTGTCTTTCAAGCCCTTCGGCGGCTCGGGCTCCTTCAGGCTGGCGAGCACCCGCCCGATGTCGCGCAGTTCGCCGACATCGGCCGCGCCCATGCCCATCGCGACCCGTTTGGTCGTTCCGAACAGGTTTGTCAAGGCCGGAATTTTGTAACGCCCCCCCGAATCGAGGGGGCGCTCGAACCACAGGGCCGGGCCACCGGCACGCAGCACCCGATCGCTGAGCGCTGTCATCTCAAGCCGCGCCGACAGGGGCTCAGCGACGCGTCGGAGTTCACCGGCCGCTTCCAGACCGGCACAAAACTCTCGGAGGTCGCGGTATTTCATATCTATTTGTAGTTAGATAAAGGTCTCTAATGGTTGACCGGTTATGTTTTTGCTTTCTAGAATCCCGATCACTGGCGCTTAATGAGTAGTTACCCTAGGCGCCGTCAACGTTCATCACAGAGGTATCGAGCGAATTCGTGTCGGGCAGCGCCCGTCATGAAGACCGGCCTGAACCGCCAGCGCGACCGATTATGTTCGGCGAGCCGCCCGACCCGACCCGAACCGACAGGCTTGTGCCTGGATCGGGACCAGAGGCAAGAGAGTCATGTCCATCGTTCGCAAGTTTTCTTCGACAGCGCAGCATTGGGGTCGTGCTTCAGTACGCTCCGTCGCCGTGTTCCTGCAAGACGTGGGACACGGCCTGCTGGAAGTCAGCCACAACACGCTGGCCCTGCTGGGCCTGATTGCCGTCGGGCTGGTGGTGTTCGTGGCCGGCCATTCTGAGCTGCGCCACACCTTCGAAATGAACGCGCTGGGCTGGTTGCAGGCGCGCCAGGTGGCGCGCACCGACCCGGTCGAGCAGCTGGCGAGCGATCTGAAAGAGCCCGACGCCATCGCACGCGCCACCGCCACCGACCCGAAGGAGCTGACGCGCCAGCAGGCGGCCGTCGCCCAATGGTTGGCACGCCGCTACAAGGTGGCGCCGGAGCCGGTCAGCCGGCTGGTCACCGAGGCCTGGCAGGTCGGCGCCCGCGTCGGTCTGGAGCCGACACTGATCCTGGCCATCATGGCCATCGAGTCCAGTTTCAACCCGTTCGCCCAGAGCCCGGTCGGCGCACAAGGGCTGATGCAGGTGATGACCCGCATCCACGACGACAAGTACGAAGCCTTCGGCGGTAATTTCGCCGCCTTCGATCCGGTCACCAACCTGCGCGTCGGCGTGCAGGTGCTCAAGGAATGCATCACCCGCACGGGCAGCGTCGAAGCTGGCCTGCGCTCCTATGTCGGCGCGGCGAATTTGACCGACGACGGTGGCTATGCCGCCAAGGTGCTGACCGAGCAATCGCATCTGCTGGCAGTGGCAGGCGGCAAGCTGGTGGCGTTCAACGCACCGAACGTGATCACGTCGGCACCTCACGCAGCAGCAGAAACTGACGGCCCCACACCGCCAGCGAGCGAGCCAGCCGAGCGGAAAGTCGACGAGCAGTTGGTCTCGTCGCGCTGAACCCTCGAAAATACGGGTCTTGGTTGGCGTCGGGCCATGGCCTGTCGGCGCACGCACATCGCCGGTCGTGCGATATTCCATGGCGGCTTGCCCGCCCCCTGAATTCCCGTCATTGAGGACCGTTCCATGTTCGACCGCAGTCAGTCCACCCTCGCCCACGTCGATCCTGAGATTTGGTCGGTCGTGCAGCGCGAGAACCAGCGCCAGGAAGACCACATCGAGCTGATCGCCTCCGAGAACTACACCTCGCCGGCCGTGATGCAGGCGCAGGGCAGCCAGCTCACCAACAAGTACGCCGAGGGCTACCCCGGCAAGCGCTACTACGGCGGCTGCGAGTTTGTCGACATCGCCGAACAGCTCGCCATCGACCGACTGAAGGAATTGTTTGGCGCGGGCTACGCCAACGTGCAGCCCAATTCCGGCTCGCAGGCCAACCAGGCGGTGTTCTTCGCGCTGCTGCAGCCGGGCGACACCATCATGGGCATGAGCCTGGCCGAAGGGGGTCACCTGACACACGGCATGCCGCTGAACATGAGCGGCAAGTGGTTCAAGGTCGTCAGCTATGGCCTGACGCCGGCCGAAGAAATCGACTACGACGCGATGGAGCGCCTGGCCCGCGAACACAAGCCCAAGCTCATCATCGCCGGTGCCTCGGCCTACAGCCTGCGCATCGACTTCGCGCGCTTCGCGAAGGTGGCGAAAGACATCGGCGCGTTTTTCATGGTCGACATGGCGCACTACGCCGGCCTGATCGCCGCCGGCGTGTACCCGAACCCGGTGCCGCACGCCGATGTGGTCACCTCCACCACCCACAAGAGCCTGCGCGGCCCGCGCGGCGGCATCGTGCTGATGAACGATGAAGCCATCGCAAAGAAGATCAACAGCGCCATCTTCCCCGGCATCCAGGGCGGGCCGCTGATGCACGTCATCGCCGCCAAGGCGGTGGCTTTCAAGGAGGCGCTGCAGCCCGACTTCAAGGTCTACCAGCAGCAAGTCGCGAAGAACGCCGTGGTGCTGGCCGAGACGCTGATCGAACGCGGCCTGCGCATCGTCAGCGGGCGCACCGAATCGCATGTGATGCTGGTCGATCTGCGGCCCAAGAACCTGACCGGCAAGGA
>JANMXL010000131.1:0-16716 GCA_031380885.1 Burkholderiales bacterium | reverse complement strand
ACCGAGGTGCAGTACCAGCGCGAGGTCGGGGTTGCGGATGTCGACGCTCGGCCGCTCGCCGGTGGCGTCGCGCAGGTGGTCGCACACCGCATCCTTGATGCGCAGCGCCGCGAAGTTCAGGCTGCGCAGCGGGCTGCGGTGCGCGGTGGTGTCCACCCGCAGCGTGTGCTGCGGCGTGATCCACTGCCCCCAATCGACGCTGGCCGCCAGGTCGTACAGCGCCTGCTCGTCGCGGTAGGGGCCTTCGGCCACCTCGACCAGCACCCGCTGCGCGAGGCGCGATTCGAGGTTCAGCACCATCACCTCGCTGGGGCCGCCATCGAGCGCGACACCGCCGCGCAGCGTGTGCACCACCGCGGTTGGCAACACGCGTTGAAGCTCGGCGGCCAGCAGCGCCTCGACGCCGGCGGCGCAGGGCAAGAAGAAGGGAGCAGTCATGCAGGTTCGGCGGGAGACCCGCTCACATCGTCTTGCGCATGTTGGCCGGCGCGATGCGCAGCGCTTCGCGGTACTTCGCGACCGTGCGGCGGGCCACCTGGATGCCCTGCTCTTCGAGCATCTTGCTGAGCTGGCTGTCCGACAACGGCTTGAGCAGGTTCTCGGCCGCGACCAATTGCTTGATCAACGCACGCACCGCGGTGCTCGACGCATTGCCGCCGGCATCGGTGTTGAGCGACGAGCCGAAGAAGTACTTCAGCTCGAAGGTGCCGAACACCGTGGCCATGTACTTCGCGGTGGTGACGCGCGAAATCGTCGATTCGTGCAGGCCGAGCTCATCGGCAATTTCACGCAGCACCAGCGGCTTCATTGCGATCTCGCCATGGGTGAAGAAATTTTTCTGCCGCTCGACGATCGCCTGCGACACCCGCTGGATGGTGTCGAAGCGCTGCTGGATGTTCTTCATGAACCAGCGCGCTTCCTGCAGCCGTGAACTGAGGCCCGCATGGCTGCCGTTGGCCGAGGCCACACCGCGCCCCTGGCGGATCGCCTGCGCATACAGGTCGTTGATGCGCAGCTTCGGCATCACATCGGGGTTGAGCACGACCTTCCAGTTGCGGCCCGACTTCTGCACGATCACGTCGGGCACGATGATGTTGGCCTCGGCACGCGAAAACGGCCGCCCGGGCTTCGGCTCCAAGACTGTGATCAGCGCCTGCGCCTGCTTGACCAGCTCTTCATCGGCACCGGTCACGCCCATCAGCTTTTTCAGATCGCGGCGCGCCAGCAGTTCCAGGTGGTGCTTGCAGATCATGATCGCGATCATCTGCGCCTCGCTGCGCGGCAGCAGGCGCAACTGCAGGGTCAGGCACTCGGGCAGGTTGCGCGCGCCGACACCGATCGGGTCCATGTTCTGCAGCCACTTCAGTGCGCAGCCCAGCCGCTCCATCACCTCTTCGCGCCGTGATTCATCGTCGCCGGCCAAGGCCTGTGCGATGTCTTCCAGGCTGTCGG
The DNA here is from genome assembly GCA_031380885.1 of Burkholderiales bacterium. GTDB lineage: Bacteria > Pseudomonadota > Gammaproteobacteria > Burkholderiales > Burkholderiaceae_C > PBB1. Next base: position 15,264 of record JANMXL010000131.1, on the reverse strand, counting down.
CGAGGTAGCCATCGCCGTCGAGCGATTCAATCAGCACCTCGACCGCGGCGACATCCTCGGGCGACAGGCGCATGCCCAGCAGCTGAGCCCGCAGGTGCTCCTGCAAGCTGATCGATGTCGGATTGCGCTCTTGTGGGTCGAATTCGTCGCTGTCGCTGTTGGTGCCGGCCTTGCCGGGCGTTTCGCGGATGCCGTCGAAGTCGTCGCGCTCGGTGCCGTTTTCCCAGTCGTCGCGCTCGGTCGTGCCGAAGTCGCTGCCGTCCATGCCGGGGGCGTCATCGCCGCCTTCGCCGCTGGCTTCGGTCGGCGTGTCAGCACGTTCGGTCTCACGTTCGGCCACCCGCTCGGTCGCCGAGGTGCGCTCGGCCATGGGCTCGAAAGCGCCGATCGCTTCGTCTTCCGGTTCGAGAAACGGGTTCTGGTCGAGCATCTGCTCGACTTCTTGCTGCAACTCCAGCGTCGACAACTGCAGCAGGCGGATCGACTGCTGCAACTGCGGCGTCAACGCCAGATGCTGCGACAGCCGTACCTGTAACGACGGCTTCATGGCATCTACATTCGGAAATGCTCGCCGAGGTACACCTTGCGCACGTCGGGGTTGTCGACGATTTCTGCAGAGGTGCCTTCGGCCAGCACCCGGCCTTCGCTGATGATGTAGGCGCGGTCGCAGATGCCCAGCGTTTCGCGCACGTTGTGGTCGGTGATCAGCACACCGATGCCGCGCGTCTTCAGGAAGCTGATGATGCGCTGGATCTCGATCACCGCGATCGGATCGACCCCGGCGAAGGGCTCGTCGAGCAGGATGAACCGGGGTTGCGTCGCCAGCGCGCGGGCGATCTCGACCCGGCGCCGCTCGCCGCCGGACAACGACAGCGCGGTCGAATCCCGCAGTTTCTCGATGCCCAGGTCACGCAGCAGGCCTTCGAGCAGTTCGTTGATCGCCGCCGGCTTCAGGGCGCGGCCAGCCGCATCGACTTGCAACTCGAGCACCGCGCGGATGTTTTCCTCGACATTCAGCTTGCGGAAGATCGACGCCTCCTGCGGCAGGTAAGACAAGCCGAGGCGGGAACGGCGGTGGATCGGCAGTCGATCGACGCGCTGGCCTTCGATGGTGATCTCACCGGCATCGGCCGGCACCAGGCCAACGATCATGTAGAAGCTCGTTGTTTTGCCGGCACCGTTGGGGCCGAGCAGCCCGACGACCTCGCCGGCATCGACCGACAGGTGCACATCGGTGACCACCTTGCGCGCGCCGTAGCTTTTCTGCAGCCCGGTGGCACTCAGGCGGTGCACCGGCAACGCTGTCTGCGCCGTGGCGGCGCTCAACGCTTTTCGCCCAACGAGGAACTGGGCCGCAGCGTGACACCTGGCTGCGACGCCGCGCCCGCCGCTGCCGGCACCTCGCGCGGGGTCAGCACGGCGCGCACCCGGCCGCTGGGGTTGGTGGGCGTGGCAGCCGCTGCGCCGCCGACCACGTTGAACACCTCGGCCACGTTGTCATAGACGATGGTGCTGCCCGCGGTTTCGTCGGCCAGCACCGCGCCGCGAAAGCGACGGATCACGGCCCGGTTGATGAACCGGACGACGTCGGCTTTGCCGTCGTATTCGATGCGCTCGCCCTCGCCTTCGATGTATTCATCAAGGCCATCGCGCTTCTGGCGAAAGATCGCCCGCTTGCCCTCGGCCGCGGTGGCGATGCCAAACTGCGCGCCGTCGGGTGATTGACGGATCTCGATGTGCGCCGCGCGCATCGACATGGTGCCTTTGGTCACCACGACGTTGCCAGTGAAGATGCCCAGCTGCTTGACGTCGTCGTAGCGGCCGCTGTCGGCTTCGACATTCAGCGGCTTGGTGCGATCGGCCTTCTCGGCATGGGCCGGGTGGCAGCTCAGTGCGGCCACCACACCCAGCACGACCAGGCGCCCGAACGCAGGCCAAGAGGGGATTTTGAAGTCAGTGTGTGGGTACATAGGGCACGATTCTTGCAGGAAATTCTACCCCACAAGTATCGGCCTGAAGGCCAAGAACGCATCGAGTGTGTGCGCTTTAGCCCACCGTTGCGGTGGGCTGACGGTCGTCAGACTTTCTTGCGCGACCGTTGGATCAAATAGTCTGCCACGGCCAGCGTGCGCTCGGGCGATCCGGCCAATGACCCTGAGGTGTAAAAGCGTGCCTGTATGCCCAAGGTGGGCACGCCGTCGATGCGGTAGACCTCGGCCAGTTGCCTGGCCTGACGGATTTTTGTCTGCACCGAAAACGAGTTGAACGCGTCGGAGAACTTCGCGCCGTCAACACCATTTTTAGTGACGAAGGCGACGATCTCGGGCAGTTTGTCGAGCCGCATCCGGTCCAGGTGGATCGCGCTGAAGACCTTGCGGTGCATCGTGTCGATCAGCCCCATCGCGTCGAGCGCAAAGAACAGGCGCTGGTGCGCAACAAAAGGCTCTTCACGAAACGCCACCGGAATGCGGCGGAAAGCAACATCCGCCGGCAGTTTTTTCTGCCAGGCATCCAGCGCCGGCTCGAAAGCCTGGCAGTGCGGACAGCCGTACCAGAAAAACTCAACCACCTCGATCTTGCCGTCGGCCGGCACGGCGCCCGGCTGACCCAGCTTGACATAGTGCGTGCCTTCGACGAATTCACTTTGCGCACTTGCCGCACCGCCAGCGGACAAGGCAGCCGCGCCGACAGCACTTGCCACCAGGTGCGTTGAAAACTCGCGTCGCTTCATGGTCGTCGATTCCTTCGCGTGTCAAACACGGTCAATGGTTACTTCGGGGCGCGCACCAACGCGGCTTCGAACCCAGCCGCTAGCAATTTTTCCTTGGTGCTGTCCGCCTCACCTTTTTCCTCGAACGGCCCGAGCCGCACTCGGTGCACGGTGCGGCCGGACTGCTCGCGCTCGCTGATGCGGGCTGCGTAACCGAGCAAGGCCAGCTTGCCCCGCTGCGATTCCGCATCGTCGGCACTGGCGTAAGCACCGGTCTGCACGAAATAACTGAACGCTTCCTCACCCGGTCTGGTGGACAGCGGCGCCGAAGCATTGCCGGAAGTGGTCGCCGCGCCCACCGGGCGATCGGCCAGGATGGCGGCCGGGTCCCGCACTGCGCTCGGCGCGGACGCGGGCGCAGGCTCTGGAACGACCGGCGACGCCGACGGCGCGGGGGCCACGGGTCGCGCTGGATTCTTGCCCGCCAGCGGGGCGTTCGGGTCCCAGTTCTTGTTCTTTTCCCGCTCGGCAGCATCCTGTTCGGGGGTGCGTTGCGGCACCTTGTCGACGAAGGGCACCGGCACCTTGGTGACATACAAGGCCACGCCCAGGGCCAGTGCCAGCCCGACCAGCAGGCCGACGATCAGCCCGGTCAGGAAGCCGCCCGACTGACGGGATGAGGCCAAGGCAGGGCGTACAGGTTTTCGCATGGCGGGGCTCACATTTTCTCGGGCGCGCTGACGCCCAGTACTGCCAACGCGTTGCGGATCACCTGGCGGGTGGCTGTCAACAGGGTCAGCCGTGCCTGGGTCAATGCGGCATCGTCCACCAGGAAGCGCTCGGCGGCATAGTAGCTGTGGAAGGCACCGGCGACGTCGCGCAGGTAGAAGGTCAGGTCGTGTGGCGCCAGCGTCTCGGCGGCGTTCGACAGCATGGCCGGGTAGTCGGCCAGTTTCAGCATCAGCGCGCGCTCGGTCGGCGCCATCAACAGCGACAGGTCGGCGCGCTCGATGGCGGCCGCAGCGGCGCCTTTGTCACTGCTTTTCTCAAGGTACTGCTGAATCACCGAGCAGATCCGCGCGTGCGCGTACTGCACATAGAAGACCGGGTTCTCGTCGTTCTGCTTCAGCGCCAGATCGACATCGAAGGTGAACTCGGTGTCGGCCTTGCGGCTGATCAGGAAGAAGCGCACCGCGTCGCGGCTGGTCCAGTCGATCAGGTCGCGCAGCGTCACATAGGAGCCGGCGCGCTTGGAGATCTTGACCTCCTCGCCGCCCTTCATCACCGTGACCATCTTGTGCAGCACGTAGTCAGGGTAGCCCGGGCCGATGCCGACGCCGGCGGCCTGCAGCCCGGCGCGCACCCGGGCGATCGTGCCGTGGTGGTCACCGCCCTGGATGTTGATCGCCTTGGCGTAACCGCGCTCGAACTTGCTGATGTGGTACGCCACGTCGGGCACGAAATACGTGTACTCAGAGCCCCCAAGGCCACCGCCCTGCGACGACTTGCGCATCACCCGGTCTTTGTCGTCGCCGTAGTCGGTGCTGCGCAGCCACAGCGCGCCGTCCTGCTCGTAGGTCTTGCCCGCGGCCACCAGCCGCGCCACCGTTGCCTCGACCTGCCCGGTCGCGTAGAGGCTGGACTCCAGGAAGTAGTGGTCGAAGCGCACACCGAAGGCCTGCAGGTCGAGGTCCTGCTCGTGCCGCAGGTAGGCCACGGCGAACTGGCGGATGCCGTCGAGGTCATCGATGTCGCCCGAGGCGGTGTAGGCCCGGTCGTCGGCGGTCACGGTTTTGCGCGCTGAAAAATCGGCCGCGATGTCGGCGATGTAGTCGCCGTTGTAGGCCGACTCGGGCCACTGCGCGTCGCCAGGTTTGAAGCCGCGCAGACGCGCCTGGGTAGACGCCGCCAAGGTGGCGATCTGCACGCCCGCATCGTTGTAATAGAACTCGCGCTGCACCGCCCAGCCCTGGGTCTCGAACAGGTTGCAGATCGCATCGCCGAGTGCTGCCTGCCGGCCATGGCCCACATGGAGCGGCCCGGTCGGGTTGGCCGACACAAACTCGACCAGCACCTTCTGGCCGTTGTCCACCTGGCGCCCGAAAGACGGCCCGGCCGTCAGCACCTCGCGCACCACCGCCTGGCGGGCCGACGCACGCAAGCGCAGGTTGATAAAGCCGGGGCCGGCGATCTCGAACGAATCGACGTGCTGTTGCACCGCCGACTGTCGCTCAAGCGCCGCGATCAGGGCCTGGGCCACCTCGCGCGGATTCTTCTTCAGCGGCTTGGCCAGTTGCATAGCCGACGTGCACGCCAGGTCGCCATGCGCGACCAGCTTGGGCGACTCGAACGCGGCCTTCAGGGGGCTTGCCGGGCTGACTTCCTCGATCGCTGTGGCGAGCGCCTTCAGCAGGTCTTGCTTCGCTTCAATCATCGAAAGATTCTACGTTTGACCCCTGTTTCAGCCGCAGGCGGGCGGGTTTGAGGGGTGTTCTGGCGCCTGTTCTAGGCAATCGACAGGCACGGGCTGGGCGACGATTCAAAGGCACGACACCGTTGGTTCGGTTGTCACGCGAACACGCTGCCCACTTGCGAACCTTGCCCATGGCTCACACCTCCTCCATTCGACGCTCGGCCGACTCCGTGCTCGACATCGTCACTGAATCCGCGCCGACACGGCCTGCTTTCGCACCCGCGGCCACGGCGGCAGAACCGAAGCAGATCGGCAAGTACCCGGTGTTGCGCAAGTTGGGCGAGGGCGCCACCAGCGACGTGTACCTGTGCCGCGACGAATTCCAGGGCCGCGACGTGGCAATCAAGCGGGTTCGCGCCGCAGTCACCACCGATGCCGTGGCCAACCGCTACAGCGAGCGCTTCTTCGCCGCCGAAGCCGCCCTGGTCGGCCGCCTCGACCACCCGAATGTGGTGAAGATCTACGACGCGGTGTCCGAGCCCGGGAACCAATACCTGGTGATGGAATACGTCGATGGGAGCACCTTGCGGCCGTACTGCCGCGCAGACCAGTTGCTGCCGCTAGAGCTGATCGTCGAAATCGGATTCAAGTGCGCGATGGCGCTCGGCTATGTGTACCGGCAAGGGCTGATCCACCGCGACGTCAAGCCCGCCAACCTGCTGGCAGTGCTGAGCCAGGGCACGATCACCGATGTGAAGATCTCCGACTTCGGCAGCGCGCTGAACCTCGAATCAGACGTGACGCAGGTCTACCGCGTTGGCTCGCTTGCCTACATGTCGCCCGAGCAACTCGACGGCAGCGCGCTGGACAGCCGCGCCGACATGTACTCGCTGGGTGCCGTGCTGTACCACCTGATCGCCGGGCGGCCCCCGTTCGGCGCGCAGATCCAGTCGGCCATGATGCATCAGATCTACCACGCCATCCCGGCCCCGCTGGTCGGTTCGCGCGAGGGCGTGGGCACCGCGGTGGACGAGGTGATCCAGCGTGCGCTGGCCAAGGACCCGAAGGACCGCTACGCCGACTGGGACTGCTTTGCACAGGCGCTGTCGGGCCTGATCACCAACCAGCAGGTGCCGCGCGGGCAGTTGCAGGGGGTGCTCGACTCGGAGCGCTTCAACCTGCTGCGCAACCTGGAATTCTTCGCCAGCTTCGGCGACGTCGAGCTGTGGGAAGTGGTGCACCGCGCCAAGTGGCAGCGCTTTGCCTTCGGCCATGCGCTGTACCGCCGGGGCGAGGAGGGCCGCACCTTCCACATCATTGCGCAAGGCGAGGTCGAGGTGTACCGCGCGGGTGACAAGGTGGCGACGCTCGGCACCGGCACCTCGGTCGGCGAGATGGCCTACCTGGCGCCAAGCGCCGAACTGCGGCGTCACAGCACCGACGTGGTGGTGAGTCAGCCCGCGACGACGATCTCGTTCTCGCCCGACACCCTGGCGCAGCTCGGCCCGGCCTGCCGACACCTGTTCGACGAGGCCTTCATCCGGGTGCTGGTGCGCCGCTTGCACGCGGCCCACGAAGCCATGGCGCATCCACGCCGCATCCTTTGAACACAAATTGACCCTGCGCGCGTGTCCACCGCGGCACGGCGCCGGGCGTTGAACACGCGCTGGCCGTGCCGTCTGCGCACTTCCACCCTGGCCGGCACCCGTGCTCAACATCCTCCGGAGAAACACCCCATGAAGAAGCTCACCACCGTGCTGGCCCTGGTCGCCGTCATGTTCGCTGCACCCGCCTTTGCGTCATCGCACAAAGAGGCGCCGGAAATGAAAGCTGCCGGCGGCTGTGAAGCCACGGCCGCCGAGAAGAAGTTGGCAGGTGCTGCCAAGAACAGCTTCCTGAAGAAATGCAATGCCGCCCCGAAGACGGAATGCGACACGAAGGCCGGTGAGAAGAAACTGGCCGGTGCCGCGAAAAACAGTTTCCTGAAGAAATGCAAGGCCGACAGCGCCGCCATGGCCGCTTCGGGTGCTGCTTCGGCCGGCAAGTAAGCTGCCATGCCGACAGCCCGCCGCCTCGCGGTGGGCTGTCCCCCTACGGCGCATGGCCGCAGGTTTCACCTTGCCGCACCATGCGGCGCCTTGCCGGTGGCGCGGCCTTTGCAGGCCCATCTCCACGCCCCCCTTCCACCCCGAAAGTTCGACGACATGACCGCACGCACCACCGTCCACGGCCTTCAGGTCGCCACCATCTTGCACCGCTTCATTGAAGACCAGGTGTTGCCAGGGACCGGAATCGATGCGGCCGCGTTCTGGAAAGGCTTCGACGCCATCGTGCGCGATCTGGCGCCGAAAAACGCCGCTCTTTTGGCCGAGCGCGATCGCCTGCAAACCGAGCTGGACGCATGGCACCGCAGCAACCCCGGCCCGATCACCAAGCCCAAGGCCTATCGCCAATTCCTGCAGCGCATCGGCTACCTCGCGCCCGTGCCGGGCAAGGTGAAGGTGAGCACGAAGAACGTCGACAGCGAACTGGCGCTGCAGGCCGGCCCGCAGCTGGTGGTGCCGGTGCTCAATGCCCGTTATGCACTCAATGCCGCCAACGCACGCTGGGGCAGTTTGTACGACGCGCTCTACGGCACCGATGTCATCCCTGAGACCGAGGGCGCCGAAAAGGGAAGAGGCTACAACCCGGCGCGCGGCGCCAAGGTGATTGCCTACGCCCGCAACGTGCTGGACCAGGCCACGCCACTAGCCGCCGGTTCGCACAATGACGCCAAGCTCTACCGCGTGGTTGATGGCAAGCTGTCGGTCACCCTGAGAAGCGGTACCACCACCGGCCTGAAGGATCCCGCGCTGTTCGTGGGCTACCAGGGCGCCGCTCACGTGCCCTCGTCCATCTTGCTGCGCCACAACGGCATCCACATCGACATCCGCATTGACCGCAGCACCATTATCGGCAACGCTGACGCTGCCGGCATCAGCGATGTGGTGCTCGAAGCCGCCCTGTCCACCATCATGGATCTGGAAGATTCCGTCGCGGTGGTGGACGCCGCCGATAAGGTCGTGGCGTATTCCAACTGGCTGGGCATTTTGCAAGGCACGCTGACCGAGCAGGTACACAAGGGTGAAAAGACTTTTACCCGCGGCCTCAATCCCGACCGCGAGTACACCAGCGCTGCTGGCGGCAAGCTCACGCTGCATGGGCGCTCGCTGATGTTCCTGCGCAATGTCGGCCATTTAATGACCAACCCCGCCATCCTGTATGGCACCAAAGGTGAAGCGCTCAAGGAAATTCCCGAAGGCATCCTCGACGCGGTAGTGACCACGGCCATTGCCATGCATGACCTCAAGCGCACGGACATGCCAGGCATCAAAAATTCGCGCAAGGGTTCGGTCTATATCGTCAAGCCCAAGATGCATGGCCCGGCCGAGGTGGCCTTCGCGTCCGAACTTTTTGGTCGGGTCGAAGCCATGCTGGGCCTGCCCGAGAACACCGTCAAGCTGGGCATCATGGACGAAGAGCGCCGTACCAGCGTCAACCTCAAGGCCTGCATCGCCGAATCGGCTGCGCGCGTGGCCTTCATCAACACCGGCTTTCTCGACCGCACCGGCGACGAGATTCACACCGCCATGCATTCGGGCGCGATGATGCGCAAGCCGCTGATGAAAAACACCAACTGGCTGCGCGCCTACGAGATGAGCAACGTGCAGATCGGCCTGGCCTGCGGGCTGCGGGGCCGCGCCCAGATCGGCAAGGGCATGTGGGCCATGCCTGACCTGATGGCCGACATGATGAAGCAGAAAATCGCGCACCCGCAGGCAGGCGCCAACACCGCGTGGGTGCCATCGCCCACTGCTGCCACGCTGCACGCGCTGCACTACCACCAGGTGGACGTGGCGGCGCTGCAAAAGAGCATGGAGATATTTGTGAATGAGCGGAAGTCGCTAGCGATGGAAGAAAACCTGCTGGACGCCATTTTGCAGATACCGACCGCGCTGGTGCCGTTCTGGACCGAGGCTGAAACCCAGGCCGAGCTAGACAACAACGCCCAGGGCATCCTCGGCTACGTGGTGCGCTGGGTCGATCAGGGCGTGGGCTGCTCCAAGGTGCCCAACATCCACAACGTCGGCCTGATGGAAGACCGCGCCACCTTGCGCATCAGCAGCCAGCACATGGCGAACTGGTTGCTGCACGGGGTGGTGACGAAAGCGCAGGTGCGTTCGACCTTGAAGCGCATGGCCAAGGTGGTGGACCAGCAGAACGCCGGCGATCCGGCGTACCGGAAGATGGCCGACAACTTCGACACGTCAGCCGCGTTCCAGGCCGCGAGCGATCTGGTGTTCAAGGGGCTGGCGCAGCCGAGCGGGTACACCGAGCCGCTGCTGCATGCGTGGCGGTTGAAGGTGAAGGCGGGCTGATCATCGGCGGCCCTGCTCAGGGCTGCCTGCACGCGCCGGGTATGGCGGAGCTTCACGCCGCCCGGCAGCGCGGCGCGGGCTTGGCTGCGGTGCGCGAAGTGCATTTGCGCGGGAGTCGGGCAACCACTGCGGATACCTCGGCGTCGGTCGCGAAATCGTCCTGATCGGCTGCCAAAACAGCCGCCTTCAGGTCTTCGATTTGCGGGATGCGCCATTCGAGGTGCGGACCGCACGCCTTCTTCGCGACGCGACTCACGTTGGGCTTCTCACAGATGCCCTTGGGTATCGCCAATCCACCGCACATCGCGGCACTCGGCCAGCCAGTGCGTGCACTGAAGGGCCAGTTGCCCGTCGGGGCTTGCATGCGCGATGAGAATGTGGTCTGCCAGTCGGGCTGCGAGCTTGTTCCGCGCTTGGGCCGAATGCTCGGTGAGGCGTTGCGTGCCTGTCGAGTCGCTGACGACCGCCAGTTTTCCAGCGACCAGCGCCTCACGCCACCCGCTGCGCAGCAACGAGCCCGCAACCGGCCGTCCCAACACCACGATGACTGGGCTGCGGGCTTCAACCAAGAGACGCAACACGGATTGTTCGAGTGGGGAATGAAATCCGCTGATCACCGTACTGCAGTCGCGGGCCTGTTGCAAAGCCCATGCGGTCGCCGCCCGTATGGCGGTTCCAGGGCATTGTCGTGAGGCAAAGAACGCCGTCAGCGTCCCTTGCAGCAACTCAGCCACGCCCAAGCCGTTCACGGTCAGGCCGGCGCGTTCGGCCAACCAGCAAGGGCTGCTCAAGTCGTGCTTGCGGATAATGGTGATGCTCCCAAGTGCTTGATTCAAGAAGCATTTCCGCGACCAGCCGGTTCATTTTCCGCAGGCATTGGCAAATGGGAGTTGTGGCCGCCGACGCCGCCGACCACCGCCCTCATGGCGCTGCAAGAACGCTCCAGGATAATGAAACGTATCCCAAGTCACTGATTTGAAAGAGGTTTTCACGATTTCACGTTTCATTATCCAGTCCGCTTGGAAAATGAAATCAATCCGGCGAACCTGGTTCAGCCCCAGCCCCAGCGTCAACGTCGGCCAACAAGCTGGGTTGATCGTCGGCCAAGTTGGGCTTGCGGTAGGCGGCCTGGCTGCGTGAGCGCCCCGGCAGCGGCTCCAGCAAGCCGCGATCGACCCAGCCTTTCAGCATCTTGGAAGCACGCAGCGTCTCCACCGCCGCAATGCGGCACACGTCGGCATTGGCAATCGGGCCGTTGCGATCGATCCAATCACTCACCTCCACCCAGGCTGGCGGCCGGTCCTCGTTGAGCAGCGTCACCGCCACCCCTTCCACGGCGGCGTCGAGTGTCTGGCGGTACTGCGGCGGGTACAGATGGGCCGTCGCCATCTCGCCGAACATCATGCGCACGCCTTCACCGTCGTCGATGTTCGGTGGCACGGGAAACTCGCGCAGGTTTTGCGCCACCAGCGGGTTCCGCGCCTTCGACCGCGCCCGCTCGATGTTGGCCGGTGTGATGGTGCCCGGCAGCGCGCCCGGGCTTTCCACCGTGATGCGGTCGTCGAAGATGCGGATCACGATGTCGCGGTTGAGCCGGTAGTCGCGGTGAATCACCGCGTTGACGATGGCCTCTGTCACCACCCGCTCGGGGTACTTGTGGCGCGTCTTGAACCCACTGCTGGCAAGCGTGAGCCCTTGTGCCAGTTCATCGAGCACCGCCCGCACGGCTGTGTCGATCTGTTCGATCAACGGCCCGCGAATCGTCCGCGGTGGCTTGCGCAGGTTCGGCGTGGCGCCCGTGCCCACTTCCTTGCCGGCGTAGACCATCAGCCGAATGTCGGCGCGTGTGCCGAAGGCCGCAAGCAGGCTGCCGGGTTCCTCGGCAAACAGCAGCACCGCCGCGCGGCGTGGGTGAACCTCTGCGCCCGTGCCATCGGCCGCCGTGCCCTTTACCGCCTCGGCCAGGCCGATCCGCTGCAAGCGCTCGGCCAGGCTGCCCGCCCGCATGTTGCGGCTGCTGACGAAGCTGTGCCAAGTGGCTGTTTCCAGCAAGCTCAACGGCACCGCCACCGTCTCGCTCTCGGCGCTGCGCTCGCCACGCTGGTACGACAAATTGGTGATCTCGGTTGCGCCGAGTTGCCGGTTGCTGGCGTCCCCGCGCGACCAGGTGCCCCCGTCGACCACCGAATGCACACGTTCGCTCTTGCCCACGCGTAGCAGTGCCACGTGGCCGGCGCTGCCGTCGTGCAGCGTGCAGGGCAGGCGGAAGAAGCTGAGGGTGACGATGGGCGGGTTGAAATGCGTGCGGCACTTGCGCTGCAGTTCATCGAAGGCCTCGAGGTTTTCTTGCAGGCCCCAAAGCCGGTGTTGCGGCTTGTCGCCCGGCTTCACTTCCTTCGGGTCAGCGATACCCACCGCCAGCAGTCCCCCGTCGGTGTTGGCGAAGGCGCAGATCGTCTCCAACATCTTCGCCACCTTGCCGCCGCCCAGGCGCTTGAAGTCGAGCGTCCTCGACTCGGGGGATTGCAGCAGCGCGGCGAGGCGAGTGGCGGCTTGAGGGGCGGGGAGGTCAATCATCCAAGCCCTCGTCTTGATCGCCAACGGTGACCCGAGAGAAGGAGGCGTTCGAACTCTGAATGCTGGCGAAGAATGCGACCGATAGTGCCGGAATCTTCTCGGCCAAGAAGGAGTCAATCTCAAAAACTTGTCTCTCGCATCCTGGCAAGAAGAAGTTTCCGATACGCCCCCTATTGTCTTTGTAGACATAGTTGCGAGCCAGAACTACGCGCAAAGCTTTGCCAAGTTCCGCCAGCTCGCCTCGAGCCTGCTCCGGTACGAGCGCGATCGAAAGCGGGAACCTTTCCAAGAGCCACTTCTTCAGGTTAAATCCATCTGACGTTGTCGCCCACCACCAGTATCCAAGGGAGCTACAAAGCAGTGCAAAAACGGCGTCGGCCTGTTCTTCGCTCTCGAATAAGAAGCCCGCAGTCCTCGCAGGAAGTGACGGCTGACCTACCGCGTTCGTCGTCGACGGAATTTCTCGCCACGCGGGGAACCAGTTGTATGCGGTCCCTCCTACAAATACACATAGCTCCGGGAAATCTGGCGCGATAGCTGCCAGCTCATTGAAGGAAATGGACCTGCGAAGGTCGGCACGTAAGGGGCTGTCGGCCTCAAGCAGTTTTTTGAGGCCATCGGCCTGTATCTGATCGCCGACCTTTGCTATGCCTGCGGCAATGTCGATCTCTGACATGGCAAAGCGGAACGTAGGAAACAAGACCTCGCGGAACTCCGCAGACCATCGCAACAGCGATGTCGTTGCCAATTGGCTTACCTTCTTAGACATGCGTTGCGAAGCAATCGCAATAGTGCAGCGCGTTCGAACTTCGCCACCGAACAGCGACGCTGGAATTCGGTCAAAGTGGCTGCACCACCACATGCGATCGTCGCTTTGGATGAGATCTCTCAGTCGAACAAACTGACGCTTTGTCGAGAAAGCCATCGACAGTGGAACGATCATTCCGAACTGACCACAGCGCTGATCCGCGAGCCGGAGACTGCGCTCGACTATAAGTACGTAGAGATCTTCATCTCGGGTCCACCGCGGCCCGATTGTCTGGAACGTGTTCTGAAGCAGTTCTCGATTGATGTCCTTCGGCACTTCGACGTACGGTGGATTGCCGACAATTGCGTCAAACCCGCCTGCAGCCATAAGTGGATAGAAATCAACATACCAGTGAAACGGTTTGTGGCTCGCCTTCCAAGCGGCGAACTGCTTGGCCTTCGTCGGGTCTTTCCCATAGGCGCGGCACAGGTGGAAGTTGAGCATTTCCTCCAACTCGCCCAGTTGTGCTGCCAGCGCCTGCTTGTCTTGCGGCGTGACATGGCCGCCGCGCTGCACCTGCTGAATCTGGAACTGGTGATAGGTTTCCTCCACGGCGACCAGACGAATCCGGATGTCCTCCCACGCGTCGCTGAAAAGGTTGCCCTGCGTCGCGCCCTTCACCGCAGCTTCTGTTTCATCTGCCGTGGCATAGCCCACCAAGGTGTTGCCATGGCGAATGTTGAAGTCGATGTCCGGCAGCGGTTCGATGGTGTCGCCGGGTTCAAGCAATGACACCAACTTGAGGAACAGTCGCAACTTGGCGATTTCGGTGGCCTGCTCTTCGATGTCCACGCCGTACAGGTTGTGCACGATGATGTGCTTGATGACGGCGTAGTCGCGCGCCCGGTCATCGCGCAAGGTCGCAAATCGCTCGACGGTCTCTTCGATGTCCTTCCACTTCTCCGGGCTCTTCTTGTTCGCGCTCTGGTCGGCATCGAGCAGCAGGCCCGCCATGGTGCCCAGTGCCGCGTCGTACAAGGGCTTCAGGATGTTGAGCGCGGCGAACAGGAAGGCGCCCGAGCCGCAGGTCGGGTCCAGCACGCTCAATGCAGGGCGGAATTTCTCGCCGGACTTGCGGGGTACGCGGCCAGCCAGCACGGCCCAGAACTCGCGCAGCACGGGTGCGTCGGTGCAGCGCTCGATCAGGTCCTGCGCAAAGCGGCGGATGTCGAGGTTGTAGGTGATCAGGTCACCAATCTCGCTCACGTTGCCCGCTGCGAGCAGCGCGCGGACTTCACGCGTACGGTCGTGCCTTGCGATCGTTTCGCGCCAGATTTCAGTGGGCAGAGCCCATTCATCCGGAGTCTTGGCGTTCCAGCCCTGTCGGCGCGCCAGCAAGTCAGGCGCATCGGTGTTGCGCCCGGCTTCTATCTTCGCCGGGTAGACCATGTCTGCGCCCTTGAGCATGGCCGGGTAGATGTAGCGGTCGGGCTCGGCTTTCAGCAGTGGCCATGCCATCGCGTCGAACGCCCCGGGGAGCTTGCTGCGCACCTTGTGAAGCAGCGCCGGGATGATGGTGCTCTTGCCGATGTACTCGGTGATGTCTTCCTTCGTGTAGTACGCCCCCATCTGCTTCTGGTTGACGAACTTCTCGAAGATGTAGCCCAGCACGTCAGGGTTGATCTCGCGGTCGTTCTTCAGCGGCCGGTCGTCGAGGTGCCATTCCCAGGCGTCGAAGAAGGCGAAGAGTTTGTCCAGTGCGGCATCGGCAACGTCCAGTGCATCGCCGTAGCGTTCTTCCAGCTCGTGCTGCGAGAACAGGCCGCCGTTCAGATACGGCACCTTGCCGAACTCGGCGTCGATCTGCGCCCGGTTGGCATCGGTGCGCTCCAGCGCAAAGCCGCGAAAGAACAATGGGCACAAGAACGTCTTGTAGAAGCTCTGCGTCTGTGTGGTCGCCATGTGCGCCGCCAAGCGGTCCTGCAGATAGCGCTTCTTGCCATCCAGGAACTGCTTTTCCTGAAGGAACCAGATGAACATCAACCGGTTGATGAGCACCGCAGCGTACCAACGCAAATCCTCATTGAGCTTGGGGATGCCGTCGATGAATTCTTCGAACGCATCGCGCTGCTGCTTGAACTCCTTATAGAACTTGTCGGTAACCTTGTCGCGCGGTTTGGCATCTTCGAGTCGCCGGGTCACACCCAACACGGTCAGCAGCTCTTCTTCGTCGAGCGTGAAGCGCAGGCGGCTCAGCTTCTGCTTGAGCAGTTCTGCCGATTCGCCTTTGCGGAAGTGCACTTCCCGGTATTGCGCCGGCTTGCCGGGAATGCGGGCAACCCACTGCCATACCTGTGCGGTCTGCGCCGTGTCGGTGAACACGATCAGGTGTTCGCGT
>JANMXL010000127.1:0-1645 GCA_031380885.1 Burkholderiales bacterium | reverse complement strand
TACAACGCGCCGCTGTCCACGACTCGGCCGGGAGCGCCCAAAAAGAAATTGACCTGGCTCTGCAAACTGAAAGTGGGAACGGTGCTCCCAAAAACCGGCGTATTCAGGCTGGTTTCGGCACCGCCTGACGCGTAATTGGTGCCGCCGAGCAGCGCTGCGCGGGCTGGGAAAGCGCTGCCGAGCAGCGCCGTTGCCACCGCATCGACCCACACCGGGCCGTTGGAATAGGTTCCGCTGCTGGAAGGAGCGAAGGCGACGAACCTGTTGCTGGTGATGGCTGCAGGTTGGGTTGGGGCAAGGAAGTACGGCGCGTTAAACAGCGCCACCGCGTTATTACCGTTGTCCGACAAGCTGTCACCAAACACGACCAACCCGCTGTACGGGCTGACGGCCACCGCTGCCTGGGCAGGGGCAGCGAAAGCCGCTGCCACGAGCAGCGCAGCAGTGGAAATCCAACGGCGGCAAGACGCAGTGTTCATCATCGCAATGCTCCCCAAAAGCGTTAAAAATTCACGATAGCACCGCGCCTCGGCCTGTCGTGTGACATCCAACCCCCTCATACACGGGGGGCGGGCGAACCCTCAATCCCGCGTCGCCCGGCGCCGAACAGTCTCAATGTAGCGCTCGCCGTCGGGGACCAGGCCGCTGCGCTGCGAGGCCCACATCATTTCGCCCAGGCACTCCATCACTTCATGGTGGGCGTCGTGCAGCGAGCCGCAGCGTGCGGCCAGCAACTCGACCGCCTGTCGGATGCCACGCGGCTGATCGATCGACACCTGCTCGCTGATCGACAGGTGCATCGACAGGTGCAGGAACGGGTTGGTGCGACCGGCATCGATGTCATAGACGGCCGCCAACGCGGCATCAACATCGGCGACTTCGGCGTGGTACTCCGGGTGCACGGCGATCCAATCGGCCGCGACGATTTCCAGCGCGGTCATTGGCATCCGACCGCGTGCCTTGGCGTGCGCTTCGCAGAAGAAGCGGCGCACATCGTGTTGAGACGGCGCGAACATCAGTACGCTGTCGGCGCGCGGGGCGGGCGGCTCACTTCGGTTCGAGGTAACGCTCGACCACCACCGCGTCCATGCGGTAGCCGCTGGCGCCCATGTAGCTGTCGCTGCGCAATGTTTTCAGCGTGCCGCTGACCCACACCGTGTCCATCGAACGGAAGCCCTTCGGCGGCTTGTCGGCCTTCACGTAGATGATCTGGTTGGCCGGCGGCGGTGGGGTGTGGATGCAGGCGCCGAAGTACGGCACCAGCAGGAATTCCTTCAGGCCACTCTTCGTGTCCTCCAGCGGCACCAGGTAGCCGGGAATGCGCACTGAAGCGCCGTCCAGGTCGTTGTTGGTCGGCGCGTTGTCCCAGGTTTCGCGCATGCGCTTGAGCATCTCGTTGGCGCGCGGATCGCTGTCGTTCATCAGGCTGAAGTTGATCCCCTTGAATTGCTTCAGCGGGTCCCAGTCCTTGGGCACCAGATCGTCCCACTTGATCTCGCGAAACGCGCTACTGGCCGCTGGCTTGCTGACACCGGTGCCGCCGATCGGCTGGCTGGCCGAGGTGGTGACGGCGCCCGCCGTCCCAGCGCCGACACCCACTGCGATGTCCAGCCACAGGACCCAGGCTGTCGTCCACTTCACCCAC
>JANMXL010000078.1:0-2244 GCA_031380885.1 Burkholderiales bacterium | reverse complement strand
GGCGATGGCTCGCGTTTCGGGTTGGCACTGCACTACTCGCAAGAAGGCCGCGACCACGGCGGGGCGCTCGAAACCGCGGGCGGCATCGCGACCGCGCTGCCGCTGCTGCGCGGCGCGCCGGACGCGCCCGATCGCGACTGCTTCTGGGTTGTGTCGGCCGACATCCACATGCCGGGCTTTCGCTTCGATGGCGCGGTGGCGCGGCGATTTGCCGCCAGCGACCACCTCGCCCACCTGTGGCTGGTGCCGAACCCACCCTACCACCCGCAAGGCGATTTCGGTATCGATGCCGACGGCCTCGGCCTCGCAGATGGCCCCGGCCCCGACGGCCAGCGCTGGACCTACGCCAACATCGCGCTGTGCCGCGCCGCGCTGTTCGACGGCATCGCGCCCGGCACCCGCGCCGCGCTGGGCCCGCTGCTGTTCAGTGCAATGCGGGCACAGCGCGTGACCGCCGAGGTCTACCGCGGCCCGTGGGAAAACGTCGGCACGCCGGCTCAGTGGGAAGCGTTGAACGGCTCGTGAATCGACTCCGCCCTTAAGTCGATTCCTCGTCGAAGTAGTCGCTGTCGAACCTGGGAATTCGCACCGTGCGCCCGGAAACACCCACGTCGTGATCCATCATCAGTTCGACCAAGCGGCGGCCGTCGATCAGCACCACACGCTCCACGGATTTGGCGAAGTCGATGGCCTGTTGCGAATACCCAGAGGTGGTGATGAACACGCCCTTGTTCGCACGCTGCCCCGCCAGAGCGCCATAGAAACCTTGCACTTCAGGCCGCCCCACAGTGCCCTGCCAACGTTTGGCCTGGACGTAGACTTTTTCCAACCCCAGCTTGTCCAGTGAAATGACGCCATCGATCCCGCCATCGCCTGAACCGCCGACTCGCTGAAGGTCTGCACGGCTCGCGCCGTAGCCCATCCGATGAAGCAGGTCGAGAACAATGGTCTCGAAGAACGAGGGCGACACTGTCGCTAAGGTTTCGAGGAGCTCTGACGCAACGGCCGCCCGAAGCTCGACGATGGCCAGCCCGAGCCGGTCATCGGGGCTGACGGTCGCGGGGGTTGCGGTCACGCCGGGAATCAGCGTTGCGGCATTCGGCGCACCGTCTCCCACTGCAGGCCGCAAAAGGACTTCCATGTAGTCACGGGCAAGCTGCTCAATCTCAAGTTGTCCCAACGGCTCGGCATGTGCCAGCGCGTACTCGCTGCCCTTCGGGGTGAGTTGCCAGAATCCCCGCCGCGGGCTGCTCGACAGGCCGGCTCGCTTCAATCGGTCGTGCGCCCATCCAGCGCGGTTCTTGTAGATGGGCTGACTGCCGCTCGGCAGCAATTCCTGCTTTTCGTCGTCCGACACCTGCAGCATGCCGGCAGCCGCCTCGTGGACGTCGCGCGCAGGTGCGCCATCGGGGTGCCCGGCCAGATATCGCAGGATGGGCTCGATGAAACGGTCGTAAGTGGGGACAGTCATCAGGCAATCTCACAGGCTGTTTGCGAGCAAAAAAGTTAGGGGCGCATGAGCGGGGAGTTGTTGTTAAGCGCATCGGCACCCGGGCACTGGTTGACCTCCAGCGACAGGTGCACCAGCGCTGCGTAGCCAACCAGCCGCGCGCGGTAGTCGGCCGAGGGCAGCGGCGCATCGGCCACGATGCTGGCGATGGCGGCGTACTGCTGGCGGCCGACGCGCCACAGGTGCAGGTCGGCCACGCGGGCATCGCCGTCGGACTCGATGGCGCTGCGGATCTGATCGACCAGCGGGTGGTCCATCTCGCGGTCGAGCAGCACCGCTGCCGTCTGGCGCAACAGCCCGACCGACCACACGCCGATAACCACCGCGCCCAGCACGCCGACCAGCGGATCGAGCCACTGCCAGCCCAGCCACAAGGCTGCTGCGAGCGCGATGATGGCGAGCACCGAGGTCAGGGCGTCGGCCAGCACATGCACATAGGCCGCGCGCAGGTTCAGGTCGTGGCCACCGTCGGCGGTGGCGATGGGGTGGTCGGCGTGCGCTTGCGCGGCATGGTTGTGGTGATCGTTGTCATGCGCGTGGGCGGGGGCGTGGGCGTGGGCGTGGCCATCCTCACTAGATGCAGCTGGGCCATGGTCATGTCCGTGGGGTGCGTCATCGGCACCATGCAGCAGCCACGCCGAGACCAGATTGACCGCCAGGCCGATGCCCGCCACCCACAGCGCGGTGGCCGCATCGATCGGGGTGCCGTGCCACAGCCGCAAGGCTGATTCGAA
>JANMXL010000072.1:0-40203 GCA_031380885.1 Burkholderiales bacterium | reverse complement strand
CCGAGCGCCTGCCGCGTGCAGCGCAGGCACAGCGTCGCGGCGATCTCGACACGGCAATGCAGGGGTACCTGGCCGTGCTCGCGTTGCAGCCGGACTCATTGTTTGCCGCAGACGCCTTGCGCAGCATCGAGCGCGAGCGTGTCAAGCGCCAGCAGCTCGGGCGGCTGTCGCGCTTGGCGCTGATGCGTCGCGGCACCGAGGCGATGCGCCCGAACGACAAGGCGGTGGCCCCTGCGGGGAGCGATCGAAATGAACTCGAGCATGCAACGGTCCTGGCCCGGCAGGGCGAGATCGACAGCGCGATCGGCCTGCTGGAGCGGCGCATCGCCGCCGACCGCAACGACCGCGCCGCGCGCAACCTGCTGGCCGATTTCTACGAGCGCAAGGCCGATGATGTGCTGGCCGCGCGCGACACCGCGGGCGCCATCGCGTTGCTGGAAAAGAGCCTGCGCCTGCACCCCAGCGATGCGCGTGTCGCCAATCGCTTGAAGCAACTGCGCGTTGCTGTCGTCTCGAAACCAGCCGAGGTGACGAGCCGCTAGTCGCTGACTCGCCAACCCGAGCCGTTCACTTCAGCGACTTGATCTTTTCCTTCAGCGCCATGGCCTTCTGCTGTTCCAGCCGGGCGGTGTCGTTGCCGGGCTCGAGCTGCATCACACGGTCCCAATGGCGGATCGCGCCATCGAGGTCTTGCTTGGCAAAAGCGCTGCGGGCGTTCAGCGTGTATCCCTGCACCAGGCGGCGGCGCAGGGCTTCGGCCTTGGCCCGGGCCTCGGTGCTCAGTGCGCCGCTGGTGGCCACACGGTAGTCGCTGTAGGCACGCTCCAGGTCACCGCGTTTTTCGGCGGCGTTGGCACTGGTCAGCGCTTTCTCCCCGGCGCTGGGTTCGGCCGCTGCGGGTGCCGCTGGCGAGGTCGACGCGCCCGTGGCCGGCTTGTCGGTGCGGCGCGGCTCTGCCTCCAGCGTGCCAAGCGGCGGTGCCTTGCCAGGGATGCGGATCACCTGGCCACCGGACACCTGGCGCGGGATCTTGATGTCGTTGTAGCGCGCCAGGATGTAGAACGCGTAGATGTCGCCGAGGAAGCGCCCGGCGATGCGCGACAGCGTGTCGGTGGCCCGCACGGTGTATGGGAACGACTCGCGGCCGAGCAGCGCGACCGGGTCGGCGGTGATCTGGCGCAACAGGCTCTGTGCGAGCTTGTTGTTCGGGTCCCCAGCCAGCACCCGCTGCAACTCGGCCTTGGCCTGGTCTTCATTGCCGGCTTCGAGCAGGTCGACTGCAGCGATCGCGAGCTTGTGCGCCTGCTGCGGGGTCGAGGGCGGCGGCAGGGCAGGGGGGGCGACCGATGCTTCGACCTTGACGGGTTCAGGTGGAATGGGTGCAGGGGCTTTGACGGTGGGTCGCGCACAGGCACCCAGCAAGGCGGACGCGCAGCACAGCAGAATCAGACGTGTGGGAAACATGGAGTGGGATGGTGGTGCCTGTCCGCTGGGTACCGTCACCGAATGCAACACGGGAATTATCAACCGCTCACCGTTGTCAATCCTTGAACGGCAGGCGGTCGTTCAGTTCATCAACGTACTGAGCAACGCCTGCACCTTCTTGCTGCAGGAAGTTCGCCACCGCCTCGGCGAACTGCGGATGCGCCAGCCAGTGCGCTGACTGCGTCTGCACCGGCAGCAGGCCGCGGGCCATCTTGTGCTCGCCCTGCGCGCCGCCCTCGAAGCGCTGGTAGCCGTGGGCGATGCACCACGCCAGCGGCTGGTAGTAGCAGGCCTCGAAGTGCAGGCAACTGATGCCTTCGGTAGCGCCCCAGTAGCGGCCGAAGGCGCTGCCGTTGGCGGGGTCGATGCCAATCAGTGAGGCCGCAATGCGTTCGCCGTCGCGGCGGGCGATGAACAGCAGCCAGTGTTCGGGCATCGTCTGCGCCATCCGAGCAAAGAAGTCGCGCGTCAGGTAGGGCGTGGAGCGGTGCGCCTGGTAGGTCAGGGCGTAGCAGCGGTAGAAGAAATCCCAATCGGCCTCGGTGATGGCCGCGCCTTGCAAGGTGTCGAAGCTGACCCCGGCGTCGGTGACACGCCGCCGCTCCTGCTGGATCTTCTTGCGCTTCTCGCGCTGCAGGCTGGCCAGGAAATCGGCGAAGTCGGCGTAGGGCTGCGGCGCGCGGTTGGTCCAATGGAACTGCACTGTGCTGCGCAGCATCCAGCCGGCCTCGCGGGCCGCGGCGCAGTCGGCCTCGTCGAGAAAGAGCAGGTGCGCCGACGACAGGCCGGCTTGCGCCACCAGCTTCTGCATGCCCTTCAACAGCGCGACGCGTGATGCCGCATCACGTGCCAGCAGGCGCGGCCCGGGCACCGGTGTGAAGGGCACGGCATCGAGCAGTTTCGGGTAGTAGTCCAGGCCATGGCGGCGGTAGGCATCAGCCCATGCCCAGTCGAACACGTATTCGCCGTAGGAGTGGGTCTTCATGTACAGCGGACAGGCTGCCACCAGCGTATCGCCCTCGTGCACCGACAGGAACTGCGGCTGCCAGCCGGTTTTGGCGGTGGCGCTGCCAGACTCGTGCAGCGCCAGCAGGTACTCATGGCGCATGAACGGCGTGGCGCTGGCTTGGTCGGCCAGAAGCGCGTTCCAGTCGGCAGCTGCGATGCCGGCAGGGTGGTCGTGAACCCGAATGACAGTATTCTTCAATGCTGCTGTGCCTTCTGATTCCTGCCCTGTGCTTCCGCCTTGAACATGAGCTCCCTTCCTGTGGTCAAAGTCGCGCTGGCGCAGATCAATGCGACGGTCGGTGACATGGTCGGCAACGCCGCCAAGATCGTCGAATTTGCACGCCGTGCGCATTCTCAGGGCGCGCGGCTGGTCGTGACGCCAGAGCTGAGTCTGTGTGGTTATCCGCCGGAGGATTTGCTGCTGCGCCCGGCCTTCATGCAGGCCTGCCGTGATGCGCTGGCCGATTGCGCGACCGCGCTGGCGGACCTGCCGGGCTTGCATGTGGTCGTCGGCCATCCGCACCAGTTTGCCCACCAGGCCGATGTGCGCACGAAATCGCACGCGGTGCCGCGCCGGTACAACGCGGCGTCGGTGCTGAGCGACGGCTGCGTGATCGCGACCTACTGCAAACGTGAGCTGCCGAATTACCAGGTCTTCGACGAACGGCGCTATTTCGCTTCGGGTCGCGATGCGGGGCTTCGGCCCGTGGTGTTCGAGGTGGATGGGCTGCGCTTCGGTTTGGCGATCTGTGAGGACGCCTGGTTCGACGAACCGGCCCGCAGCGCCAAGGCGGCTGGCGCGCAGGTGCTGTGCGTGCTGAACGCCTCGCCGTACCACCTGGGCAAGGTCGAGGAGCGTGAGGCGCGCATGGGCGAGCGCGCACGCGATGTTGGCCTGCCATTGCTGTATGCGCACCTGACCGGTGGGCAGGACGAGGTGGTGTTCGACGGGGCCTCTTTCGCGGTCGATGCGGCCGGATGCGTAACGGCACGAGCCCCGATGTTCGAGGAGTCGCTGCTGATGCTGGAGGTGTCAGCCGACACGGCAGTGGGAGACGTCATGCCGGTGCCGTGCATCGAGGCCCAGGCCTGGGCGGCGCTGGTCACCGGCGTGCGCGACTACATCGGCAAGAACGGCTTCCCGGGCGCCCTGATCGGTCTGAGTGGGGGTGTCGATTCGGCGCTGGTGCTGGCGATCGCCGTCGATGCGCTGGGTGCCGATAAGGTGCGCGCGGTGATGATGCCGTCGCCCTACACCGCCGACATTTCGTGGATTGATGCGCGCGACATGGCCGAGCGATTGGGCGTGCGCTACGACGAAATTTCGATCGCGCCGATGTTCGCGTCGTTCAAGCAGAGCCTGGCCACCGAGTTCGCCGGTCGTGCTGAAGACACCACCGAGGAAAACATCCAGGCGCGCATCCGCGGCACCCTGCTGATGGCACTGTCGAACAAGTTCGGCGCGATCGTGCTGACCACTGGCAACAAGAGCGAGATGGCCACCGGCTACTGCACGCTGTACGGCGACATGGCCGGCGGCTTCGCGGTGATCAAGGATGTGGCGAAAACACTCGTCTATCGCCTGTGCGCCTGGAAAAACGCGCAGCCCAACGGCGGCCGCGGCGAGGTGATCCCGACGCGCATCCTGACCCGCGCGCCTTCGGCCGAGTTGCGGCCCGACCAGAAAGATCGGGACAGCCTGCCCGAGTACGCGGTGCTCGATGAGGTCGTCGAGCGCTACATGGAAGATGACCAGAGCATCGAAGACATCGTGGCGGCGGGCTTCGATCGTGCCGATGTTGAGCGCGTGACGCGGCTGATCAAGGTCAATGAGTACAAGCGCCGCCAGGCGCCTGTGGGCATCCGCATCACGCATCGCGCGTTCGGACGCGATTGGCGCTACCCGATCACCTCGAAGTTCAGGGCTTGATCCGCGCTTAAACTCCGATCAAACCAACGCCAGGGCCCGTATGAAGCAGATCACCGCCATCCTCAAACCATTCAAACTCGAAGAAGTGCGTGAAGCGCTGGCCGAGGTCGGCGTGACCGGCCTGACGGTGACCGAAGTCAAGGGTTTCGGGCGTCAGAAGGGGCACACCGAGCTGTACCGCGGTGCGGAGTACGTGGTCGACTTCCTGCCGAAGGTGAAAGTGGAGGTGATGGTCAAGACCGCCGACCTCGACCGTTGCATCGAGGCCATCGTCAAGGCCGCGAAGACCGGCAAGATCGGCGATGGCAAGATCTTCGTCACCTCGATCGACCAGGTGGTGCGCATCCGCACCGGCGAGACCGGCGAAGAAGCGATCTGACGCCTGTCCGGCCCATCAAAAAGCCCGCGGTGTGCGGGCTTTTTTTGTGGCTGGTGGTTCGTGGGCCTGCGACCAGTCAGCCGAGGAAGCGGTGCCACAGGGCGGCCAGCCAGATGCCACCGCACAGCAGCAGGGACAGAAAAACGGCCGCGCTGCCGAGGTCCTTGGCGCGCTTGGACAGCTCGTGCAGCTCAAACGACACGCGATCGATCGCTGCTTCGATCCCCGAATTGAGCAGCTCGACGATCAGCACCAGGATCACCGATCCGGCCAGCAGAGCGACCTCGACCCAGGACCCGCCGAGCCAGAACGCGGCTGGCAGCATGAGCACCGCGAGCCAGAACTCCTGCCGGAAAGCGCTTTCGCCGCGGTAGGCCGCTTTCAGCCCTTCGATCGAATAGCCGGTGGCGTGTACCACACGGTCGAGGCCGGTGCGGCCCTTGTAGAGGTTGGTCGTCATGCGCGGCGATTGTGCCTGCCCACCTGCCTGCGCGAGCGGGGCTCAGCCTGTGGGTTGCTCAGGGTTTGCGCCTGGGCTCGGGCTTGGCATCGACAAGCTGCGTACCGCAGATCGCGTCGTGCCAGAACTGGTGCTGGGGGTGTAGCAGTGCGAGCAGCGCGTAGCCGACCACACCGACCGCGACAGCCGCCAGCGCGTCCCAGCGCGTCCAGTGGTTCAGTGCTGCGATCAGCGCGGCTGGCGCGAACCAGAGGCAGCTGACGAGGTAGCGGGCCAACGCGCGCGGTTGGCTCAACTTGTCGCCGGCGAGGGTGACCACGCGGATGTGCCACGTCTGCATCGGCAGCGTCTGCCCGCGCCGTGACCAGAAATAAGTGAAGTAGACGCCATAGACCACGAACGCGAGGAGGCGCAGTGCAGTCTCGCTTTGCAGCGGATGGGTCTGGCCCGTCAGCGCGACGAACAAGGCGCCGACGGCGCCGGGAATCAACCCGATGCCGAACAGGATTATTCCTTCGTAGATGAAGCAGGCCATGCGTCGCCGCAGGCTGGGCGCTGGCAACACCGTCGACGGGAGCGGATTCAGCAGGCTGGTTGTCATGCCCAGGTCAAGGACGAGCCGCCGCAGGTGCCGATGCGTTGGCCGAGACCACCGCCGCACCTTGCGGGCCGCGTTTCGGCAGCAAGGTCGAGGGGTTGACGAAATTGGGCGACGCCGTGATTTTTGGCAACCCCGCCTGCTGGTGCGCGGGCGGCGTGGGGCGTTTCGAGATCAGTGTGGTTGTCGCGCCGGTCGGGGCCTGAACCAGCGTGGGCGCCACCGAGCGGGCCTGACGACGGACGTCCGGCGGGACGACCTCGTTGGACTTGGTTTGAACGTTGCCGGAATCCGCATCACGCGCATCCGCTGCCTGGGCGCGATGCTTCGATGAGATGCCGGTGGAGGCCACCGGCGCTGCGCGCGCAGCCAACTCCTTCTTTTCAGCGTCGGGCAGCGCTTGGTACGCCTCCCAGCGAGCTTGCCGGTTCGACGGAGCCAGCTGCTGCGCCTGCTTGAACTGCAGGCGGGCAGCGCCTCGTTGCTCTGGTGTCAGTGCAGCCCATTCGGTCATGCGCGCCTGAATGCGCTGACGCTCATCGGCGGATTTGATCGGGAACTGAGCGACGACTTCAAGCCATTTCTGCTTGTGGTCGGAACCGATGGTTCGCCACTCGTGCTGAAGCGGTTGCAGGGCCACCCGTTGACCAGGGGACAGGCTGTCCCAGGTGGGTGACTTCTCAATTTTGGCGGCAGGCGGGGCTCTATTCGGCACGGCTTGACTCTGCGCCGCTGCACCCGCGGCCAGCGCGGACCCAATCAGGCAGCTTGCGGCAACCACAAACACCGATACACACGCACATGGCCGATCGGCGACCGGGCGTTTGCTCAGCGGTTCGACAGCGCGCGGCATGCTGACATCGGTCACTCGCGTGACGTCTTCAGGAACTCGACAAAGCCGGGGTCGCTGTAGGCGGCCGGTGGCAGGTCATCCGACAACAACGCTGCATCGACCTCGGCAGCCGCGGCAATCTGGTCTTGCAGGTGGAAGCGCCCGATCAGGCCCAGACCGAGCAACAAGGCTGCCAACGGAACCAGCGCCGTCAGCGACGTCCACCATGATTTTCCGTTGGCACGCCCGCCAAACAACAACGTGGCAGCCGACGACAGCCCGATTGACGCGGCATTGACCTGCACCGACGACGTGCTCTGTCGGTGTTCCAGCGCCACCTGCCGCGCGTGGCGCAGGCGTTCGGTGACGTCATGTGGCAACTGCTGGGTGCCTTCGCTCAGGCGGGCCGACACCAGCATCCCGAAGCGGGATTCCAACGTGGCGACCCGGTGGTCAGCAGAGTGTTCAATTGCATTCACAGGGTAATTCCTTTCGCCTTTAGCGCCTTCGCCAGCGCGTGCACCGCCCGGGAACAATGCGTTTTGACGCTTCCCTCGGAGCAACCCATCGCCAGCGCAGTCTCTGCGACATCAAGCTCTTCCCAATAACGCAGCAGAAACGCTTCTCGTTGACGGGCTGGCAAATCGCCGATCTGGGTTTCGATCAATGCAAAAACCTGGCCGCGTGAGACCACATCCGACGCACTTTCGGCCGAAGCACCCCCGGCAAAAGATTCGAGCACCTCCAGGATATCGAAATCCTCGTCCCCGCCGGCGGGCTCGAAGTCCGAAAAATTGCGGAAAAGTGCACCCCGTACTTTTTGCCGCCGGAACCAGTCCATCGTCGCATTCGACAGGATGCGTTGGAACAACGGAGGCCATTCGGCCGGTGGCCGGTCCGCATAGTTCTCGGCCAGCTTGATCATGGCGTCTTGCACCACATCCAGGGCGGCATCCTCGTCGCGCACGGCAAACACCGCTCGCTTGAAGGCGCGTTTTTCCACACTCTTGAGAAAAGCAGACAGTTCTTGTTCGGAAGCCAAGGCGAGTGCGCCTCATCACGGGGCGGGTCAGACGGTTGCGGAGTATCTCATCGCACCACGTTGGGCTGTCGTCTCCGCTGCGATCCAAGGATGAGGATGTCATAATGCAAGGTTGCACAACAGATGGACCGCCGCTGGTGTTCTCGACCTGAGGCATCCTGACGGTGATTCACCAGGCGCCACACCCGTTTCACAAGAGCGTGGAGAGGCGCACCGATGGTTTTTCGTTAGAGAAATCCACAGAGGTTCTAAATCGACATGTCAGACGCTGAAGTCAAACGCGCCGCATTGGCGCCCTCCGCTGCGAACGCCGCAGCCACCCCTCCCGACGAGCCCAACGGCGCTGAAATCCTGGTTCGCTGCCTGCAGGCCGAGAACGTTCAGTTTCTGTGGGGTTATCCAGGCGGCGCCGTTCTCTACATCTACGACGCGCTCTACAAACAAAACACCATCGAACACGTGCTGGTGCGGCACGAGCAGGCGGCGGTTCATGCGGCCGATGGCTATGCCCGGGCGACCGGCGAGGTCGGCGTGGCGCTGGTCACCTCCGGCCCCGGTGTGACGAATGCGATCACCGGCATTGCCACCGCCTACATGGACAGCATCCCAATGGTGATCCTCACTGGGCAGGTGCCGACACCAGCGATCGGCCTCGATGCCTTCCAGGAATGCGACACGGTGGGCATCACGCGCCCAATCGTCAAGCACAACTTCCTGGTGAAGGACGTGCGAGATCTGGCGCTGACGCTGAAGAAAGCTTTCCACATCGCACGCACCGGCCGCCCCGGCCCGGTGGTGGTCGACATTCCGAAGGACGTGTCGGTGAACACGGCGCCGTTCTCGTACCCCGCCACGCTGGAGATGCGTTCGTACAGCCCGGTGCGCAAAGGGCACACTGGACAGATCCGCAAGGCGGTGCAGTTGCTGTTGGCCTCGAAACGCCCCTACATCTACAGCGGTGGCGGTGTGATCCTCGGCAACGCATCGGCGGAGTTGCGCGAACTGGTGAACCTGCTGGGATTCCCGTGCACCAACACGCTGATGGGCCTGGGGGCTTTCCCGGCAAGTGATCCGAAGTTCCTCGGCATGCTGGGCATGCACGGCACCTATGAAGCCAACATGACGATGCAGAACTGCGACGTCCTGCTGGCTGTCGGTGCCCGCTTCGATGACCGCGTGATCGGCAATCCGGCGCACTTCGCGTCGGTCGAACGCAAGATCATCCACGTCGATGTGGACCCATCGTCGATCTCCAAGCGCGTCAAGGTTGACATCCCGATCGTCGGCGACGTGAAGGACGTGTTGCAGGAATTGATCGCCCAGATCAAGGACGCCCAGAATCGCCCGGACGCGAACGCACTCGGGGCGTGGTGGTCGCAGATCGCCGACTGGCGAAAGCGTGAGTGTCTGAAGTACACCCACAGCGATGTCGTCATCAAGCCGCAGTACGTGATCGAGAAGCTGTGGGAGTTGACGAAGGACTCCGACGCGTACATCACCTCGGACGTCGGGCAGCACCAGATGTGGGCTGCTCAGTACTACCGGTTCGACCAGCCGCGCCGCTGGATCAACTCGGGTGGGCTGGGGACGATGGGCGTCGGCCTGCCGTACGCGATGGGCATCAAGCTGGCCAAGCCTGACGCGGATGTGTTTTGCATTACTGGCGAGGGCTCGATTCAGATGTGCATCCAGGAGCTGTCGACCTGTCTGCAATACAGCACGCCGGTCAAGGTGATCTCGCTGAACAACCGCTACCTGGGCATGGTGCGGCAGTGGCAGCAGCTCGACTACGGTGGCCGCTATTCGCACAGCTACATGGATGCCTTGCCTGACTTCGTCAAGCTGGCCGAGGCCTACGGCCACGTGGGGTTGAAGGTCGAGAAGCCCTCCGATGTGGAAGGCGCGCTGCGTGAAGCCATCCGGTTGAAAAATCGGACGGTGTTCCTCGACATCCGCACCGATCAGGAAGAAAACGTCTGGCCGATGGTCAAGGCCGGCAAGGGCATCAGCGAGATGTTGCTCGGCTCCGAAGATCTCTGAGGCACTGAACGCCGGTGCGACCCCCGCGTTACCGCGCGGGACGACCCATCGCCGAACCGTTGCCCTGATTTTGAGACCGCCACCGACCTCATACCGAATCGGACCCATCCACTTTTTCAGGCCGCACCGAAGGTGTCGGCGGTGACCGCCGCCTTCTCCCTGACCGTGGGCCGACACTGCACATGAAACACATCATCGCCTTGCTGCTGGAGAACGAAGCCGGCGCGCTGTCGCGCGTGGTCGGGCTGTTCTCGGCCCGCGCCTACAACATCGAGAGCCTGACGGTTGCGCCCACGGAAGACCCTTCGCTGTCGCGCATGACCATCGTCACCACCGGGTCCAGCGACGTGATCGAGCAGATCACCAAACACCTGAACCGGCTGATCGAGGTGGTCAAGGTCGTCGACCTGTCTGAAGGCGCCTACACCGAGCGCGAGCTGATGCTGATCAAGGTGCGCGCGGTCGGCAAGGAGCGCGACGAAATGATGCGCATGGCCGACATCTTCCGCGGCCGCATCATCGACGTGACCGACAAGAGCTACACCATCGAGCTGACCGGCGATTCGTCGAAGCTCGATGCTTTCATCGAGGCCATCGACCGCGCCGCGATCCTTGAGACCGTGCGCACCGGTACCAGCGGGATCGGGCGCGGAGAGCGCATCTTGCGCGTTTGACCCCACCGCATCTTTTCCCGATACCCCAACAACTTGAAGCAGGAGAACACCATGAAGGTTTATTACGACAAAGACGCCGACCTCAGCCTCGTCAAGGGCAAGAACGTCACCATCATCGGCTACGGCTCGCAAGGCCATGCGCACGCGCAGAACCTGAACGACAGCGGCGTCAAGGTCACCGTCGGTGTGCGCAAGGGCGGACCGTCGTGGGCGAAGGTCGAGAAGGCCGGCCTGAAGGTCGCGGACGTGGCCGACGCAGTGAAGTCCGCCGACATCGTGATGATGTTGCTGCCCGACGAGCAGATCGCTGCGGTCTACAAGAACGATGTGGAACCGAACATCAAGCAAGGCGCCTCGCTGGCGTTCGCGCACGGCTTCAACGTGCACTACGGTCAGGTGGTTCCCCGTGCCGACCTGGATGTGTGGATGGTGGCGCCGAAGGCGCCGGGCCACACCGTGCGCGCCACCTACACCCAGGGCGGCGGCGTGCCGCACCTGATCGCTGTGCACGCCGACAAAAGCGGCAAGGCGCGTGATCTGGCACTGAGCTACGCGGCGGCCAACGGCGGCGGCAAGGCCGGCGTGATCGAGACCAACTTCCGCGAAGAAACCGAGACCGACCTGTTCGGCGAGCAAGCGGTGTTGTGCGGTGGCGCGGTCGAGCTGATCAAGGCCGGGTTCGAAACGCTGACCGAAGCTGGCTACGCGCCGGAGATGGCTTACTTCGAATGCCTGCACGAACTCAAATTGATCGTCGACCTGATCTATGAAGGCGGCATCGCGAACATGAACTACTCGATCTCGAACAACGCCGAATACGGCGAGTACGTGTCGGGCCCGCGGGTCGTCACCCCCGAGACGAAGAAGGCAATGAAGCAGATCCTCACCGACATCCAGACCGGTGAGTACGCGAAGAGCTTCATCCTCGAGAACCGTGCTGGCGCGCCGACACTTCTGTCTCGTCGTCGCCTGATGGCCGAGCACCAGATCGAAGTCGTCGGCGAGCAGTTGCGGGCGATGATGCCTTGGATCAAGAAGAACCGTCTGGTCGATCAATCGAAAAACTGAGCCCCGTGTGCAGGGTCCAAGCGACCCTGAGCCATCGGCGAGCCGCGAGGGTCACCTCGCGGCTTTTTACATGCCCTGCGCTATCCTGTACTGGATGAACATGAGTGGCACAGACGACCATCCCTCCGATCTCGACAACGACGACAGCCCGCTGCGCCCGCGTCGCAAGGGCGTCTACGTGTTGCCCAATCTGGTCACGCTGGCAGCCTTGTTCGGCGGTTTCTATGCGATCGTGATGGCCATGAACGGCCGCTTCGAGCAGGCGGCGATCGGTGTCTTCTGCGCGATGGTGCTCGACAGCCTGGATGGCCGCGTTGCGCGGATGACCAACACGCAGAGCACCTTCGGCGAGCAGATGGACAGCCTGTCCGACATGGTGTCCTTCGGTGCGGCGCCGGCCTTGATCGTCTACGAATGGGCGTTGAAAGGCATGGGCAAGGCGGGGTGGGTTGTGGCCTTTGTCTACTGCTCGTGCGCCGCACTGCGACTGGCCCGCTTCAACACCAACCTGACGGTCGTCGACAAGCGCTACTTCCAGGGTCTGCCCAGCCCGGCAGCAGCGGCCGTGGTGATGGGGTTCATCTGGGTGATGGACGACGCCGGCTATCAACAATCCGACATGCGCGGCTGGTTGGCTGGCCTGGCGATGGCGCTGACGCTGATTTCCGGTCTGACGATGGTCACCAATCTCCCGTTCTACAGCTTCAAGGAAGTCAGCCTGAAGCGCACCGTGCCGTTCATCGTCATCGTTGCGCTGGCGCTCGCGATCGCGTTGATCAACCTGCACCCGCCGATCGTGTTGTTCGCGGTGTTCTGTCTGTATGCCGGTTCGGGCTACGGGGTGTACGTCTGGAGGCGCATGAAAGGCCGACCGGTCAGCGTGATCGCAACCTCGACCGACGAGCCCGAAGAGCAAGGACTCCACCGTTGAATGCTGCGTGCTACATTTCGCCGATGAATACGTTGATCCGCGTTTCGCTGACGCTACTGCTGGGCACCGCCAGGGCTCGCTGACCGTTCACGTCTCATCGTTTTCGTCTCGTCGGCCCGCTTGCACACGCAGCGGGCCGTTTTGTTTTTCGCAACTGCTTTCTGTTCACGTCACCTGAGGATCAAGACCATGGCCGACAAACTCATCATCTTCGACACCACCTTGCGTGATGGCGAGCAATCTCCGGGCGCTTCGATGACCCGCGATGAAAAGCTGCGCATCGCCCGGCAGCTGGAGCGGCTGAAGGTCGACGTGATTGAAGCCGGCTTTGCGGCATCGTCGAACGGTGACTTCGAAGCCGTCAAGGCGATCGCCCAGGCCATCAAAGACAGCACCGTGTGTTCGCTGGCACGTGCCAACGACAAGGACATCGCGCGCGCTGCCGAAGCGCTGAAAGGCGGTGCTTCAACGCGCATCCACCTGTTTCTCGCGACCAGCGCGCTGCACATGGAAAAAAAGCTGCGCATGACGCCCGATCAGGTGTTCGAGCAGGCAAAGCTGTCGGTGCGCTTTGCACGCAATCTGTCCGGTGACGTCGAGTTCTCGCCGGAAGACGGCTACCGGTCTGATCCGGACTTCCTGTGCCGTGTGCTCGAAGCCGTCATCGCCGAAGGCGCCACCACCATCAACATCCCCGACACCGTCGGCTACGCGGTCCCGGAGTTGTACGGCAACTTCATTCTCGATTTGCGCACCCGCATCCCGAACGCCGACAAGGCGATCTGGTCGGTGCATTGCCACAACGACCTCGGCATGGCGGTGGCCAACTCGTTGGCCGGCGTGAAGATTGGCGGTGCGCGGCAGATCGAATGCACGATCAACGGCCTGGGTGAGCGCGCCGGCAACTGCGCGTTGGAAGAGGTCGTGATGGCGGTGCGCACCCGCCGAGATCATTTTGGGCTCGAGGTGGGCATCGACACCTCGCAGATCGTGGCAGCGTCACGACTCGTTTCGCAGACCACGGGTTTCGTGGTGCAGCCCAACAAGGCCGTGGTCGGTGCGAATGCCTTTGCACATGCCTCCGGCATCCACCAGGACGGCGTGTTGAAGGCGCGCGATACCTACGAAATCATGCGCGCCGAAGACGTGGGCTGGGCCGCCAACAAGATCGTGCTGGGCAAGCTGTCGGGGCGCAATGCGTTCAAGCAACGCTTGCACGACCTCGGCATCGAGCTGGCGTCGGAAACCGAGGTCAACGCGGCGTTCGCCAAGTTCAAGGAGCTGGCCGACCGCAAGAGCGAGATCTTCGATGAGGACATCACCGCGCTGGTGATGGACGAATCGGTCACCGCCGAACAAGAGCATTACCGCCTGCTCTCGCTGTCCCAGCATTCGGAGACCGGCGAGTTGCCGCACGCCCGCGTCGCGTTTGCCGCCGGAACGACCGAGCTGCACGCCGAGAGCGACGGCAATGGCCCGGTCGATGCGAGCCTGAAGGCGATCGAGTCGAAGCTCGGAACCGGTGCCGAATTGCTGCTCTATTCGGTCAATGCCATCACCTCCGGAAGCACAGAGTCGCAAGGCGAGGTGACGGTGCGCCTGCAATTGGCGGGCAGGGTGGTCAACGGTGTTGGTGCCGATCCGGACATCGTCGTCGCGTCGGCGAAAGCCTATCTGTCGGCGTTGAACAAACTGCACAGCACGACGGAGCGGGTGGCCGCCCAAGGCTGATGTCGATCCGGCGGTGGTCGAAAATGCACAAGGCACTTGAGGAAAGCGACGTAACTTTTTGATATTGCGCGTTTTTTTCGAGTGGCCTACACTTTGGACCACGGTCGGAATCGAGGCACTTGTGACAAAACTCTCCCGCTATTGGCTCGCAGTGCTCGCCTCGGCCGCTCTGGTGGGTATCACCGCCCAGCCCGTTTGGGCTGAAGCTGGCGCAAAGCCAGTCCCGGTGGTTCGAGTCCTGGCCAAAAAAACGAGTCAGGTGGCGGTTCGGGTCAAGGCACGCAGCGCCACGAGAGCGCACAGGGTGTCAGTCCGACTGGTTGCAACATCGCCGCGGACGGCGGCGCGCCGTGCGGCCGTCAAGGTCGTGTTTGCGCAGCCGTCGATGGGCGAACTGGCGGGCCTGCGGTCGACCCGAGACACGCTGGAACTGAAATCCAGTGTGGCGTTGGTGGTAGACCAGGACACAAACGAGGTCCTGTTCAGCAAAAACTCCCAGGCTGTGCTGCCGATTGCATCGATCACCAAGCTGATGACGGCGGTGGTAATTACCGATGCCGCCTTGCCGATGGACGAAGTGCTGAGCGTCACCCAAGACGACGTTGACACCGAGAAAGGCAGCCGGTCGCGGCTGACCGTCGGCACGCAGTTGACCCGTGAGGCAATGCTGCACCTGGCGCTGATGTCGTCGGAGAACCGGGCTGCGCATGCTTTGGGCCGCAACTACCCCGGTGGCTTGTCGGCATTTGTGTCGGCGATGAACGCGAAAGCGCAGTTGCTGGGCATGGCCGACACCCGTTATGTGGAGCCGACCGGCCTGTCGAGCCAGAACCAGTCCAGCGCCCACGATCTGGCGACCTTGGTCAAGCTGGCCCACACCCATCCCTTGATCCGCGAGCTGTCGACCTCGCCCGAATACGAGGTCGATGTCGGTCACCGTCAGCTGCAGTTCCACAACACCAACCGCCTGGTCAGCAATCCGACCTGGGAGATTGGGCTGCAAAAGACCGGCTACATCTCCGAGGCGGGTCGCTGCCTCGTCATGCAAGCCAGCATGGCCGGCCGCAAGTTGATCATGGTGTTCCTCGACTCCAGCGGACGCCACACCCGGATCGCTGACGCCGAGCGCGTGCGCAAGTGGATCGGCACCAAGTTCCCGAAGGCCGCGTCCTGACCATCAGAACCGCCGCGGGCGGTGTCCGGCCATGAATCGCTTCTTGAAGTACTTCGGCACCGCCAGCGGCAGCCGAGAAACCGGTTGAGTCACATCCGCCAGTGCTGACGCCAGGCGTGATTTGACGAGCCCCACGGTTTCGCTGCGTTTGGCGTTGGGGTGCGCTACCGTCAGCGTCATCGATGGATTGGTGTTGATCTCGTAGGCCTGTGGGCGCCCGGCGACGATGCCGAAATCGAGACGACCGAATTGCAGCCCTGCCAATTCAAATACCTGCATCACATAGTCATGGTGTGGGTAGGTGTCCATCTCCGCCCGCTCGGCGAGGTACTGCGCTTGCGATGCGATGCCTTCTGAGCCGGTCTTGGCCATCCAGCCGGCATCGTTCACCGTGTTGGCGCGGATGATGTGCGGACCGACGCGAAACGCCGCATGCTTCTGGAAGCTGCCGGTGTCGGGTTGCGGCTCGGCCGCGTACTCGATGAAGATCAGGTCGCGGATCAGGTGCCCGCTGTCGATGGCCTGCGCCAGAGCTGCCTCCGCAGCGGCGCGATCATGGAGCAACTCGCTCAACGCCCCGCGGTGCGCCGCGATCGTGCGCAGGAACACCGGATACCGCCGCGGCCATTCGCCAGCTGCGGGCAGGCAACAGGTGAACCCATTCAGACCTTCTGCATGCAACGCCTTCAACAGGCTGTCGCGCGGTCGAAAGTGACGCGGGTTGTTCAACACCGGCAAACCGGCTTCGCGCAAGTGGTCGTGCAGGCGCCCGGCGACTTCGTTTTCCACCGGTGACAACCGATCGAAATCTGTCATCACATAGGTGCCGCGTGGCAGCCACCTGCAGCCCCACAGCGTTTCGTAGCTCAGCACGCGGCCCGAAACGCCTCGTTCTCGAAGCTGTTCTGGCATGTCGCTGAAGGTGTAAGCGTGGTCCTGGCTACAAACGTAAATCAGCCGCCGGGCGCTGGTGTTGACCATGGGGGATCTTTGGTGATACGGTCAATGCGCTTGTGCATTACGGCCTGAACCATCCTAGTCCATCAAAGGAACACCGATGATCTCCCTGCCTCTCGACCCGAAAAAACTGCTTGGCTTTAAATTGATTCCGCTGACCCCATCGAAGTCTGGTGTCGCCACCTCGATCAAACAGGGCGGCAAGGGCGTCGGCATCCAATTGGGTGCCAAGGTCGGCGCGAAACAAGGCATCAAAAACATCGACGTGGCGCGGCGCGGCTGACCAGCCTCACGCCGCCAATGCGAAGGCGCAATGCGTCGACATCGGCGGAGCGCCTTGCTTTCGCGCCCTCAGCTGCGCGGGGTGTCGCACTCGATGGGTCGATGCACGGTGAGCTCGCGTCGAGCTTGGCGCACTTGTCTGACGCCTGCACCAGCGAAGCGCCCGACATCACCCGCAAGCTGGCCCGTCCTCGCGCGCTGCTTGCCGCAGGCGAAGTTTTGCCTCCCCGCGCGTTTGGTCTTTACTTTCACCTGGCCAGTTCACTTTTCGAAGGCAACGAGGCGGCGGCTCACTGGGCTGCGGCCCAGCTTGATGCGATCGAGCCGCGCACGGGCGGCCTGCGCATGCGGGGTTGGGGCGGTGCTGAATCGGCCGATCTCGAAGCGGTGCTGGCGTTGCGCATGGGTGACGGCGTTCGGCAGTTTGCACCCATTTCCGAGGCCACGGCACAGCACTTCGCCGCGCTGGTCACTGAAGGGCTGACCCTGCTGCAGCTGGCCACACCCGAGTTGCATGGCGAGATCACCGGTTTGCTCTCGGAGATGCTGTTCGCTCAGGCCCCGGCTGGTGCCGCGATGGAATTCGATGGCGCCTCGCACTATCAGTTCTGGGGCCTGCTGCTGCTGAACCCGTCGCACCACCACACCCCGCTTGCCATTGCCGAGGTGCTGGCGCACGAAGCCGGTCACAGTCTGTTGTTTGGCCTGACGATCGACGAGCCGCTGGTGCGCAACGACGACGACGAGCTGTTCGTCTCGCCGCTGCGACCCGACCCACGGCCGATGGACGGCCTCTACCACGCCACCTTCGTCTCGGCGCGGATGGCTTGGGCGATGGAGGCGCTGGCGGACAGCGGTCTGCTGACGTCTGCTGAACAACAACATGCCCGCGCCGAGGCTGCCAAGGACCGCGAGAATTTTTCAAAAGGCTGGCACACCGTCATGCAGCACGGTCGCTTGTCGGCGACCGGCACGCAGATCATCGAGAACGCGCATCGCTGGGTGCACGCCGGGTGACTCCTACGCCCTTTACGCCTCAGTGCTGTCGGCAGCCGCGCTGAAGGCTCACCGCACTGTCACGTGCGGGATCTCCGCCTGACGGTGTTCGATGGTGCCGCGGCGATGTGGGATGGCGTGCGCTGGTGCCCCAGCGAGGTCGATATCTGGTCAGCCGTTGAACGCAGCCGCTCCAGCCAGCGCTCTTCGAGGCGGTCTGCTGGCGCTGAAATGGACAGGCCGGCCACCAGCATTCCTTGGTCGTCGTAGATGCCTGCCGCCATACAGCGCACACCGGCTTCCAGTTCCTCGTCATCGCGTGCCGTACCGTGGGCCAGCACGTTCGACAACTCGCGCTCCAGTGCCGCCACCTCGGTGATGCTGTTGCGCGTGTGGCCGATCAGCCCGCTGCGGGTGACATATGAACGCACGCGCTGACTGTCGTCTTGCGCCAGGAACAGCTTGCCCACTGAGGTCAGGTGCAAGGGCGCCCGCCCGCCGATCGCCCGCACCACCGGCATGACCGAGCGCTCGCTGTACGAGCGCTCGATGTAGATGATCTCGTCGCCTTGTCGCATCGACAGATTGACCGGCTGCTGGGTCAGCTGATGCAGTTCGCGCATAGGACCAAGTGCGGCTTCCCGCACATCCAGCCGCGCCTTGACCAGGTTTCCCAACTCCAACAAGCGCATGCCCAGCCGGTAGCTGCCGGCTTCTGGTCGATCGACCAAGCGGCCCGCGACCAGGTCGTTGAGGATGCGGTGCGCGGTCGACGGGTGCAGACCGGTCTGGTCGCTGATCAGCTTCAGCGGCACCGCACCAGGGTGCTGGGCCAGCACGTCCAACACCGCAAAACTGCGCGCCAGCACCTGCACGGTGGGCGTTTGGTGAGCGGGGCTTTTCATCGCCCGCATTTTCCTCCCTGCAAAGAGGCAGTTCTACATCGCGAAATGGACCTGTTCAGCGAGATCGGCTGCTGCCGCGCTGTCAGCCCGGGATGTCGGGTCGTCAAACTGGTCGGTGTCGCGAATCAGCTCGATGGGCACCAGGTCGAGGTACTCCCCGCCAAACGAATGACCGTGCCCAGGCAAGAAGTCGCGAAACGTCATTCGGAACTTGCCACCGACCCGGGCGTCCACCTGATGCACTTGGCAGGTGTGGCGCACCAGCGGCCTGACGCCTGAGCTGACGTGAGCTGGCACATCGCCATGTGCCCAGGCAAGCGCACGGCGCCGCTCACGAGCCAGTCAGCCGCCTCAAGCCGCCTGCCGCTCCACATGCCCGTGCCGCGTGTACAAGAAGTCGAGCACCTCCTTGCGGTAGGTCACATAGCGGGTGTCCGCGGCCAGTTCGACGCGGTTGCGTGGGCGGGGCAGCAACACGCTGACGATCTCGCCGATGGTGGCGGCTGGGCCGTTGGTCATCATCACGATGCGGTCGGACAGCAGCACGGCTTCGTCGACATCGTGCGTCACCATCACCACCGTGCTTTGAGTGCGCTGCACGATCTTCAGCAACTCGTCTTGCAGTTTGGCGCGAGTCAGCGCGTCGAGGGCACCGAAGGGCTCGTCCATCAGCAGCACTTTCGGCTCCATCGCCAGCGCGCGGGCGATGCCGACGCGCTGCTTCATGCCGCCTGAGATTTCATTCGGCCGCTTGGTGATGGCATGGCCCATGTCGACCAGTTCGAGCGCTGCTCTGGTGCGCGCATCGAGCTGCGCTTTCGACTCGGTGGCGCCGAATACCCGCTCGACGCCGAGGTGGACGTTCTCGAAGCAGGTGAGCCACGGCAACAGCGAATGGTTCTGGAACACCACCGCGCGTTCAGGGCTGGGAGAGGCAATCTCGCGGTTGTCGCAGAACAGCGCGCCTGAGCTCGGCAGCGTCAGCCCGGCGATCAGATTCAGCAGCGTTGATTTGCCGCAGCCCGAGTGGCCGATCAGCGTGACGAACTCGCCCTTGGCCACGCTCAGGTTGATGTCGCGCAGCG
This sequence comes from Burkholderiales bacterium, assembly GCA_031380885.1. GTDB lineage: Bacteria > Pseudomonadota > Gammaproteobacteria > Burkholderiales > Burkholderiaceae_C > PBB1. Next base: position 20,626 of record JANMXL010000072.1, on the reverse strand, counting down.
CGTGAAAGCTGCCCTTCTTGGTGTGAAACGTCATTTCGGCGTTCTCCACGAGGATGAAGTTTTTCATGGTGAGGTCTCCTGTGATGGGCTCAAGCGTCGGCGTAGCTGAAGCGCTTGGCAATGGCCACCAGCGCGGTTTCCAACAACAGACCGACGATCCCGATCACGAAGATCGCGATGATGATGTGCTTGACGTTGAGGTTGTTCCACTCGTCCCAGACCCAGAAGCCGATGCCGACCCCGCCCGTCAACATCTCGGCAGCCACGATCACCAGCCACGCCGTGCCCACTGAAAGACGCACGCCTGTCAGCATGTAAGGCAGCACCGCGGGGAACAGGATCTTGGTGATGATCTTCCACTCCGACAGGTTCAGCACGCGGGCCACGTTCATGTAGTCGGACGGCACCCGCTGCACACCGACGGCGGTGTTGATGATCATCGGCCAGATCGAGCAGATGAAGATCGTCCAGATCGCCGCTGGGTTGGCCGCCTTGAACACCAGCAGGCCGATCGGCAGCCAGGCCAGCGGAGACACCGGGCGCAGCAGGCTGATCAGCGGCGACAGCATGTCGCTGATGATCTTGAAGCGGCCGATCATGAAACCCATCGGAATGCCGACCAGCGCTGCCAGGCCGAAGCCCACCGCCACCCGCTCCAGCGAGAACAGGATGTTCCAGCCGATGCCCTGATCGTTCGGCCCGCGGTTGTAAAACGGGTCCGAGAACAGCGTCACCGCCGCCTTGAAGGTTTCGATGGGTGATGGAAAGATGGTGCTGTTCATCGTGGCCAGCGCCCACAGCGCGACGATCAGCGCGATGCCGCCTGCCGGGGACAGCAGTTTGAAAAACACGGCGCCCCAATCGACGGGCGGCTTTTTCGGTGCGGGGGCGGCAGCTGCGGCCGGACTGGCCACGGCGGAGGCCGTTTGGCCCTCCGGGCGGGCCAGCTTTTCAGCCTTCAGTTCGGCAGCCGCCGACAGCGGCGAATGAAACACGGCACTGACCATCGTGAACTCCTGGTGAGGGTGGGGTCGGCGAACTCAGACCTTGATGGCGAAGCTGTCGGCGTACTTCTTTGGGTCTTTACCGTCCCAGACCACGCCGTCGATCAGCTTGCTGGAGCGCAGCACGTCCTTCGGCACGTTGGCCTTCACACCCGCTGCCGCCTGTTTGTAGAGATCGATCTGGTTGATCTGCTTGGCCACGGCCAGGTAGTCCGGGTGCTCCTTGAGCAGTCCCCAGCGCTTGTGCTGCGTGAGAAACCACATGCCGTCCGACAGGTACGGGAAACTGACCGCGCCGTCGTTGAAGAACTTCATGTAGTTCGGGTCGTCCCAAGTCTTGCCCAAGCCGTTCTGGTAGCGGCCCAGGATGCGCTGGTTGATCGCATCGACGCTGGTGTTCACATACGACTTGTCGGCGATCGTCTCGGCCATCTTGTTCTTGTTCTGCAGGCCGGAGTCGATCCAGCGGCTGGCCTCGAGCACGGCCATCATCACGGCGCGTGCGGTGTTCGGGTACTTCTTGACAAAGTCTCCGGTGGTGCCGAGCACCTTCTCGGGGTGGTCTTTCCAAATGTCTTGTGTGGTGACGGCGGTGATGCCGATGCCGTCGATGATCGCGCGGTGGCCCCAGGGCTCGCCGACGCAGTAGCCGTCCATGTTGCCCACGCGCATGTTGGCCACCATCTGCGGCGGCGGCACGGTGATGACCTTGGCGTCCTTGAGCGGGTGGATGCCGGCCGATGCCATCCAGTAATACAGCCACATCGCGTGCGTGCCGGTCGGGAAAGTCTGTGCGAATGTGTAGTCGCGTTTATCGGCCTTCATCAGCTTGGCGAGGCTCGGGCCGTCGACCGCGCCCTTGTCGGCCAGCGCCTTCGACAGCGTGATCGCTTGACCGTTGTTGTTCAGCGTCATCAATACCGCCATGTCTTTCTTCGGGCCGCTGATGCCCATGTGCACGCCGTAGATCAGGCCGTACAGCACATGGGCCATGTCGAGCTCGCCGTTGACCAGCTTGTCGCGCACGCCAGCCCACGAGGACTCCTTGGTAGGGATGATCTTGACGCCGTACTTCTTATCGAAGCCGAGCACCGATGCCATCACCACCGAGGCGCAATCGGTCAGCGGGATGAAGCCGATGCGGACTTCCTCCTTCTCGGGCTTGTCCGAGCCCTGCGCGTAGACAGCGCTTTGCAAGCCGGGAACGAGGCCGGCTGCGCTGGTGGCAGCCGCCGCTTTGATCAGGGTTCGGCGGCTCATGTCGGTCTTTCGCGTGAGGGGGAGGTTCATGGTGTCCTTCGATTGACGAGGCGATGAAAAGCCAATGCACAAACAAAAACGGCGCCCACGCTGTCGGTCTCAAAAGACCCAAAACAGTGAGGGACGCCGTCGTCCGGTTCGCGATGACACCCAAGGGTGGCGCGAGAATTTCATTCGCAAGTCGCCGTTGACCTGCTGAGCAGGAGTGAGCAATGCTTGTGCCAGCACTGGCTGCGGTACAGAGCGGGCTCAGCGGTGCTGCGCTGCACCAAGAACAGGCGAACCGCAGCCCCTTCCTGCGCCAACATCGTCCATCAGGGTAACTACTGCACTGGCATTGGGCATCCGTGCCCGCCACCGGTTTGGCGAGGGATCAGGTGAGCAGATCCGCCACATCAATGATGCGTTGCGCGACGTCGGCCAGTTTCAGCCCCTTGTCCATCGCTGCCTTGCGCAGCAGCGCATAGGCGTCGCCTTCCGACAGGCTTTGGCGCTTCATCAGGATGCCCTTGGCGCGGTCGATGGTCTTGCGGTCGGACAGCTGGGTGCGCGCGTCGGCCAGTTCGCGGCGCATCGATTCTTCATGCTCAAAGCGGGCGAGGGCAACTTCAAGCACCGGCTTGACCCGATCGGCCGCCAAGCCCGACACCACATAAGCCGTGACGCCAGCGGCGATCGCCGCGCCGACATGGCTGGTGTCGTCGTCGTTGGTGAACAGCACGATCGGCCGCCGCGCATCGCGGGTGGCGACAACGACATGTTCGAGGGTGTCGCGCGCGCCGCTTTCGGCGTCGACGATCACCATGTCGGGCGCGATCTGCGCCAGCCGTTCGGGCAAGAAGACATCGGCCGGCAGCACCGCGACGATGTTGTAGCCGTTTTGCAGCAGGCCGATGCGCAGGCTGCGCGAGCGCTCGGCCTGGGCTTCGTCGAGGTCGTCCGCCGGGCCGTCCGGCGACGGCTCAGCCGCGACGATGACGATGCGCAGAGATGGTTTCATAGAGCCGACGGACGCAAATTTCACGCCATCGGACGCGCTTGTCAGGGTGCGCAGACGTCGCCGCCTAAACTAGGTCGATGATTGTGTTGGGCATCGAATCGTCGTGCGATGAAACTGGCGTCGCGTTGATCGAAGCGGCGCCCGAGGGCATCCCCCGGCTGCGCGGCCAGGCGCTGTACAGCCAGATCGACATGCACCGTGCCTACGGTGGCGTGGTGCCGGAGCTGGCCTCGCGCGACCACATCCGCCGAGTGCTGCCGTTGACCCGCGAGGTGATGCGCGAGGCGCAGGCCGAGTTGTGCGACATCGACATGATCGCGTTCACGCGCGGGCCGGGGCTGGCCGGTGCGCTGCTGGTGGGTGCGGGCGTGGCCTGCGCGCTCGGCGCGTCGCTCGGCCGCCCGGTGCTGGGCGTGCATCACCTCGAGGGGCATCTGCTGTCGCCGTTCCTCAGCGCCACGCCGCCGGTGTTCCCGTTCGTCGCGTTGCTGGTCTCCGGCGGACACACGCAGCTGATGCGGGTCGACGATGTCGGCGTCTACACCTTGCTCGGCGAGACCATCGACGATGCGGCGGGCGAGGCCTTCGACAAATCGGCCAAGCTGCTCGGGCTGGGCTATCCCGGCGGCCCGGCGTTGGCTGAGCTGGCGACGCGCGGCGATCCAACGCGCTTCGACCTGCCGCGGCCGATGTTGCGCAGCGGTGACCTGAGCTTCTCGTTCGCCGGCCTGAAGACGGCGGTGATGGTGACGCTGCGCAAGCTGGGTCCGACACCGAGCGCGCAGGACCAGGCCGACCTGGCCGCCAGCACGCAGGCGGCCATCGTCGACGTGCTGGTGCGCAAATCGCTCGCCGCCCTGCAATCGACTGGGCTGGCTCGGCTGGTGGTGGCCGGTGGTGTGGGCGCCAACACGGTGCTGCGGGTGCACCTCGGCGAGCAGGCCACGCTTCGGCATTTCACACTGCATTACCCGGAACTGGCGCTGTGCACCGACAACGGCGCGATGATCGCGTTGGCGGCTGCCATGCGCTGGCAACGCCACATGGCCGACGCCCGCGTCGACCACGACTTCAACGTCCGTCCACGCTGGCCGCTCGGAGCGCCCTGAGCGGGCTATAATCGATGGGCTGCGGACGAGGTTGTCCACAGCCTTCGCACGGCGCAGGACGTTCCACCCGCGACCGCAAGTTCACACATGAAGCCCGCATTCCACGCGAGTCGTCGGCTTCGTCATAAGGAAACAGCATGACCGCTACCGTTGCCGAAAAGGCAGAAATCGTCAAATCCAATGCGCGCAGCGCCAACGACACTGGGTCTCCTGAAGTTCAGGTGGCCCTGTTGACCGCACGCATCAACGAATTGACGCCGCACTTCAAGACGCACCTGAAAGACCACCACGGTCGCCGTGGTTTGCTGAAGATGGTCAACACCCGCAAGAGCCTGTTGGCCTACCTGAAAGACCGCGACGCAGACCGCTACACCGCACTGATCCAGAAGCTGGGTCTGCGCAAGTAAGCTGCCGAGTGAAGCAAAGAGCCTGTCTGGGTTTTTCCAGCACAGGCTCTTCTCGTTTTGAGCCGGGCACCCAACGATGACGATGTGTCATTCCAAGGTCGTTTGTCAGTGAACGTCGCTGGAATGGCATCGCGCCAGGATGCCGCAGCTCTGGGTTCGAAGGCGCCACCCGCAAGGCGCTGATCTCAACCGGAGACACACATGAGCATGTTCAACAAAGTCACCAAGACCTTCCAATGGGGCGGGCACACCGTCGTGCTGGAAACGGGCGAAATCGCTCGCCAGTCGGGCGGTGCCGTCATCGTCAACATCGAGGACACCGTGGTGCTCGCCACCGTAGTGGCCGCCAAGAACGCCAAGCCGGGCCAGGATTTCTTCCCGCTGACCGTCGACTACATCGAGAAGACCTATGCCGCTGGCAAGATCCCTGGCAGCTTCTTCAAGCGCGAAGGCCGCCCGAGCGAACTCGAAACGCTGACCTCCCGGTTGATCGACCGCCCGCTGCGTCCGCTGTTTCCCGAAGGCTTCTACAACGAGGTGCAGGTCGTCGTGCACGTGATGTCGCTGAACCCTGAGGTCTCGGCCGACATCGCCGCATTGATCGGCTCCAGCGCTGCGCTGGCCATCTCAGGCATTCCGTTCGATGGCCCGATTGGCGCGGCGCGCGTCGGCTACATCAACGGCGAATACGTGCTGAACCCGGGCAAGACGCAATTGCTCGATTCGGCGATGGACCTGGTGGTCGCCGGCACGCAAGCCGCCGTGCTGATGGTCGAGTCGGAAGCCAAGCAGTTGAGCGAAGAAATCATGCTCGGCGGCGTGGTGTTCGGCCACGAGCAGAGCAAGATCGCGATCGCTGCGATCAACGAACTGGTGCGCGACGCTGGTAAGTCGGCCTGGGACTGGACGGCGCCTGCGAAGGACGAGCCGTTCATTGCCAAGGTGAATGCCTTGGCTGACGACGCGATGCGCGCGGCGTATCAGATCCGCTCGAAGCAGGCCCGCACGCAGGCCACCCGCGAAGTCACCGCCAAGACCTTGGCTTCCCTCGCCGCCGATGGCGCTGCGGTCGACAAGGTCAAGGTCGAGAACGTGCTGTTCGACATCGAAGCCAAGATCGTGCGCAGCCAGATCCTGTCGGGCGAGCCGCGCATCGACGGCCGCGACACGCGCACCGTGCGCGCCATTGAGATCCGCAACAGCGTGCTGCCGCGCGTGCACGGCTCGTCGCTGTTTACCCGTGGCGAGACGCAGGCACTGGTCGCCGCCACGCTCGGCACCGACCGTGATTCGCAGAAGATCGATGCGCTGGCCGGCGAGTACAGCGAGCACTTCATGCTGCACTACAACATGCCTCCGTTCGCCACCGGCGAAACCGGCCGCGTGGGCACGCCAAAGCGCCGCGAAATCGGCCACGGGCGGCTGGCCAAGCGCGCGCTGGTCGCGGTGCTGCCCGACCGCGCCGACTTCCCGTATTCGATGCGCGTGGTCTCGGAAATCACCGAGTCCAACGGCTCGTCGTCGATGGCCTCGGTCTGCGGTGGCTGTCTGGCGCTGATGGACGCGGGTGTGCCGCTGAAGGCACACGTGGCCGGCATCGCGATGGGCCTGATCAAGGACGGAAATCGTTTTGCCGTGCTGACCGACATCCTCGGTGACGAAGATCACCTGGGCGACATGGACTTCAAGGTCGCCGGCACCACCGCTGGCGTGACTGCGCTGCAGATGGACATCAAGATCCAGGGCATCACCAAGGAAATCATGCAGGTGGCGCTGGCACAGGCCAAGGAAGCGCGCCTGCACATCCTCGGCAAGATGGTCGAATCGATGGGCACGGCCAACGCCGAAGTCTCGCAATTCGCACCCCGCCTGTACACGATGAAGATCAACCCGGAGAAGATCCGTGACGTGATCGGCAAGGGCGGCGCCACCATCCGTGCGCTGACCGAAGAGACCGGCACCACGATCGACATCGGCGAAGACGGCACGATCACGATCGCCTCGACCGACGCCGACAAAGCCGCGCACGCCAAGAAGCGCATCGAGGAGATCACCGCCGAGGTCGAGATCGGCAAGGTCTACGAAGGCCCGATCGTCAAGATCCTGGACTTCGGTGCCTTGGTCAACCTGCTGCCCGGCAAGGACGGCCTGCTGCACATCAGCCAGATCGCGCACCAGCGCGTCGAGAAGGTCACCGACTTCCTGAAGGAAGGCCAGATCGTCAAGGTCAAGGTGCTCGAGACCGACGAGAAGGGCCGCGTCAAGCTGTCAATGAAGGCACTGATCGATCGCGATCAGCAGCCTGCGCCGGTGGCCAACGCGCAGGAATGAGTCCAACGCACTGAGTCGTGTTCGCTGGGGCCCGGTGATTAATGGCCCGGGTTCCCAGCGGCGACCGTCACCTCATCACGATGAGAGTCATTGAAATCAGCGCCTTCGGGCCGCCCGAGGTGCTGCAGCTCGGCGAGCGCGCGACACCGGTTGCCGGTGCGGGCGAAGCCTTGATCGTTGTCTCGGCCTCCGGAGTCAACCGACCGGATATGTTGCAGCGAAAGGGCCTTTACCCGCCGCCAGCCGGCGAGTCGGATCTGCTGGGGCTGGAGGTCGCCGGCGTGATTGCGTCTGGCGATGCCGATGCGCTGCGCGAGGCTGGGTTGCATGTGGGCGACCGGGTCTGCGCCCTGGTGTCTGGCGGCGGCTATGCCGACCACTGTGTGGCACCCATCGGCCAGTGCCTCCCAGTGCCTGAAGGGCTGACCGACATCGAGGCCGCCAGCCTGCCCGAAACTTTTTTCACCGTCTGGTCCAACGTCTTCGGGCGCGCCGGCTTGAAAGCCGGTGAAACGCTGCTTATCCAGGGCGGCAGCAGCGGCATCGGCGTGGCCGCGATCCAGTTGGCTCGCGCGGCCGGGGCCACGGTGCTGGTCACCGTGGGGTCGGATGAGAAAGCCGCCGCCTGTATTCAACTGGGGGCCCACCACGCGATCAATTACCGCACCGACGACTTTGCCGAGGCCGCGTTGCGCCTGTCGGCGGGACGTGGCGTCGATGTGATCCTCGACATGGTCGCTGGCGACTACGTGGCCCGTGAGGTGAGTTGTCTGGCCGAAGACGGGCGCCTGGCCATCATCGCGGTGCAGGGCGGCCGGCAAGCGACATTCGACGCCGCCGCGCTGCTGACCCGCCGACTGACGATCACGGGATCGACCTTGCGCGCCCGCTCCGTCGCATTCAAGTCGGCCATCGCGCGCGAGTTGCGGGCCACCGCCTGGCGCTGGATCGAGTCCAGGCTGGTCAAGCCGGTGGTGTTCAAGGTGTTCCCCGCGGCGCAGGCCGCGCAAGCGCATGCGCTGATGGAATCGAGTCAACATGTCGGAAAGCTGGTGCTGTCATGGTGAGCCCCGCGAACGCGAAGCCGAGTGCAGGCCGGCTGCCGCTGGTGGTCGGCAACTGGAAGATGAACGGCACGCGGGTCACCAGCGTCGAGCTGCTGGCCGCACTGCGGTCGGCCGGTCCGTTCGACGCCGAGGTCAGTGTGTGTTGCCCCTTCCCGTATTTGGCCGACGTCGCCTTGTCGCTGCAGGGCAGCGGCATCGCCTGGGGCGCGCAGGACTGCTCGCAGCACGAGCCCGGCGCCTACACCGGCGAGGTGGCGGCGGCGATGCTGGCGGAATTCGGTTGCCGCCACGTCATCGTCGGCCACTCGGAGCGCCGTGTTCATCATGCCGAATCGGACGCCCTGGTGGCCGACAAGGCACGCCAGGCGTTGGCGCACGGCCTGACGCCGATCGTCTGCGTCGGCGAGACGCTCGCCGAGCGTGATGCCGGCGAGACCGAAGCGGTCGTCAAGCGCCAGCTGTCGGCGGTGATCCATACGCTGGGTCATTGCGTGTCGCAGATCGTTGTCGCGTACGAGCCCATCTGGGCCATCGGCACCGGTTTGACCGCCACGCCGCAGCAGGCGCAGGCGGTGCATGCGGTACTGCGCGCGCAACTGGCGGCTGCCAGCACGCGCGCTGGCGACATGCGGCTGCTGTACGGCGGCAGCGTCAATGCGGCCAATGCGCCCGAGCTGTTTGCGCAGACCGAGATCGATGGCGCCTTGGTCGGCGGCGCATCCCTCAAGGCGGCTGATTTTTCTGCCATTTGTCGCGCGGCGTCCCACGTCGCGCTGGGTTCTACTGGAGTGTCGAGAACATGAACTTGCTGTTGAATGTGGTGGTGGTGATTCAGATCCTGGCGGCGCTGGCGATGATCGGCCTGGTGCTGGTGCAACACGGCAAGGGCGCCGACATGGGCGCGTCGTTCGGCAGCGGGGCATCGGGAAGCCTGTTCGGGGCGACCGGCAGCGCCAATTTCCTGTCGCGGTCGACGGCCGTCTGTGCAGCGGTTTTCTTCGCGTGCACGCTGTTCCTGGCCTACCTGTCGAACGACCGAACCCGGGCGCCCGCTGGCAGCGTGCTCGATCGCCCTGCGATCGCGGAACCGGCATCGGCCCCCGTCAACGGCGCCGCCACCCAGATTCCAGGCGCTGAGGGCAGCTTGTCGGCCCCGACCCTGACACCGCCCGCAGCGCCGGCTTCTGGCGCGGCGGCCATCCCGATCAAGTGAGCAGAAGCTCACTCGGTGAGCTTCTGCTTGACAGGCCGTTTCTGCCCCGGAACGGCCTGGTTTTAAGGGTAAAATTTGAGGCTGTGCTGCGACGCGCACCCTCGCGCAATTCGCAAGTTGCAGCACCGTGCTAGCGAGCCGACGTGGTGAAATTGGTAGACACGCTATCTTGAGGGGGTAGTGGCGAAAGCTGTGCGAGTTCGAGTCTCGCCGTCGGCACCAGGATTTCCGAGTGGATCGAGCCACTTGCTTCAGCGACCAGGAAAGTATTCACGAGCGTCATGGATCTGCAGCCTTATTTGCCGGTGATCCTGTTCATACTGGTCGGTGTGTTGGTCGGGGTGTTGCCCCAGGCCATGGGTTTCGTTCTCGGCCCGCGCCGTCCGGATGCGGCGAAAAACTCCCCTTACGAATGCGGCTTCGAGGCCTTCGAAGACGCGCGGATGAAGTTCGACGTGCGCTACTACCTGGTGGCGATCCTGTTCATCCTGTTCGACCTGGAAATAGCCTTTCTCTTCCCGTGGGCGGTGTCGCTGCGCGAGATCGGCATGGCGGGTTTCTGGTCGATGATGTTGTTCCTCGGCATCCTGGTCGTCGGCTTCGCCTACGAGTGGAAAAAAGGGGCGCTGGATTGGGAATGAACCATGGGCATTGAAGGCGTCCTGAAAGAAGGCTTCGTCACGACGAGCCTGGACAGCGTCATCAACTGGTCGAAGACCGGCTCGCTGTGGCCGATGACCTTTGGCCTTGCTTGCTGCGCGGTCGAGATGATGCATGCGGGTGCGGCCCGCTACGACATCGACCGCTTCGGCATGCTGTTCCGGCCCAGCCCACGGCAGAGCGATCTGATGATCGTCGCTGGCACGCTGTGCAACAAGATGGCGCCGGCGCTGCGCAAGGTCTACGACCAGATGGCCGAACCCCGCTGGGTGCTGAGCATGGGCTCCTGCGCCAATGGCGGCGGCTACTACCACTACAGCTATTCGGTGGTGCGCGGCTGCGACCGCATCGTTCCCGTTGACGTGTACGTGCCTGGCTGCCCGCCCACGGCTGAAGCGCTGCTGTACGGCATCTTGCAATTGCAGACCAAGATCCGCCGTGAAAACACCATCGCTCGCTGATTGCCCCTTTCTGCATCGCGCCCCATGACCCGTCTCGAAACGCTGCAACAGTCCCTGGAGTCCACATTGGGCGCGCGGCTGAAGACGCTGGTTGTCGATCGCGGCGAAGTCACCATCACCGTGTCGGCTGCCGACCACCTCGAAGTGGCGCTGGCACTGCGCGACGACCCGGCCTTGCGTTTCGAGCAACTGATCGACCTATGTGGTGTCGATTACTCCGAGTACCGTGATGAGCCGTGGGACGGTCTGCGCTTTTGTGTCGTCTCGCACCTGCTGTCGGTCAGCCTGAACTGGCGCTTGCGTCTGAAGGTGTTCTGCACCGATGACGAGGTGCCTTCCATCGCGTCGTTGAACGAGGTGTGGAGTTCGGCCAACTGGTTCGAGCGCGAAGCCTTCGACCTGTACGGCATCATCTTCGACGGTCACCTCGACCTGCGCCGCATCCTGACGGACTACGGCTTCATCGGCCACCCGTTCCGCAAGGATTTCCCGACCTCGGGCCACGTCGAGATGCGCTACGACCCCGAGAAGAAGCGCGTGATCTACCAGCCGGTCACGATCGAACCGCGCGACATCACGCCACGGGTCATCCGTGAAGACAACTACGGTGGGTTGAAATGACGACCACCCCCGTTGCGGCTTCGCCGCTCCCCCTCAAGGGGGCGCCGCCACCGGCCCGGCAAAGCCGGTTCCGCGGCGTCCGCTTGATCAACTCCGGCGTGCTGCTGTCTGTGAGCCACTGACATGGCGGATATAAAAAATTACACGCTCAATTTTGGGCCGCAGCATCCGGCGGCGCACGGCGTGCTGCGCCTGGTGTTGGAGCTCGACGGCGAGGTGATCCAGCGCGCCGACCCGCACATCGGCCTGCTGCACCGCGCGACCGAGAAGCTCGCCGAGAGCAAGACCTACATCCAGTCGCTGCCGTACATGGACCGTCTCGACTACGTGTCGATGATGTGCAACGAGCATGCGTACTGCCTGGCCATCGAGCGGCTGCTCGGCGTTGATGTGCCGGTGCGTGCGCAGTACATCCGCGTGATGTTCAGCGAGATCACGCGGCTGATGAACCACCTGATGTGGCTTGGTGCGCACGGCCTCGACTGCGGTGCGATGAACATCTTCATCTACTGCTTCCGCGAGCGCGAAGACCTGTTCGACATGTACGAAGCGGCGTCGGGCGCGCGCATGCACGCGGCCTACATCCGCCCGGGTGGCGTCTACCGCGACCTGCCCGACACCATGCCGCAGTACAAGGCGTCGAAGGTGCGCAACGCGAAGGTGATGTCGGCGCTGAACGACAACCGCCATGGCTCGCTGCTCGATTTCATCGACGACTTCACGCAGCGCTTTCCGAAGTGCGTCGACGACTATGAAACGCTGCTGACCGACAACCGCATCTGGAAGCAGCGCACCGTAGGCATCGGTGTGGTGTCGCCCGAGCGTGCGTTGAACCTCGGCTTCACCGGCCCGATGCTGCGCGGCTCGGGCATCGAGTGGGACCTGCGCAAGAAGCAGCCCTACGACATCTACGAACACCTGGACTTCGACATCCCTGTCGGCGTCAACGGCGACACCTACGACCGCTACCTGGTGCGCATCGAAGAAATGCGCCAGTCGAACCGGCTGATCCAGCAGTGCGTGGTGTGGCTCCGTGCGAATCCGGGCCCGGTGATCACCTCGAACCACAAGGTGGCGCCGCCCTCGCGCGTCGACATGAAGTCGAGCATGGAAGAGTTGATCCACCACTTCAAGCTGTTCACCGAAGGCTTCCACGTGCCCGTGGGCGAAGCCTACGCGGCGGTGGAGCATCCGAAGGGCGAGTTCGGCATCTACATCGTCAGCGACGGTGCGAACAAGCCCTACCGCTTGAAGATCCGTGCGCCGGGCTTCGCGCACCTCGCCGCGCTCGATGAAATGGCGCGCGGCCACATGATTGCCGACGCGGTCGCGGTCATCGGCACGATGGACATTGTTTTCGGAGAGATCGACCGGTGAGCGAGCCCACCATTTTTTCCGCCGCCACGCTGGAGCGTTTCGCGTTCGAGGTGGCCAAGTACCCGGCCGACCAGAAGCAGTCCGCGGTGATGGCCTGCCTGTCCATCGTGCAGCAGGAGCAGGGCCATGTGTCTGCCAACACCGAGAAGGGCGTCGCCGATTACCTGGGCATGCCACCGATCGCGGTGCATGAGGTCACCACCTTCTACAACATGTACAACCAGCGGCCAGTGGGGCGCTTCAAGGTCAACGTCTGCACCAACCTGCCGTGCCAGCTGCGCAATGGGCAAAAGGCGCTGGAGCACCTGTGCCGCAAGCTGGGCATCGAAGAAGGCGGCACCAGCGCCGACGGCCTGATCACGCTGCAGCAAAGCGAATGCCTCGGTGCCTGCGCCGACGCGCCGGTGCTGCTGGTCAACGACCGCACGATGTGCAGTTTCATGACCTACGAGCGGCTCGATGCGCTGGTGGGTGTCCTCCAATCACAAACCGACGTGTCCCGCTGAGCTGTTCAGGGGCCTGCCATGCTTGACCTTTCCCAATTCCATTCCGACGGTGAAGCCAGCTGCTTCCACGGGCGCCACATCGGCGCGCAGATCTATGCCGACCTGAACGGCCGCAACTGGCGCCTGGCCGATTACGTGGCGCGCGGCGGCTACCAGGCGCTGCGCAAGATCCTCGGGCAGGATGGCGGCACTGGCATGACGCCAGAGGAAGTGATCGCCGAGGTCAAGACCTCCGGCCTGCGCGGCCGCGGCGGCGCAGGCTTCCCGACCGGCCTGAAGTGGAGCTTCATGCCGCGGATGTTTCCCGGCCCGAAGTACCTGGTCTGCAATTCGGACGAGGGCGAGCCCGGCACCTGCAAGGACCGCGACATCCTGATGTTCAACCCGCACATCGTCATCGAAGGTATGGCAATCGCCGCCTACGCGATGGGCATCGGTGTGGGCTACAACTACATCCATGGCGAAATCTTCGACGCCTACGAGCGCTTCGAAGCGGCGCTGGCCGAGGCCCGTGCCGCGGGCTACCTGGGCAACGGCATCCTCGGCTCGAATTTCAATTTCCAGCTGTACGCCTCGCACGGCTTCGGCGCCTACATCTGCGGCGAAGAAACGGCCTTGCTCGAATCGCTGGAAGGCAAGAAGGGCCAGCCGCGCTTCAAGCCGCCGTTCCCGGCCAGCTACGGCCTGTACGGCAAGCCGACGACGATCAACAACACCGAAACCTTCGCTGCGGTGCCATGGATCATCCGCCACGGCGGCCAGCCCTACCTCGAAGTCGGCAAGCCGAACAACGGCGGCACGAAGATCTATTCGGTGTCGGGCGATGTGAACCTGCCCGGCAACTTTGAAGTGCCGCTGGGGACGCCATTCCCGGTGCTGCTCGAACTCGCCGGTGGCGTGCGCACCGGCCGCAAGCTGAAAGCGGTGATTCCCGGTGGGTCGTCAGCCCCGGTGCTGCCGGCCGACATCATGATGAACTGCACGATGGACTACGACGCCATCGCCAAGGCCGGTTCGATGCTGGGCTCCGGTGCCGTGATCGTGCTCGATGACAGCCGCTGCATGGTCAAGAGCCTGATGCGCCTGAGCTACTTCTACACCCACGAAAGCTGCGGCCAGTGCACGCCGTGCCGCGAGGGCACCGGCTGGTTGTATCGCATGGTCCATCGCATCGAACACGGCGAAGGCAAGATGGAAGACATCGATCTGCTGAATTCGGTGGCCGACAACATCCAGGGCCGCACCATTTGTGCGCTTGGCGAAGCGGCTTCGATGCCGGTGCGCGCGATGATCAAGCACTTCCGCCAGGAATTCGTCCACCACATCGAGCACAAGACTTGCCTTGTGCCGGCCTACGTCTGAGTTGACAGACCGTACCGCTTGCCATGATTGAAATCCAGCTTGATGGTCAGAAGGTCGAGGTTGCCGAGGGCAGCATGGTCATGCACGCCGCGGACAAGCTCGGGACCTACATTCCGCACTTCTGCTATCACAAGAAGCTGAGCATCGCGGCCAACTGCCGCATGTGCCTGGTCGATGTCGAGAAGGCGCCGAAGCCGATGCCTGCCTGCGCGACGCCGGTGACGCAGGGCATGATCGTGCGCACCAAGAGCGCCAAGGCGCTGCAGGCACAGCAGTCGGTGATGGAGTTCCTGCTGATCAACCACCCGCTCGATTGCCCGATCTGCGACCAGGGCGGTGAATGCCAGCTGCAGGATCTGGCAGTCGGCTACGGCGGCTCGGCCTCGCGCTACCACGAGGAAAAGCGCGTCGTCTTCCACAAGGATGTCGGCCCGCTGATCTCGATGGAGGAGATGAGCCGCTGCATTCACTGCACCCGCTGCGTGCGCTTCGGCCAGGAGGTGGCCGGCGTGATGGAGCTGGGCATGATCCACCGCGGCGAGCACTCCGAGATCACCACCGTCGTCGGCGACACCATCGATTCCGAGCTGTCGGGCAACATGATCGATGTGTGCCCGGTCGGTGCGCTGACCAGCAAGCCGTTCCGCTACAGCGCCCGCACCTGGGAGCTGTCGCGTCGCAAGTCGGTGTCGCCGCACGACAGCACCGGCGCCAACCTGATCGTCCAGGTCAAGTCGGGCAAGGTGATGCGCGTCGTGCCGCTGGAAAACGAAAACGTCAATGAATGCTGGATCGCCGACCGCGATCGCTTCTCATACGAAGCCGTCAACAGCGAATTGCGCCTGACGACGCCGATGATCAAGCAGGGCGGCGACTGGAAATCGGTCGACTGGACGACCGCGCTGCACTACGTGGCCAATGGCCTCGCACAGATCAAGGCCGATCACGGCGCCGCCAGCATCGGCGCGTTGGGCTCGACGCACAGCACCGTCGAGGAACTGCACCTGCTGGCCAAGCTGATGCGCGGGCTGGGCAGCGACAACATCGACCACCGTCTGCGGCAGTCGGATTTTTCGGCTAACAGCCGGGGCGTGCGCTGGCTCGGCACCGCGATCGCATCGCTGTCCACGCTGCAGCGCGTGCTCGTCGTCGGCTCGTTCCTGCGCAAGGACCACCCACTGTTCGCGCAGCGCCTGCGGCAGGCGGCGCGCCGTGGCGCGCGCATCCACAGCTTGCACGCGGTGCATGACGACTGGCTGATGCCGATCGCCACCACACTGACCGCAGCGCCGAGCGGGTGGGTGTCGGCCCTGGCCGAGATCGCAGCCGCGGTCGCAGCCACGCAGGACGTTGCGCCACCGGTGGCCGGTGTGGAACCCTCGGTGCAGGCGAAGGCCATCGCCGCGTCACTGCTCACTGGTGATCGCAAGGCCATCTTGCTCGGCAACGCGGCTGTTCAGCATCCCGCCGCCGCCAGCCTGATGGCGTTGGCGCAATGGATCGGCGAGCACACCGGTGCGTCTGTCGGCGACCTGACGGCGGATGCCAACACGGTCGGCGCTCAGCTCGTTGGTGTGCAGCCGGCTGTTGGCGGTCTGAACGCGTCGCAAATGCTCGGTGGTGCGCTGAAGGCCTGCCTGCTGCTAAACGTCGAACCCGACCGCGATGCCGCCAACCCGGCCGCCGCGGTGGCTGCGCTGCAAGGTGCCCAGATGGTCGTTGCGCTCACCTCATTCCGCGATGCGGCACTCGACTGTGCCGATGTGCTGCTGCCGATCGCGCCGTTCACCGAAACCTCGGGCACCTTCGTCAACGCCGAAGGCCGCGTGCAAAGCTTCCACGGCGTCGTCAAGCCGATGGGCGAGACCCGCCCTGCGTGGAAGGTGCTGCGCGTGCTGGGCAACATGCTGAACGTGCCCGGCTTCGATTTCGAGACGTCTGAAGATGTGCGCACCGAAGCGCTGGGTGACGTCACCGCCATCCCGGCCCGCCTGAACAACCGTGTCGATGCGCCGGTCGTGTTGAGCGCCGCGCCAGCCGGCCTGGAGCGCATCGCGGATGTGCCGATCTACGAAACCGATCCGCTGGTGCGCCGTGCCGCATCGTTGCAGCTGACCGCCGATGCGCGGGCGCCGTCGGTCGGCATCACGGCGGCGCTGTGGGCACAACTCGGCCTGCACGCCGGTGACATGGTGCGGGTGTCGCAAAGCCTCGCCACCGCCGACCTGCCAGCCCATCTGGACGCCACGCTGGCCGCGAACACCGTGCGCGTGCCGTCTGGCGCCGCACAGACCCGCACGCTCGGCGCGATGTTCGGCGCCATTTCCGTCAACCCTGTCCTCAAGGGCTGAGCCGGGCCATGTTTGACACCGTCCACACCTTTGGCACCTCTATGCTGGGTGGCGCCTGGCCGGTCGCCTGGTCGCTGATCAAGATCTTCGCGCTGGTGGTCCCGTTGATGCTTTGCGTCGCCTACCTGACCTTGTGGGAGCGCAAGGCGATCGCCTTCACCCAGGTGCGCCCCGGCCCAAATCGCGTCGGCCCACTCGGCCTGCTGCAGCCGGTCGCCGATGCACTGAAGCTGCTGCTCAAGGAAATCATCGTTCCCGCAGCCGCCAACAAGGGGCTGTTTTTCCTCGGGCCGGTGATGACGATCATGCCGGCGCTGGCCGCCTGGGCGGTGGTGCCGTTCGGGCCCGACGTGGCGCTCGCCAACATCAACGCCGGTCTGCTGTTCCTGATGGCCGTCACCTCGATGGAGGTCTACGGCGTGATCATTGCCGGCTGGGCCTCGAATTCGAAATACGCTTTCCTCGGCGCGCTGCGGGCCTCGGCCCAGATGGTCAGCTACGAGATCGCGATGGGCTTCGCGCTGGTCGTCGTGCTGATGGTGTCGGCCAGCCTGAACATGACCGAGATCGTGTTGTCGCAAGGCCGTGGCATGTTTGCCGAGCGAGGCGTCACCTTCCTCAGCTGGAACTGGCTGCCGCTGTTGCCGATCTTCGTCGTGTATGTGATCGCCGGCATTGCCGAGACCAACCGACACCCGTTCGACGTGGTCGAGGGCGAATCCGAAATCGTCGCAGGCCACATGGTCGAGTACTCGGGCATGGGGTTTGCGATTTTCTTCCTGGCCGAATACGCCAACATCATCTTGGTGTCGACACTGGCCTGCGTGTTGTTCCTGGGTGGCTGGATGTCGCCGATCTCGTTCTCGGCGCTGGGCATGAGCACGCCAGACTGGATCGTGCAGACGATGTGGTTCTGGAACTGGTTCTGGCTGTTCGGCAAGACCTTCGCGGTGTGCACGCTGTTCCTGTGGGTGCGCGCGAGTTTCCCGCGCTACCGCTACGACCAGATCATGCGCCTGGGCTGGAAGATTTTTATTCCGCTGACGTTGATCTGGCTGGTCGTCGTGGGCCTGTGGATCAAATCCCCGTGGAACATCTGGAACTGACATGACCACCGCCACGCCGATCAAGGACTTCGTGTCGAGCTTTCTGCTGCTCGAACTGCTGAAGGGTTTCAAGCTGACAGGGCGTCACTTCTTCCAGCGCACGATCACCGTGCAGTTTCCAGAAGAAAAGACGCCGCAGAGCCCGCGCTTTCGCGGCCTGCATGCGCTGCGCCGCTATGAGAACGGCGAGGAGCGCTGCATTGCCTGCAAGCTCTGCGAAGCGGTGTGCCCGGCGCTCGCGATCACGATCGAGAGCGAGGTGCGTGACGACGGCTCGCGCCGCACCACGCGCTACGACATCGATTTGACCAAGTGCATCTTCTGCGGCTTCTGCGAAGAAAGCTGCCCGGTCGATTCGATCGTTGAGACCCACATCTTCGAATACCACGGCGAAAAGCGGGGCGACCTGTATTTCACCAAAGACATGCTGTTGGCGGTCGGTGATCGCTATGAACCCGAAATTGCAGCCAACAAGGAGGCAGACGCTCGTTATCGGTGAGCGCGCGTGACGGCCGCTTTCTCCTTCGAGTGCCGCTCGCCAGATGCGCTGAACTGCAGCGCATCGACGACGAGTCCCAAGACCCCATGATCACGAACCCTGCGCTTTTTTATGTCTTCTCCGCGGTGCTGCTGTTCGCAGCCTTTCGCGTGATCACGGCCCGCAGCCCGGTGTATGCGGCGCTGTTCCTGGTGCTCGCATTCTTCTCGGCCGCCTGCGTGTGGATGCTGCTGCGCGCCGAGTTCCTGTCGATCGCGTTGATCCTGGTCTATGTCGGCGCCGTGATGGTGCTGTTTCTGTTCGTTGTGATGATGCTCGACATCAACGTCGACTCGTTGCGGGAAGGCTTCTGGAAGCATGCGCCGGTCGCCGGTGTCGTTGGCCTGGTCATCGCGCTGGAAATGGCCGCGGTGCTGATCCCTGGCTTCAACCTGCCCAGCGCACCGGCGCCGGATGCAGGCGATCTGAAGCTGGGCAACACCAAGCTGCTCGGCATCGAGATCTACACCCAGTACCTGTACCCGCTGGAAATCGCAGCGGTGATTCTCTTGGTGGCGATCATCGCGGCGATCGCGCTGACGCTGCGCCAGCGCAAGGACAGCAAGCACACCAACCCCTCCGATCAGGTCAAGGCGAAGAAGGCCGATCGGGTGCGGCTGGTCAAGATGCAGCCGACCGTCGAACGCCCCGAGGCCGGCAAAGCCGCTGGAGAGCCGTCATGAGCGCGCCGGGCCGTTCCCAAGCGCTCATCCCGCAGCGCGTAGCGCGGAGGGTTTTCCAATGAGCGCCCTGTTCTTCGGGCCGATCACGCTGGGCCATTACCTGTCGGTGGGCGCGATCCTGTTCGCGCTGTCGGTGATCGGCATCTTTTTGAACCGCAAGAACCTGATCGTGCTGCTGATGGCGATCGAGCTGATGCTGCTCGCGGTCAACATGAACTTCATCGCCTTCTCGCACTACCTGGGCGACATGGCGGGTCAGGTGTTCGTCTTCTTCATCCTCACCGTCGCAGCGGCCGAATCGGCCATTGGTCTGGCGATCTTGGTGGTGCTGTTCCGCAACCGCGCCACGATCAACGTCGACGAGCTCGACAGCCTCAAGGGCTGACAAGCCCCGTACGCACCTCGCCGCCCGACCCTTGCCGCACCCGCACGACATGTCCGCACAACTCTCTCCCCACCTGCTGCTGGCGGTGCCCCTGGCGCCGCTGGTCGGTGCCATCGCTGCCGGCTTCTTCGGCAAGGTCATCGGTCGCAGCGGGGCGCACACCGTCACCATCCTCGGCGTGCTGATCGCCTTCATCCTGTCGGTGATGACGCTGCAGGCTGTGGTCGTCGACGGCGCGCACTACAACGCCACCGTCTACGAATGGATGCGGGTGGGTGCGCTGAAGATGGAGGTCGGCTTCCTGATCGACGGTCTGACCGCGATGATGATGTGCGTGGTGACCTTCGTGTCGCTGATGGTGCACATCTACACCATCGGCTACATGGCCGAGGAAGAGGGCTACCAGCGCTTCTTCAGCTACATCTCGCTGTTCACCTTCTCGATGTTGATGCTCGTGATGAGCAACAACATGCTGCAGCTGTTCTTCGGCTGGGAGGCGGTCGGCCTGGTGTCGTACCTGCTGATCGGCTTCTATTACAAGAAGCCCACCGCGATCGCGGCGAACATGAAGGCCTTCCTCGTCAACCGCGTCGGTGACTTCGGATTCATCCTCGGCATCGGCCTGATCGTGGCCTACGCCGGTACGCTGAACTACGCGGAAGCCTTTGCCAAGGCCGACGAACTCGCCAAGCTGACGCTGCCCGGCACCGAGTGGATGCTGATCACCGTGATCTGCATCTGCCTGTTCATCGGCGCGATGGGCAAGAGTGCGCAGTTTCCGTTGCATGTCTGGCTGCCCGATTCGATGGAAGGCCCGACGCCGATCTCCGCGCTGATCCACGCGGCGACGATGGTCACCGCCGGCATCTTCATGGTGGCCCGCATGTCGCCGCTGTTCGAGCTGTCGGATACGGCGCTCAGTTTCATCATGGTGATCGGCGCGATCACCGCGCTGTTCATGGGCTTCCTCGGCATCATCCAGAACGACATCAAGCGCGTCGTCGCCTATTCAACGCTGTCGCAGCTCGGCTACATGACGGTGGCGCTCGGCGCCTCGGCCTACTCGGTCGCGGTGTTCCACCTGATGACGCACGCCTTCTTCAAGGCGCTGCTTTTCCTGGCGGCGGGCAGCGTGATCATCGGCATGCACCACGATCAGGACATCCGCAACATGGGCGGCCTGCG
>JANMXL010000288.1:0-13818 GCA_031380885.1 Burkholderiales bacterium | reverse complement strand
GCTGCGCATGATCCACGTGCCCGGCGATCTGTTTTCGGTCAACCCGCAAACGGCGCGCGGCGTGCCTGGCCTCTTCGCCCGCAACGAGCGGGTGGTGTGCGTGTTCGACTCGGCGCGCGGGCCGTTCGTGCTGACGCTGGTGGGTGCCACCATCGTCGGCAGCATGGCCACCGTGTGGCACGGCGTGGTCAACCCGCCGCGCGTGGCCAAAGCGCGCGAGTGGCGCTACAACGACCAGCAAGTCACGCTGAAGCAGGGCGACGAGATGGGTCGCTTCATGCTCGGCTCGACCGTCGTGATGCTGTTCCCGAAAGCCGCGCTGCAGTTCAACCCGGCGTGGGTGCCCGCGAAGCCGATCCGGCTCGGCGAGGCGATGGCGAACTACCGCGCCGGTTGAGCCGGCGTGGCTGACGGAGCCGGTTGTTCCGGCGCCGGGGGCCTCACCAACTTGCGCATCAACGGCTCGAGCATCAGCTCCGGCGTGGCGCAGCGCCCGGTGTGCACCGCCGACGTTTGAATGCTCGAGCTGCGCGGCGCCACCAGCCAGTGGAATCGCTCGCGCACCGAGAGCTTGCCGAGCGGCCCGGCGGCCATGCCACCGGCGCAGATCAGCGGGATCGCCGCGAGCGCGGCGCGGATGCCGGCGAGGTCGACGTTCGCATCGATCGCGAGCAACCGCCCTTCGTCGAGCTCGATCGCGGCCTGCAGCCATCCTTGTTCTGCGCATGACACGATCACGCCCGCATTGACGAACTCACCGCGCTCGACGCGCGGCACGACGCGCACGACCGCGTAGTCATAACTGCACAGAGCGGGCACGATTGGCCTCCTGGAAAAACGCGCGCGGCACGGCGAGCCGCTCGGTCAGAAACTGCGCATAGGCATCGCGGTGCGCCGACTTGCTCGTGAACGAGGATTCGTCGTCGAGCCAAGTGTCGGGGATCAGCGCGACGATCTCGGCGATGCGCACCGGCGTGATGCGTTGCGTCATCCAGGCATCGGCCGCGTCGAGTTCGGTTGCGAAAGGCAGCAGCACGTGGTCTTTGATCAGCGCGAAAGGGTTGTTCGCGCGCGCCATGAAGTCGCGCCAATCGTGTTGAAAGTACAGCGCCGCGCCGTGGTCGATCAGCCAGAGCTTGCCGTGCCACACCAGCATGTTGGTGTTGCGCGCCGTGCGGTCGAGGTTGGTGACAAACGCATCGAACCAGACGATGTGCGAAGCGAGTGCGGCATCGACCACGAACGCGAGCGGGTCGAAGGTGACCGAGCCGGGCAGGTAGTCGAGCGCGAGGTTGAGGCCACCGCTGCCTCTGACCAAATCAGCACTCGCGCGGATCAAATCTTGAATCTCGGGGTCGGGCTCGGTGCGCGCGAGTTCGGGGTCGAGCTCGGCGAACACGATCTCGGGCACCGGCAGGCCGGCGATGCGCGCGAGTTCGCCGGCCACCAGCTCGGCGATCAGCGCGCGCGAGCCTTGGCCGGCGCCGCGAAATTTCAGCACGTACAGGCCGTCGTCGTCGCCTTCGACGATCGCTGGCAGCGAGCCACCTTCGCGCAGCGGCGTGACGTAGCGGGTGGCGGTGACGGTGCGAAGCTGCATGTGCGCATTTTGCTGTAGGACGCAGCCAGCGACGCGGCGCGGCCGTTTCCGACGTTCCTCGCGAGGGCTGCTGCAGATACTGCATCGGTGACCAAAATCCGCAAGGGCCAAGCGCCTGCCGAACTCACACGTGCCGAGTTTCACGAGCGCTTCAGCCTGCGCTTTTACGACCCGGCTTTCGCGCCTGAAATGGACGCGATCGCGCGGCTCGAAGAGATCGCCTGGAGCGCCGTGCTCGAAGGCCGCAAGGCGCCGATCACGAAGCCTGCCGGCCGTGAATTCAAAGACCCGGCCTACGAAGTCTCGGTGCAGTGGCTCGACACGCGCCAGCGCCTGAAAGCCGCGCAAAAGCGCTGGAACGATGCCAGGACAAAGTCACGCATCCTCGTCATCTGCGGCAGCGCGCGCAACGACGGTACTTGCCCTGGCGAGATCTCGAAAACCTGGCGCTTCACCGAGATCGCGCGGCATGTGATCGAGGGCTCGGGCGTCGAGGCCGACGTGCTCGACCTCAGCCTCGTCACCTCGCAATACGGCCGAATGATTCACCCGTGCAAAGGCTGTGTGTCGACCGCGATGCCGCTTTGCCACTGGCCGTGCAGCTGCTACCCGAATCACGCGCTCGGGCAGGCCAACGACTGGATGGCCGAGATCTACGAACGCTGGGTCGCAGCGCACGGCGTGATCATCGCGGCGCCGACGTATTGGTACCAGTCGCCGAGCCCGCTCAAGTTGATGATCGACCGCATGGTCTGCGCGGACGGCGGCAACCCCGACCTGACGACCACGCACGGCAAGACCGTCATCGAGGCGAAGCAGATCGAACAGCGCGGCTGGGACTTCCCGAAGCACATTGCCGGCCGCGCCTACGGCGTGGTTGTTCACGGCGATGTGGCCGGCGTCGAAGCGCACCGCCGCAACCTGACCGATTGGCTCGACTGGATGGGCCTGATCCCTGCCGGCGCTGCCGCCTCGCTCGACCGCTACATCGGCTACTACGAGCCTTACTACAACAGCCACGACACGCTCGACAAGGACAAGGATGTGCAGGACGAGGTGCGCAACGTCGCCCGCTCGGTGGTGCAGGCCATCAAGGAACTGCGCGCTGGGCGTTTGAGCCAGCCAGACAAGCAGATCAAATCGCCGCGCACCAAATAAACCGACGACTTGTCGATGTCGCCATCGACGAAGCTTCCTCCAACGATTCACGCCTTGCGAAGGATTCCACATGAAAGCGCTCGTCTACAACGGCCCTCGCGACGTCTCGGTCAATGACGTGCCCGACGCGAAAATCGAGCGCGCTACCGACGTGCTGGTGAAGATCACCAGCACGAACATCTGCGGCTCCGATCTGCACATGTACGAAGGACGCACCGACATGGCTCCCGGTCGCATCCTCGGACATGAAAACCTCGGCGTCGTCATTGAGGTCGGGGGTGCGGTGGACCGCATCAAGGTGGGCGACCGCGTCTGCCTGCCCTTCAACATCGGTTGCGGCTTCTGTGCGAACTGCGAAAAGGGCTTGAGCGGCTTCTGTCTCAGCGTCAACCCGGGCACGGCTGGCGGCGCCTATGGCTTTGCCGGTATGGGGCCTTACAGCGGTGGTCAGGCCGAGTTCCTGCGCGTTCCCTATGGCGACTTCAATTGCCTGCTGCTGCCGCGTGACTCGGAAGAAAAGGAAAACGACTACGTGATGCTGTCGGACATCTTCCCGACCGGCTACCACGCAACGGAGCTGGCAGGTGTGCGACCAGGCGAAAGTGTGGTGATCTACGGCGCTGGCCCCATCGGACTGATGGCCGCCTGCTCCGCGGTGATCAAGGGTGCGAGCCAAGTGATGGTGGTCGACACGCACAAGGATCGGCTCAAACTCGCCGAAAGGATGGGCGCCATTGCGATCGACGACACCGAAGGCGGTGGCATCGACAGGATTTTGGAACTGACGGGCGGGCAGGGCGCGGACCGTGGCTGCGAGTGCGTGGGCTACCAGTGCTGCAACATGCACCGTGAGGAAGTGCCGAACCTGACGATGAACAACCTGGTCCAGACCGTCAAGGCCACTGGCCGGATCGGTGTGGTCGGGGTGTTCCTGCCGGAAGACCCGCAAGCGGCGGATGCGCTCGCCCGCAAGGGTCAGATCGCATTCGATTTCGGCCAGTTCTGGGTCAAGGGCCAAAGCATCGGCACCGGCCAGGCGAATGTGAAGGCCTACAACCGCCAGCTGAGCCGCCTGATCGAACACAACAAGATCAAGCCGTCTGAGATCGTGTCGCACGAGCTGCCGCTCGAGAGCGCTCCCGAGGCTTACAGAAACTTCGGCAAGCGCGAGCCCGGCTGGACAAAGGTAGTGCTGAAGCCGGGGAAGTAGCCTGGCCGTTTCGCCTACAAAAGCTCAGGGCGTTCACCGACGCAGGCACGCCAACATCCGCCAGACGATTCCTTCACGGCTGATGCCTTGGCCGCACCTGCCGAAGGAATGAGATGCCCTCACTTGAAAGCGAGCCCGCGGATGCCGGGAACATGGGTGATGGCGCGTCGTCCGTTACGGCTCGCCAATAAGACTTTCGGTAGCCGCGACATATGCAGAACAGCGAAGTGACGCCTGCGTCACTGAACGTCACCGCGCAGGACGGATGGGTCTTGTCCGGGCGCTGGACTGCCCCTGGTGTGGCCGACATCGAACGCCAGATCAATGGCCTGCATGGAGACTCGGAAACCGTGGATGGCCGCGGCATCGAGGCGCTGGACACCGCTGGCGCCTGGATGCTTCAGCGCCTGCTAATGCAGGTCCGGGGCGAAGGCAGAGGATCGGAGGCTCCTGCGGTGCATGGCCTGTCGCCGCCCTTCGCCAGGCTGCTCGATCTGGTGGCAAAGCGCATCGTCGCGCAGGCTGCGCTGCCGCCGGTCGTTGCACCGTGCGAGCCGTCAGCGATCGCGCGGCTGGGGCTGTCTACCGCGGCGGTGATCAGCGAGGCTCAGGCGCTGCTCGCGTTCATTGGCGAAGTTGCCATCACCTCGGTGCGCTGCATCGCGCAGCCGTCCCGCATCCGGTGGCGTCCGATCCTCCACAACATTCGCAGCGCCGGGGTCGACGCACTGCCGATCGTCGGGCTGCTGTCGTTCCTGCTCGGCGTCGTGGTGGCGTATCAGGGCGGCGATCAGCTCAAGCCGTATGGCGCCAACATCTACATCGCCGATCTGCTCGGGCTGTCGATGCTGCGCGAGTTCGCGCCGCTGATCACGGCAATCATCATCGCCGGGCGATCCGGCTCGGCCTACGCCGCGCAGATCGGCACCATGGCCGTGACCGAAGAGATCGACGCGATGCGCACGCTGGGCATCGAGCCGCTGGAGATGCTGGTGCTGCCGAAGGTCCTCGCGCTGGTGATTGCGTTGCCGCTGCTGACGGTGTTCGCAGACGCGCTCGGCGTGTTCGGCGGCATGTTGATGGCGCGTGCGCAGTTGGGGGTCGGCTTCGGCGAGTTCGTCGACCGCTTTGCCAAGGCGGTCAGCGCGACGACCTTGCTGGTCGGCATCGGCAAGGCGCCGGTGTTCGCGGGGGTGATTGCCGTGGTCGGTTGCTTCCAGGGCTTTCGCACCCACGGCGGGGCCGACAGCGTGGGTCGCCAGACCACGCGCAGCGTCGTTCAGGCGATTTTCCTGGTGATCGTTGCCGACGCACTGTTCTCGATCGCGTTCAGCGCGCTCGACCTGTAGATGAATCACAAGTCCTCCTCGACCGATGCTGTCATCCAGGTGCAGCACGTCTCGACTCGCTTCGCGGAGCACATCGTGCACACCGACATCAACCTCGAAGTGCGCCGTGCCGAGGTGTTCGCATTGATCGGCGGCAGCGGCTCCGGCAAGTCGACCTTGCTGCGCGAAATGATCTTGCTGCACCGGCCTGACAGCGGGTCTATCCGCGTGCTTGGTGTCGATCTGCAGCAGCAGGACCCCGCCGTCGCCGAGGCCCTCCGACAACGCTGGGGCGTTCTGTTCCAGCATGGCGGCCTGTTCGGATCGCTGACCGTGCTGGAGAACGTCGGACTGCCGCTGCGCGAGCACACCGAGCTTGACGACGCGCTGATCGACGACATCGCTGCGTGGAAGATCGCGATGACGGGCCTGGCCCCCGAGGTGGGTGCGCAGTATCCCTCCGAGCTGAGCGGCGGCATGCTCAAGCGCGCTTCGCTCGCGCGCGCGCTGGCGCTCGATCCGGAACTGCTGTTTCTCGACGAGCCCACCGCCGGGCTCGATCCGATCAGCGCCGCTGGCTTCGATCGGTTGGTGCTCGAACTGCGCGATCTGTTCGGCCTGACCATCGTGATGGTCACGCACGATCTCGATTTGCTGTGGCAGGTCGCCGACCGCGTTGCGGTGCTCGGTGAGGGCAGCGTGCAAGGTGTGGGCTCGATGGCCGAGCTGTCGCGGATGGATCACCCGTCGATCCGGCCTTACTTCGAAGGCGCTCGGGGCAGGGCGGCTCAACCACCCCCGCACCTCGGTGTCGACACCCATCGCGAGGAGCTGTCATCGAAACCAAGGTGAACACCACCCTCGTTGGCGCCTTTGTGCTGTTGCTCGGCGCTGCCCTGGTGGCCGGGGCGCTGTGGCTGGCGTCGGGCGGCGCTTTCCAGAAAAAGTACGACCTGTACCTGGCCATCGAAGACGAATCGGTGGCCGGGCTGAACCTGAACGCGGCGGTTAAATTCAACGGTGTCGAAGTCGGCAAGGTGCGCGACATCCAGCTCGACCCGCTGAACCCGGAGCGGGTGCGGTTGCTGTTCGCGATCGAACGCGGCACGCCCATCCGGGAGAACACCGTGGCGGTGCTGAAGACGCAGGGGCTGACTGGCATCGCGTATGTCGAGCTCGGCGGCAGCACCGGCGAGGCGCCGCCGCTGCGCGCCAAGCCGCCCGAGCGCTACCCGGTCATACGCACCAAGCCTTCGCTGAGCACCCGGCTCGAAAATGTGCTGACGACCGTGCTGGCCAAGCTTGACAGCACGTCGAGCAACATCGACGCGATTCTCAGCAACGAGAACCGCGACGCCTTCAGCCGCACGCTGGCCAACCTGGCCCAGGTGTCGCAGGCGATCGCCGCACGCACCGACGCGCTCGACGCGGGCATCGCCAGCGCTTCGCGCACGTTCGACCGCACCGCCCGCGCCAGCGCCCAACTGGAGCCGGTGCTCGTGCGCATCGGTCGCAGCGCCGACGCGGTCGAGAAGCTCGGCGATGCGGCCGCACTCGCCAGCACCCGCGCAGGCCACACTGTTGATGCGGTCGGCGCCGATGTGCGGCGCTTCAGTGCACAGACGCTGCCCGAACTGCAGCGCCTGCTGGGCGAGCTGAATGTGCTGTCCACGTCGCTGCGGCGTGTCAGCGAGCAGGTCGAGCGCAATCCGTCGGGCTTGCTGTTCGGTCGCGCGCCGGTGCCGCCAGGGCCGGGAGAAGCCGCCATCGGCGCGCCCGCCTCGACACCTCTTCAACCTGAAATCACCCCGAGCCCGCCATGACACCCCTGTCGTTTCGCATGCTGCCGTGGTGTCTCGCCGCACCGATGCTGCTGGGGGCTGCGGGCTGCTCCGGACTGCTGCCGGCGCCGACGCCGTTGCCGTCCTTCTACACATTGGATGGTGCGCAAGCGCCAATCGAAGTGGACGCTGTCGGCAACCCGGCGGTGGCGCATGCACTCGGTGATGCGCCGACGCTGGTGGTTCATCCGCCGCATGCAACTGCCGGGTTCGACAGTCGGCGCATCGTCTACACGCGCGAGCCGCATCGACTCGCCTACTTCGCGCACAGCGAATGGGTCGACACGCCGTCTCGCATGCTGGCACCCCTCATCGTCGCCGCCGTCGTTCAAGGCGGCTCGCTGCACGCGGTGGTGCCGACGCCGAGCGCCGCCGCAGCAGACATCAGCCTCGACACTGAAATCGTGCGCTTGCAGCACGACTTCAGTGGCACGCCAAGCCGCGTGCGCTTGACACTGCGCGCAACGCTCGTCGACAGCGCGACGCGCAAAGTCCTGGCCAGCCGGGAGTTCGATGAGACGGTGGACAGCGCGAGCGAAGACGCTCGGGGAGGGGTCATCGCGGCCCACCGCGCGGTGCGGCTGCTGCTTGAAAAAGTGTCGGCCTTGTGCAGCGAGGCGGCGGTGGCATGGCACGCGTCTGAATTCCGTCGCCTGCAAAGCATCTCGGGAACTGCGAACGCGCCCTGATCCGCGCCGCTCTGCGCCGGTGCACCCGGCATCGAACGTGCCGAGCGGGCGCGCGAACGTCGTGCCGTTCCTTACTTCTTCATCATCTCGTGATCGCCGGGCTTCTTCATATTCAACTGTTCCTTCGCCAACATGTCCTTGCACATCGTGTCCATCTTCATCATCGAATCGTCTTTCTTCATGCCGTCCTTCTTGGACATCATCATGTGATCCTTGCACTGCTGCAGCGTCATGTCTTTTTTCATCATGCCGTCATCCTTGATGACATCGGCCGCCAAAGCGGCACCACAGGCGATCGACATGCAGGCGAACATCGCAGCGGTTGGAATTTTTTTCATTTGAAGCTCCAGTGGGGTGGGTAAAGGAAGTTGCAGTGTCGGCAAGACATTCATCCACCGATGTCGGACGCTGCCGTGCCTTGCTGTCGGACCGGCGCCGATCCCAACCCGTTTGAAAGCAGGCCTGTTATGGACATCGACTTGGTCGCAACCGACGCCCAACCCGCTCCCCCGGGACGCATCTACCGGCATCGCTTGCCAGTGCGGGTGATGCACTGGATCAACGTGATCTGCCTCGTCATCTTGCTGATGAGTGGGCTGAACATCTTCAACGCGCACCCGGCGCTGTACTGGGGCCGCGATTCGAACTTCGCCGCGCCGTGGATAGCGATCAAGGCCGAAACCGGCCACGGCGGCCTCATCGGCGTGACGCAGGTGGCCGGGCACCGCTTCGTCACGACCGGCGTGCTCGGGCTGTCGGAGGTCGGCGGTGAGCAGAAGGCGCGCGCCTTCCCCAGTTGGGCCACGATCCCGGGGCCGCAATGGCTGGCGATGAGCCGCCACTGGCACCTGTTCTTCGCTTGGCTGTTCGTCGTCAACGGTGTCGCTTACGTGCTCTACAGCGTCATCAGCCGCCACCTGCAACGCGACCTGATCCCAACCCGGTCCGAGCTGCGCGCGATCGGCAGTTCGATCAAGAACCACCTGCTGCTGCGGCATCCCACCGGTGAGGCCGCCAAGCGCTACAACGTGCTGCAAAGCCTCGCCTACCTGATCGTGATCTTCGGGCTGCTGCCGCTGGTGGTGATCGCCGGGCTGGCGATGTCGCCTCGGCTCGACGCGGTGTACGCCGGCTGGGTCGATCTGCTCGGCGGCCGGCAGTCGGCGCGCACGCTGCACTTTCTCGGGGCGCTCGGGCTGCTGCTGTTCACGCTGATCCACGTCTTCGAGGTCGTCGTCGCTGGCGTGTGGAACGAAATCCGATCGATGGTCACCGGCTGGTACACGCTGCCCGCCGACAAGGCAAAGAAGGGGCGGCCATGAACATCCACACCTTGACGCGCTTGAAGCTGCGCGATCGGCGGCGCATCTTGCGCGGTGCGCTGCGCGGTGCCATCGCTGCCAGCACGGGTGTGCTGGCGGGTTGCGACCGACTGTCCAACAACGCCTCGTTCGTCGAGGTGCTCAAGAGCGCCGAACACCTGACTCAGGCGGCGCACAAGACTGTCGCGCCGCGCGCCGCGATGGCGCAGGAGTTCTCGGCGAGCGACATCGCCCGAACCTTCCGAAGCAACGGCACGCTGAATCCCGCCGACATCGACTACCTGGCCTTGCGCAGCGGCGGCTTCGCCGACTACCGCCTCAGCGTCGGTGGCTTGGTGAAGCAGCCCGCCGAGTTCACGCTCGCGCAGTTGCGCGCGCTGCCGTCGCGCACGCAGATTACGCGGCACGACTGTGTCGAAGGCTGGAGCTGCATTGGCCAGTGGACCGGGGTGCCGCTGGCGCTGCTGCTCGACGCAGTGCAGCCGCTGCCGCAGGCGAAGTTCGTGGTGTTTCGCTGCTTCGATTCGATGGACGCCGTCGCGCCCGGCAGCCCCGACTCGCACTACTACGAGAGCATCGACTTCGACGATGCGCGCCACCCGCAGACGATCCTCGCCTACGAGCTCAACTGCGCGCCGCTGCCTGTCAGCAACGGCGCGCCGCTGCGCTGCCGTGTCGAGAGACAGCTCGGCTACAAGCACGCGAAGTACGTGCGGGCGATCGAGCTGGTGGAAAACTTCGACGCGATCCGCGGTGGCAAGGGCGGCTACTGGGAGGATGAGGGCTACGAGTGGTACGCGGGCATTTGAGGCGGATGTCCGCTCCGCACGCTCACTTCGGCTTCTTGATGCGCGAAATCTTCGTTCCTTCGATGCTCAGGCTGGCCATCAGGCCGGACTGGTCGAAGATGAACGCATAGGCGTCTTTTTTCAGCGTGGAAGAGGACAGGTTTTTCGCCAGTCCTTCATTGGCCACCACCACTGAAGGGCCGACGCCGACCTCCCAGCCCTTGGTGTCTTCGAGGTACTTCACCGCCTTGTTGCTCATCAGGAAGACGACGTAGCCGTACGACTCTGCGCCCGCTTGCCAGCCCCAGGAGGCGGAGACCGAATTGAAGTAGCCATTGAAATTGCCGGCCTTCATCAACACGCCTTCACCGTAGCTGCCGCCGAAGATCAGCCCGGCCTTCAGAATCTTCGGAAAAACCAGGATGCCCTTGGCGGTTTTCGACAGCGTTTCGGCGGTCGGGTTGGTCTTGTACAGCGTCTGCAAGGCCTGCGTGGCATCCTTGTTCAGGTCTTCCGCTGTGGCGGCGTGGGCGGTGCTCCCGAGGAAGGTGAGTGACAGCGAGGAGGCGGTCGCCAGAATGATCTGAAGCGCGTTGCGTCGTACGGTGTTCATGGTGTTTCCCCAAAGGCTGTTTCAGTGCATTGACCTTAGACGGTCTCACTGATTCGCACTGTGCGCCAGCAGACAGACGGCGTGTCGGTCAGCCTGCACTCTCCGTGTAGGAGAAACCCATGACCCCGTTCACTGTTGTTGCCGACGCTTGATGGACAGCGCACTCCTCGGCCTGCTCGGCGCTTTTGTGCTGTCGCTGATCGGTTTGTTCGCTTTCATCTGGTCGCTGCGGCAAGGGCTGCTGGTCGAGAACCCGAAGGCCGCAGCGGTGATCTTCGCGCCGGGCGAGATCGGCCGAATTGACGATCCGTCGCTGGCGCCGCAAGCGCAGTCGGCGATGCAAAGTGCAGTGTCTGCGCGCGACGACCCGGTGGTCGCGGCCGACCTGACCGAGATCGACGACCGCGTGGCGGCCGACCGTTCCAGCGCGTTCCCGGTGTTTATGTTCCTGGCCTTCGCCTGCTTCTGGCTGCTGGTCGGCTCGCTCGCCGGGATGGTGGCGTCGATCAAGCTGCACCAGCCCGACTGGCTGGTCGACGACGCCTGGCTCAGCTTTGGGCGCATCCGCACGATCCATCTGAACGCTGTCATCTACGGCTGGGCCACCAATGGCAGCCTGGCTGTCATCGTGTGGCTGCTGCCGCGCCTGTTGCGCACCAAGCTCTATGGCGCGGTGTGGGCGATGCTCGGCGGCACGCTCATCAACGTCGGCGTCGCGTCGGGCATCGGCGCCATCGCGATTGGCTGGACCGACGGCATGGAGTACCTGGAGATCCCGTGGCAGATCGGCATCTTCATCGCGATCGGCTTCCTGATGGTGATCGCCACCGCACTGTTCACGCTGGTCAACCGACGGGTCGAGCATCTGTACGTGAGTGTCTGGTACTTCATCGCGGCACTGCTGTGGATCGCACTGCTGTACGTGGTTGCCAAGCTGCCCGGTGTGCACTTCGGCGTCCAACAAGCGACGACCAATTGGTGGTTCGGCCACAACGCGCTGGGCCTGTGGTTCACGCCAGTGGCGGTGGGTGCGGTGTACTACTTCCTGCCGAAAATCATCGGGCGGCCGGTGCGCTCGTACAACCTGTCTTTGCTCGGTTTCTGGACGCTGGCGTTCTTCTACGGGCAGGTCGGTGGTCACCACCTGATCGGCGGGCCGGTGCCGGGCTGGCTGATCACCTTGTCGATCGTGCAGAGCATGATGATGTTCATCCCGGTGCTGGCCTTCACCGTCAACCAGGCGATGACGATGCAGGGCCAGCAGCACCTCGCGCGCTATTCGCCGACGCTGCGCTTCATGATGTTCGGCGGGTTGATGTACACGCTGTCGTCGTTTCAGGGCTCGCTCGAATCGCTGCGCAGCATCAACGCCGTCACCCACTTCACCCACTTCACCGTGGCGCACGCCCACCTGGGCATGTACGCCTTCGTGTCGATGGTGCTGTTTGGCGCGGTTTACTTCATGCTCCCGCGCGTGCTGGAGTGGGAGTGGCCCTACCCGAAGCTCATCGCGCTGCATTTCTGGCTGGTCGCAGTGGGCGTGGCGATCTACTTCATCGGTCTGAGCATCGGCGGCTGGTTGCAAGGCCGGGCGATGCTGGATGCGTCGCGGCCGTTCATGGAGTCGGTCGCGCTCACGCTGCCCTACCTGCAATCGCGCAGCGTGGGCGGCGCGTTGATGACGCTCGGGCATTTTGTCTTCGTCGGCCACTTCCTGGCGATGGCGTTGCGCTTCGGGCCGCAGCGTGCCGGGGCAGCGCTGTTCTGGCAATCCAAAGCGCTGGCGCACTGAGGGCCACACGATGGACAGCGACCTCAAGCTCGTCTCCGGTGCCATGGTGGCGCTCGGCCTGGCCACCGCCGCGCTGGTGGTGATGCCGTATGTGCAGGTGCGCGATCTCAAGCCGCCGCCCGAGCTGAAGCCCTACACCGACGCGCAATGGCGCGGCCGCGCGGTCTATGTGTCCAACGGCTGCGTTTACTGCCACAGCCAGCAGCCGCGCGATAGAAAGTTCGGCCCCGATGCGAGCCGAAGCTGGGGCCGCGCGTCGGTGCCGGCCGACTATGCCTACGACCGGCCGCACCTGCTGGGCTCGATGCGCACCGGCCCCGATCTGTTCAACATCGGCGCGCGCCAGCCGAGCAAGGACTGGCACTTGGGCCACCTCTACCAGCCGCGTGCTTACTCGCCGGGCTCGATCATGCCCGCGTACCGGTATCTGTTCCGGTTGAAAAACGCTGCCGACGAAGGTGATGGCGAGCAGGTCGTCGCGCTGCCGCCGGGCGTCTCGCCGCCGGGCAAGGTGGTGGTGGCCACACCCGAGGCGCTGGACCTCGTGAAATACCTGCAAGGCATGAACCACACCTACCCGGTGCTGCCCTGAAACGGGGCCCACGACCATGCCGCAAGACACGACCGTCGCCGCGCAGGATCAGCCCGATCTTCAGGATGCCCGTCCGCACGATCCGGCGCAGCGCCGCGAGCACACCGAGCCGACCGAGCGCAGCCAGCCGATTCCGCTGTTTGCGGTGGCGTTGATGGGGGCGATGCTGCTGTTCGGCATCGGCTACATCGCACTCGCCGAGCCGCCGGGCCCGGCGCAACTTGGCGACCGCCGCACGCTGGCCGATCTGCAGGCCGGTGCCGTCAAGCCGATTGGTTCGGTGGACGGCAAACAAAGTTTTGCGGCGAATTGCGTGGCCTGCCATCAAACCACTGGCAGAGGGCTGCCCGGCGTTTTCCCGCCTTTGGATGGCTCGGAATGGGTGATCGGCGATGCGCGCGTGCTGGCCAACATCCTGCTGCATGGCGTCGAGGGCGAGATCAGCGTCGCCGGCAGCGTGTACAAAGGCGCGATGCCTGCGTTCAAGCAGCTCGGCGATGCCGAACTGGCGGCGCTGGCAAGCCATGTTCGCTCGGCGTGGTCGAACCAGGCGACACCGATCACGGCAGCGCTGTTCGCGCAGCAGCGCCAGGCCGACAGCCGCACGACACCCTATGCCGGCGGTGCCGCATTGGCGGCGTCGGTGTCGGCTTCGGCGTCGGCACCCTGAGCGCATCGGCAGGCATTGCCATGCTGCGCACGCTGCTCGTCAGCCTGGGATTGATCGGCGCTGCCGGCGTTGCTGCTTCCTTGTTGACGGAAGGCTTTGAGGTTTGGACTGCTGAAGGCGCGCGCCGCCTTGCGGTGATCGAGCGGCCGGTGCCTGCGCCGTTCGCGGTGCTGGCCGGGCCGGGGCTGAGCGGCCGCAGCCTGCCCAAGGTGTTG
>JANMXL010000142.1:0-6393 GCA_031380885.1 Burkholderiales bacterium | reverse complement strand
GGGCTTTCGCTTTCGCGTCGTCGATGCGCTGGTCACCAATTTCCACCTGCCGCGCAGCACCTTGATGATGCTGGTCAGCGCACTGGCAGGCCACGCGCAGGTGATGGCGCTGTACCGCCACGCGATCGCCGAGCGCTACCGCTTCTTCAGCTACGGCGATGCGATGCTGCTGAGCGCGACGCCCGAAGCGCAGTCGCAGTGCGTCTGACGCTCAGGGGCCGTCGGCCTCCCGGTCTGCCTTGTCCGATGCCGCGGGCACGGCGACTGGACAACGCGCCTTGCCACACACCCTCTCGCAGTACGGGCAGGCGGTCAGTGGCAACCAGTCCGGGATGCGGTAGTAGCGACTGAGAACGTCCGTCAGCGGGCCGGCTCGGTAGGCCTCGTAGCTGAACCCCTTGCCTTCGACCGCGTAGAAGGTGATGCCGCTTTGCTGGTAGGTCAGCAATTTCACCGACTCGAAGTAAGGCCTGTAGTCATCGAGCTTCGGCCGCTCGGTGCGGATGATGCGGATCGTCTGGCCCTGGTACACGCTGTAGTCGACCAGCAGATCGTCTTGCCGCGCGTGGAACTTGCCGACGCCGAACACCGGCACATAGCGGCGCAGCGCGTAGCCGTAAGTCGAGGCGGGCGTGTAGGCATTGGCCATCAGCACCACGCCGGGCGCATCGACCTGCTGCAGCATCTCGGCCGTTTTCACGGTGCGCACGATGCTCTTGTAGAACGAGATCGACTGCCAGCGCTCCAGCGGCGTCATCGCCACACCGACGACGGCGAGCACATGCAAGCCGGTCAGCACAGCCAGGCCGATCGCGCACGCGCGCAACCTGTGCGCCGGCAGGCCGAAGGCAATGAAGGCAAAGCCGAACGGGTAGAACGACATCACCCAGTGCAGGCCGATCACCTTCTTGGTCGACAGCAAGGCGAAGAACAGCAGTGGCACCACCACCAGGCAACCCAGCAGCCGCTGCGCCCTGAACGCGGCGCCGAGCTCGGTCCGGTGCTGCCAGCTCAGCCATGCCGCCACCGGCGAGACCAGGTAGACCATCATCGCCAGATAGGTCGCCGGCTTCTTCCAGGTGAACACCTCGCCGGCGTTGCGGTTGATCAGGTTGAACATGATGTTCGACCAGCAGTGCTCGATGTTCCACGCGATGTTGATCGCCGGGCCGGGCAGCGCGCACAACAGCAGCACCGCGAAAGCCGCGAAGCGCTCACGACGGAACAGCGCAAAGTGCACGAAGTAGGCGAACCCGAGCACCACCGAGAAATACTTCGACAGGAAGGCCGCGCCGAGCAGCAGGCCCGACAGCGCATAGAGTCCCCAGGCCCGCCCATCGAGGCGCGGCCGGCGCTCGGCGATCAGCAGACAGCAGGCCGACGCGACCGACCAGAAGATCAGCGGTGTGTCGGTGGTGATCAGCACATTGAGCCAGTTGATCGGCGCCAGCCAGAACAGCAGCACCGCCCACGCGGCCCGTGTGCGATCGACCGCGGCCAGCGCCCACCACAGCAGACCGCCGATCGCGGCAGGCAGCAGCAGCACCGGCAGCCGGATCGCCCACAGCGTGTCGCCGAGCGTTGCCCGCATCGCGCCGATCAGCCAGCCGACCATTGGCGGGTGGTCGTAGTAGCCCCAGTCGCGGTAGACGCCCCACCAGTAAAAGTAGGCCTCGTCACCGGTGATCGGCAAGGCCACTGACAGCCAGCCGCGCAGCAGCAGCGACCCGAGGCCAGCGATCAGCAGCCAGCGCGGCAAAGACACGTTTGCAGCATCCGACCTCATGCGATCACCGACAGCGAGGGCGCGATGAACACCAAAATCCAGCCGATCAGCGCCGCAACGATCCACGGGTCGCGCAGCAGGTCACGCGCGACGTCTTCGCCATGCCCCCGGTGCACCTGGTAGGCGTAGCGCAGCATGCCGAAGATGACGATGGGCACGGTGTAGACCAAGCGCTCACCATGCTGCGCCTGGGATTCAGGGCTGGTGGCGAACAGGCTGTAGGTCATCAGCGTGGCCGTCATCGTCACCGCGACATAGACGTCGAGCAGCGCTGGCGGGTAGTGCGTGAGCACCGATCGCTGGCTGGCCGCAGCGTGAAAGGTTTCGGCGCGGCGCTTCGAGAAACCGAGGAACAGCGCCGCGAAGATGCCGGTCAGGATCAGCCAGCGCGACGGCGGAATGCCGACGCCGCTGGTGCCGGCGAACAGACGCAGCATGAAGCCGAGTGCGATGATGAACACATCGACCACCGGCACCCGCTTGAGCCGCCACGAATAGGCGAAGTTGCTGGCGAGGTACAGACCGACCAGCGCCAGCAGCACGGGGTGGCCATCGGCCAGCACGATGCCCGCCGTCAGCAGCAGCGCCGCCAGCGTGAAGGCTGCGCCCGAGCTGACCGCGCCACTGGCCAGCGGCCGCAGCCGCTTGGTCGGGTGCAGCGCATCGCTGGCCCGATCAGCCCAGTCGTTGACGACATAGACCGCGCTCGAGAACAGGCAGAACACGGCGAAGGCCGACAGCACCTGCGTCACGCGATCGGTGTCGTGCCAGGACTGGCTGAACACCAGCCCGGCGAACACGAACACGTTCTTCAGCCACTGATGGGGCCGCATCAAGGCGATCAGGGGCGGTAGGCGCATGGGAGGAATGGAGTCGCTGTGAGCTTGCGTTCGATGGGGGCCGCGCGTATCGCTCGCGTGCGGCGCCGAGGATAACGCTGCACCGGCTTGGCGGCCCGAGGCGACAGCGCACGGCGACAATCGGCGGATGCTGACGTTTGATGTGCTCACCACCCAGGGACAGGCCCGCCGCGGCCGCATGACGCTCGCCCACGGCGTCGTCGAAACACCGATCTTCATGCCGGTGGGCACCTACGGCACGGTCAAGGGCGTGATGCCCAGCGCCCTCGAAGCGATGGGCGCGCAGATCATCCTCGGCAACACCTTCCACCTGTGGATGCGGCCCGGCGTCGACGTGCTGGCGCAGTTCGGCGGGCTGCACAAATTCGAGCGCTGGACCAAACCGATCCTGACCGACAGCGGTGGCTTTCAGGTGTGGAGCCTCGGCAATTCCGACGGGACCGGGCGCAAGATCAGCGAGGAGGGCGTGAAGTTCTCGTCGCCGGTCAATGGCGACAAGCTGTTCATGACGCCCGAGGTCAGCATGCAGATCCAGCGCACGCTGAATTCCGACATCGTGATGCAGTTCGACGAGTGCACGCCCTACGACACCGCCGGCCACCTCACCACCGAAGACGAGGCGCGCCGCTCGATGGAACTGAGCGCGCGCTGGGCACGGCGCTGCGTCGACGAGTTCGTGCGCGGTGAGAACCCGAACGCGCTGTTCGGCATCGTGCAAGGCGGCATGTTCGAGCGCCTGCGCGACGAGTCGCTGGCCAGCCTGGCCGAGTTGGATCTGCCGGGCTACGCGATCGGCGGCCTGAGCGTGGGCGAGCCGAAGGAAGACATGCTGCGCGTGCTGCAGCACACCGCGCCGAAGCTGCCGGCCCACAAGCCGCGCTACCTGATGGGCGTCGGCACGCCGGAAGATCTGGTGGAAGGCGTAACCGTCGGCATCGACATGTTCGACTGCGTGATGCCCACCCGCAATGCGCGCAACGGCCACCTGTTCACCCGCTTCGGCGACCTGCGGCTGCGCAATTCGCGCTACAAAATCGACGAAGGCCCGATCGATCCGACGTGCAGTTGCCAGGCCTGCGCCGGTGGCTTCAGCCGCGCCTACCTTCACCACCTGGAGCGCTGCGGCGAGATGCTGGCGCCGATGCTGGCCAGCATCCACAACCTGCACTACTACCTGAACCTGATGCGCGAAATCCGCGAGGCGCTCGATGTCGGCCGCTTCGACGCCTTTGTGGCGCAGTTCAAGGCCGACCGGGCGCGCGGGGTTTAACTTTCGTCTTGGCGGTTGCGGGAGTCTCGGCGACGGGTTCGCTGTTGCGGCGGATCCAGTTGGCGAAACCGGCTTCGTCGAGATCGCTGGATGCCACCGCGAGCATGGTCATCACGCAGTCGGCATCGCTCGCGGTCAGCACCGATCCGTTGAGCGCCAGGAACAACTCGACGACAACGAACGCGGTGCGCTTGTTGCCGTCGATGAAGGGGTGGTTTTTCGCCAGGCCATAGCCGTAGGCAGCGGCCAGCGCGGCGACATCCGGTTCGCCGTAAGCCGCAAGTTGCAGCGGCCGTGCGAGCGCAGATTCGAGCAGCCCTTCGTCGCGCGTGCCGACCCCGCCGCCGTGTTCGGCCAGCTGCTCTTCGTGCACCGCACAGATCACGACCGGGTCGATCCAGACCCAGGGCTCGTTGGTGGCAGTCATGGCCGGCTCACTTGGCCAGCTCGTGAAGCACGTTTCGACGCTTGCGCATGAGGTCTCGGGCGGCCGACATCTGGGTCTCGAAGGTCGGGTCGTGCGGCGTCAGCCGAATGCCGTCGGCGCTGTCCGTCAGGTGCAGCGTGTCACCCTTTTCGACCTTGAGCCGCGCCAGCACTTCCTTCGGCAGGATCACGCCGACCGAGTTGCCGATCTGGGTGAGTTTGAGGGCGTGCATGGCGGCTCCGGGGAAGTTATAACAATCGTTATTGTACGGCGCCATCGCCTCGACCGGCAAGGCCCGCAGGGCCTCACCAGAACGCCCAGTTCCCTGTCCCCACCACCCAGATGCCGAGTGCTCCGTTGGTGACCGCATGCGCTATCACCGGCACCCACAGCTTGCCGGTGCGCCGGTACAGCCAGGCGTAGGCGAGGCCTGCCACGATGGCGGCGAGCCACAAGGTGTGAGCCAGCATGAAGACGAAGGTCGACAGCACGATCGCCCGCAGCCCGACATGCTGCGGCGCGACGCCTTCGAAGGTCTCGCTCTGGAACCAGCGCATCAGGAACGAGCGCCAGAACAGCTCTTCCATCACCGGCACCAGCAGCGCCGCGCCGATCCAGCGCACCGCCACCAGCGGCCAGATCAAGCCGCCCTGCGCATCGAGCGGAATGAACATGGCCGTGGGCGGGGCCAATTGCATCCAGGGCGCGTCGAGCTGGATCCACACCGCAAACACCAGCAGCCCGACCCCGACCGCCAGCCCCGCCTCGCGCCACGACGGCCACAGCTGGGTCGACAGCTCACCGTACTCACGCCACCAGATCGCCAGCAAAGCACCGACCACGAGGACGGTCAGGCCATAGAGCCAGCGCGGATCAAATCCCCAGGCGCCATCGGCCGGGGCCATGCCGCGCAACTGCAGCAGCAGCATGAACACCGCGAACGGGATCACGCGCACCCGCGCCGCGGGGCTGAACGGCAGCTTCATCCGCGCGGGGTCAGACCGCGGGCGCTCAACACCGCGTCGGTGTCCTGCCCCAGCGTCGGCGCCAGGCGATCGATGCGGCCTGGCGTCAGGCTGAGTTTCGGCACCACGCCAGGCACATCGAGCGACAGGCCGTCGGCCGTGGTGATGCGCTCGATCATGCCGCGCGCTCGGTAGTGCGGGTCTTCGGAAATGTCCTTCGCGGTGTAGACGCGGCCCACCGGCACCTGCGCCGCCTGCAGCGTGGCGAGCGCCTCGGCCACGCTGCGCGTCTGCGCCCAGGCGCCGATCGCCGCGTCGATCTCCTGCACCCGCGCCACGCGGCCGGCGTTGGTTGCGAGACCCGCGTCCATCCCGAGATCATCGCGGCCGATCGCGTGCATCAACCGCTGGTAGATCGAGTCGCCATTGCCGGCCACCAGCACCCAGCCGTCAATGCAGGCGTAGGTGTTGCTGGGCGCGATGCCAGGCAGCGCCGAGCCCGCCGGCTCGCGCACCGCGCCGAACGCGCTGTACTCGGGCAGCAGGCTTTCCATGCAGTTGAAGACCGATTCATACAGCGCCACATCGACCACCTGGCCCAGCCCTTTCGGCGCCTGCGGGCTGACCGTGGCGTGGCGGTGCTGCAGCGCCATCAGGATGCCGATCACGCCGTGCAGCGCAGCGAGCGTGTCGCCCAGGCTCACGCCGCAACGCACCGGGATGCGGCCGGGCTCGGCCGTCAGGTGGCGCAGGCCGCCCATCGCTTCAGCCACGGCGGCGAAGCCGGGCAGCTCGCGGTACGGCCCGGTCTGGCCGTAGCCGCTGATGCGGCACATGATCAGCCCGGGGTTGGCCTTCGACAGCTCGTCGTAGCCGAAGCCCCAGGCCTCCATCACGCCGGGCTTGAAGTTCTCGACCACCACATCGGCCTCGGCAATCAGCTGGCGCACGATGTCGCGCGAGGCCGGGTCTTTCAGATCGAGGGCCACGCTGCGCTTGTTGCGCGACTGCACCTGCCACCACACGCTGGTGCCGTTGTGCAGCAGGCGCCATTCGCGCAGCGGGTCCCCGCCCGGCTTGCCCAC
>JANMXL010000276.1:0-2477 GCA_031380885.1 Burkholderiales bacterium | reverse complement strand
TCGCCAGCACATCGACGATGTCGCCAGCGGCCAGATGCCCGCCCTTGAGCAGCACCGCCGGTGCGCCGAGCGCCAGCAGCTCGCGTGTGGCGGCCTCGAACTCAGTGGCCTCCGTGATCTTGCGGCCGAGCAGCAGCCCGGCTTCGTCCAGGTTCGGCGTGACCAGCGTCGCGCGGTGAAACAGCTCGGTCACCAGCACCTGCACCGTTTCCTGCGCCATCAGCCGGTCGCCGCTGGTGGCCACCATCACCGGGTCGAGCACCACGTGGGCGATGCGGTAGTCGTCGAGTGCCTGCGCCACCACGCCGACGACTTCCGGCGAGTGCAGCATGCCGATCTTGATCGCGTCGGCGCCGATGTCGTCGAGCACGGCACAAATCTGCGCACGCAACACCGCGGCAGGCACGCCGTGGATCGCGCTGACGCCCAGGGTGTTCTGCGCGGTGATGGCGGTGATCGCGGTCATGCCGTAGCAGCCGAGCGCGCTGAAGGTTTTCAGATCGGCCTGGATGCCCGCGCCGCCACCACTGTCGGAGCCAGCGATCGACAGCACGCGGACATAGCGAAAGCCGTGGGGCAGGGCGGCGGTGTGGTCAACGGTCATATCGAAAATTATGCTGGGGTGCGGGCATGAACCGCCGCACCGATCGCACGGTGGTGCTGGGCGCCGGCCTGATGGGTCGGTTGCTCGCCTGCGAGCTGGCCGGCGCCGGTCACATCGTTGATGTCTACGACGCCAGCGCGCACGACGTGCCTGCGTCTGCCGCCCATGTCGCGGCGGCGATGCTGGCCCCTTTGGCCGAATCGGCAGTGACCGAGTTCGGCGTCGTCCGCATGGGCTGCCACGCGCTGGCGCGCTGGCCCGAACTGATCGCGACGCTGGGCGCGCCGGTGTTCTTTCAGCGGCAGGGCACGCTGGTGCTGTGGCACCGGCAGGATGCCGCCGAGGCCGCGCGCTTCCAGCAGCAGCTGGCCGCCACCGCCCGCGCGATGCCGCAACTGCCCTCAGTCGAAGCCCTCGATGCCCGCGCGGTGGCCCGGCTGGAGCCGGCCATCGGCGAGCGCTTCGCGCAGGGCCTGTACCTGCCCGGTGAAGGCCAGCTCGACAACCGCGGGCTGCTGGCGGCGCTGCTGCATCGCCTGCAGACCCTCGATGTCGCGCTGCACTGGAACAGCCCGCGCTCACCGGCCGACTTCGACGACCACCCCGGCTGGCTGTTCGACTGCCGCGGCCTGGGCGCGCGCAGCGACTGGTCGGCGCTGCGTGGGGTGCGTGGCGAGGTGATCCGTGTGCACGCGCCCGAGGTCACGCTGGCGCGGCCGACGCGGCTGCTGCACCCGCGCTACCCGCTGTACATCGCGCCGAAGCCGGGCGGCGTGTTCGTCATCGGTGCGACCGAGATCGAGTCCGACGATGTGTCGCCGGCCAGCGTGCGATCGACGCTCGAACTGCTGAGCGCAGCCTACACCGTGCACCCCGGCTTCGCCGAGGCGCGGGTGATCGAGATGGCCGCGCAGTGCCGACCGACGTTGCGCGACAACCTGCCCGCGCTGCGCTGGCTGGGCCTGCGCCGCCTGCAGATCAACGGCCTGTACCGCCACGGCTACCTGATCGCCCCGGCGATGCTCGATGCGGTGATGCAGTGCATCGACAGCGGCCACAGCGTGCTGGCCGAGCAGTTTGCGCTGCGCGTCGAATCGGTGGCGGGTGCTGTTCAGTGAAAGTCCACATCAACAACCAGCCGCACGAGCTGCTGGCCGGTGCCACACTGGCGGATGCGATCGCCGTCCTGCGACCCACACCGCCGTTCGCCGCGGCCGTCAACATGAACTTTGTGCCGAACACGCGCTACGGCGACACGCTGCTGAGTGATGGTGATCGCATCGATGTGATTGCGCCGGTCACCGGCGGCTGAGGCCAGTCCTTTCCAGTGAACACGATGTCCGACATTCCGACAAACGCAGCCCACACGGCGGCCGACGCGCTGGTGCTCTACGGCCAGACCTTCACCAGCCGACTGATGCTCGGCACCTCGCGCTACCCGTCGCCGCAGGTGCTGGAAGACGCAGTGCGGCGCGCGCGGCCTGCCATGCTGACTGCGTCGCTGCGCCGCCAGGGCGCGTCGAACGCCGATGCCGGCAATGCCTTCTGGCAGCTGCTGCAAACCCTGGGCGTGCCGGTGCTGCCGAACACCGCTGGCTGCCACGGCATACAGGAGGTCATCACCACCGCACAAATGGCGCGCGAGGTGTTCGGCACCCCGTGGCTCAAGCTCGAACTGATCGGCGACGACTACACGCTGCAGCCCGACACGCTGAAGCTGGTCGAAGCGGCAGAGTGGCTGATCAAGGACGGCTTCCAGGTGCTTCCGTATTGCACCGAAGATTTGGTGCTGTGCCAGCGGCTGGTCGATGTCGGCTGCCAGGCGGTGATGCCGTGGGCCGCGCCGATCGGCACCGGTCGCGGCCCGGTCAAC
>JANMXL010000275.1:0-21733 GCA_031380885.1 Burkholderiales bacterium | reverse complement strand
CACGGCGGAACGTCTGAAGGCGAACCTGGATTGCGCGTTCACTACGGGCCGGATTTCTATGCAGCCTATGTGCGCGACCCGGACGGTCACAAGCTGGCGGCGGTGTGTCGCGGTATTGGTTTTTCGGCTGACTGACACAGAGTCGCGTTCGAAAGTACAAACCGATCTATGTCAGCGCGAGAGCGCCGCGGCGGGCCACTGTGTTGCGCTCGTGTCCCCCAGGCCTGAAAAGACAGGCCCTCCTCCTTTACCTCGCTCCACACAGCGACCCACCGCAGCGCTCCAACAACCACCGAAGCGGTCTGGGGTTTGAGGCCTTTGCATGATGCGACAGTGCCGGCTGACGAGGGTGTGGGGTGACCGGCGCAGCGAAGTCAAGGAGGAAGGCCGGATCGGTTTAACCCGAAGCGTTTGGGAGGTGACCCGGCCTGGGGGACATGAGCGGAGCCGGTCACCCCATGCCTTCGACAGCCTCGCAAAACCAAGACTGCCAAAGGGGGAGGTCAGACGATCACTGATGCACCGCAGGCCGCACCAGCGCCGGGCGGCCGCCGAAGCGTTTCAGGATCGACTGCTCGATGCCGGCGGCGTCCAGACCGCAGCGTGACATCAACACTACGGGGTCGCCGTGTTCGATGAACTCATCGGGCAGACCCAGTACCAGCACCGGCATCGTGATGCCGGCCTGTTGCAGCGCCTCGAGCACGGCCGAGCCCGCGCCGCCCATCGTGCAGCCGTCTTCGACCGTGACCAGTGCATCGTGGGTG
This sequence comes from Burkholderiales bacterium, assembly GCA_031380885.1. Lineage (GTDB taxonomy): Bacteria > Pseudomonadota > Gammaproteobacteria > Burkholderiales > Burkholderiaceae_C > PBB1. The sequence goes on along the minus strand of JANMXL010000275.1, from coordinate 20,966 downwards.
CGGGCCAGCTCGGCGACCAGTTCCGCATCGAGTGGCTTCGCGAAGCGCATGTTGGCTACCGTCGCATCGAGTCGTTCGGCAGCGGCCAGCGCGGGATAGAGCAGGGTGCCGAAGGCCAGGATGGCGATGCGCTTGCCGTGTGTGCCATTGTTCTGGCCCGCCTCGCGACGCACCTCGCCCGTGCCGAGCGGGATCGCCGTCATCGTGGTCTGCACCTCGACGCCGACGCCCTTGCCGCGCGGGTAGCGCACGGCAGTCGGGTGATCCTGCTGGAAGGCGGTGTACAGCAGCTGCCGACACTCGTTCTCGTCGGCCGGCGTCATCACGCTCATGTTCGGAATGCAGCGCAGGAAGGCGATGTCGTAGTTGCCTGCATGCGTCGCACCATCGGCACCAACCAGTCCCGCGCGGTCGAGTGCGAACACCACCGGCAGGTTCTGGATGGCTACGTCGTGGATCAGCTGGTCGTAGGCGCGCTGCAGGAAGGTGGAGTAGATCGCGACCACCGGCTTCAGGCCTTCGCAGGCGATGCCGGCGGCGAAGGTCACCGCATGCTGCTCGGCGATGCCGACATCGTGATACCGGTTCGGAAAGCGGCGCTCGAACTCGACCATGCCCGAGCCTTCGCGCATCGCCGGGGTGATGCCCACCAGCCGCTCGTCCTGCGCGGCCATGTCGCACAGCCAGCTGCCGAACACCTGGGTGAAGGTCGGCTTGCCGGGTGCGGCGGCCTTGATGCCGACGGCCGGATCGAACTTGCCGGGCCCGTGGTAGTTGATCGGGTCGTTCTCGGCCAGCTTGTAGCCTTGGCCCTTCTTGGTGACGACGTGCAGGAACTGCGGCCCTTTCAGGTTGCGCAGGTTCTCCAGCGTCGGGATCAGCGCGTCGAGGTCGTGTCCGTCGATCGGGCCGACGTAGTTGAAGCCGAACTCCTCGAAGATCGTGCCCGGCACGACCATGCCCTTGGCATGCGACTCGAAGCGTCGCGCCAGCTCGAGCAGCGGCGGTGCGTTTTTCAGCACCGACTTCGCGGTGTCTCGCGCATTGGCATAGAAGCGCCCGCTCATCAGCCGCGCCAGGTAGCGGTTCAGCGCACCCACCGGCGGCGAGATCGACATGTCGTTGTCGTTCAGGATCACCAGCACGTCGGCACCGGCCACGCCGGCGTTGTTCAGCGCTTCGAAGGCCATGCCGGCGCTCATGGCGCCATCGCCGATCACCGCGATCGACTTGCGGTGTTCGCCCTTCAGTGCAGCACCCACCGCCATGCCGAGTGCCGCCGAGATCGAGGTGCTGCTGTGCGCAGTGCCGAAGGTGTCGTACTCGCTTTCGTCGCGGCGCGGAAAGCCGCTGATGCCGCCGAGCTGGCGCAGTGTGTTCATGCGGTCGCGTCGCCCGGTCAGGATCTTGTGTGGGTAGGTCTGGTGGCCGACGTCCCAGACGATGCGGTCGTTCGGCGTGTTGAACACATGGTGCAATGCCACCGTCAGCTCCACCGTGCCGAGGTTCGACGACAGGTGGCCACCGGTCTGCGACACGCTGTGCAGCAGGTAATCGCGCAGCTCATCGGCCAGCGTGTGCAGTTCGCTGCGCGAGAGCCGCCGCACATCGGCGGGCGATTCGATCGATTGGAGCAAAGCTTTTTTCATCGTCAACGGTCCCGTTCCACCACCTTGTCGGCCAGCAGGCCCAGCCACACCGTGTCGCGCAGAGCCGAGCGCGCCAGTGCCGATTGCGCCTGATCGCGCAGTTCAAACGCATGTCGCCGCGCTGCGTCCAGCCCCATCAGGCTGACGTAGGTCGGTTTGTTCGCATCGACATCCTTGCCGGCTGTCTTGCCGAGCTGGCCCGATTCCTGGGTCACGTCAAGCACGTCGTCAATGACCTGAAAAGCCAGCCCGATCGAATCGCCGTAGACCTCGAGCGCAGACCAGGCCGCGGCATCGATGTCGCCGCAGGCCGCACCCATCATCACACTGGCCCGCAGCAGGGCGCCGGTCTTGCGGTGGTGCATGTCGCGCAGGCTGTGTTCATCGAGCGGGCGACCGACGCTGGCGAGGTCGATGGCCTGGCCGCCGGCCATGCCGGCATGGCCGGCCGCACGCGCCAGCAGGCCGCACAGCCGGGCTTGCAGCGCAGGGGGCAGGACATCATCGGGATGCGTCGGCGCATCGGGCGTCAGCACCTCGAAGGCCAGCGCCTGCATCGCATCCCCGGCCAGCATCGCCGACGCGTCGCCGAACTGCACATGCACCGTCGGTTTGCCGCGCCGCAGCACGTCGTTGTCCATGCAGGGCATGTCGTCATGCACCAGCGAATAGGCGTGGATCAGCTCGACGGCGCAAGCGGCCCGCAGCGACGCCATGCGCCGGCCACCGACCGCCTGCGCTGCGGCCAGCGCCAGCAACGGGCGCAGGCGCTTGCCGCCGTCGAGTACGCCATAGCGCATGGCGGTGCCGAGGCCCGCCGGGGCGTCGGCGGGCACCCACCGGCTCAGACAGTCTTCAACCGCTGCCAATTGGGTGCGTGCCCAGACGTCGAAATCGGCAGCAGTCATGTCGGGTTCCAGGGCTTGAGCTGGCCATCTTCGAGCACCTTGACCTGCTGCTCGACCGCTTCGAGGCGGCCGCGGCAGAAATCCAGCAGCGTGGCACCGCGCCGGTAGGTGTCGAGCAAGCGATCCAGCGGCAGTTGTCCGGCCTCCATCGCGCCGACCAGGCGTTCGAGTTCGGACAGCGCCGCCTCGTAGGTGTCCGGCAGCGTTTCGGGCGGAATCGTGGGCAACGGCGCCGAAGCGGCTGCAGCGGGCGCGGGGATCGCCGGGGCGGGGGAGGGTTTGACCATGAACAAATGAAGTGCCACTTCATTGTAGTCAGCGGTCTTTCGCTGCGACGCCGCCTTAAAATGAGGGTTGAGCAGCGTTTCCGAGTGGATGCGCTGCGGCTGCGGCAACACCACCCATGACGCCGCATTGCCCACTGCGCACTGCCCACCGTTTACCAGGAGAACCACCCGGCCATGTCCGAACTGTTTGTCGCGCGCGGCGCCCCGGTGCCCGACGCGAGACACCCTGCGCGACCCCGCGATGCGCACAACGCACTGCCCCTGGCCGCATCGGCCTATTTTGACGAAGCGTTGTTCCAGCGCGAGGCCGACACCCTGTTTCGCCACGGCCCGCGCTACCTCGGGCATGAGCTGTCGGTGCCGCAACCCGGTGACTACTACACGCTGCCGCAGGAAGGTGATGGCCGCGTGCTGGTGCGCACGCCGAACAGCGTCGAGCTGATCTCCAATGTGTGCCGCCACCGCCAGGCGCTGATCCTGCACGGCCGTGGCAACACCCACAGCAACATCGTGTGCCCGCTGCACCGCTGGACCTACGACCTGCAGGGCCAGTTGATCGGCGCCCCGCATTTCGCCGAGTCGCCTTGCTTGCACCTGAACAACTACAAGACGCGCAGCTGGAACGGCCTGGTGTTCGAGGACAACGGCCGCGACATCGCCGCCGACCTGGCCGCACTCGGCCCGCGCGCCGACCTCGACTTCACCGGCCATGTGCTCGACCGGGTGCATGTGCATGAGTGCGACTACAACTGGAAGACCTTCATCGAGGTCTACCTCGAGGATTACCACGTCGGCCCGTTCCACCCTGGGCTCGGCAACTTCGTGACCACGGATGATTTGCGCTGGGAAATGGGCCGCGACTACTCGGTGCAGACGGTCGGCGTTGCCACCGCATCGGGCGAGGCACTCGGCAAGCCGGGCTCCAGCGTTTACAGCCGCTGGCATGACGAGGTGCTGCGCTACCAGCAGGAGCACCACGCAGGTCGCCCACCGAAGCATGGTGCGATCTGGCTCACCTACTACCCCGGCGTGATGGTCGAGTGGTACCCGAATGTGCTGGTGGTCTCGACGCTGTACCCGCGCGGCCCGCGCCACACCACCAACGTGGTCGAGTTCTACTACCCGGAAGAGATCGCCGCGTTCGAGCGCGAGTACATGGACACGCAACAGGCCGCCTACCTGGAAACCTGTGTCGAGGACGACGAGATCGCGATGCGCATGGACCAGGGCCGCGCGGCCCTGTGGCAGCGCGGCGACCACGAGTCAGGCCCGTACCAGAGCCCGATGGAAGACGGCATGGAGCAGTTCCACAGCTGGTACCGAGGCGCGATGGGTGCTGCGTTGACGGCGGGCGGCGAGGCGGCGGCCACCGGGGCGCAGCGCGCGCTGAATTCGGTGGTCGCCAACGTCGTGTCATGAATGGTGAGGCGATGCCGCCTGACGCCACCGTCAGCACGCTGATCACCGCGCAGGCCTTGCAGGCGCTGATCGAAAGCGACTCGCTCCCGGTCGTGCTCGACGCCAGCTTCGACCTGACCGACGCTGCCGCGGGCGAGCGCGCCTACCTCGGCGTGCACCTGCCTGGCGCGCTGTATGTGCATCTCGACCACGACCTGTGCGGCGCGAAGACCGGACTCAATTGTCGTCATCCAATGCCTGATCGTGCAGCGTTCGCCGCCACCGTCGGGCGGCTCGGCATCACGCCGACGACGCAGGTCGTCGTGTACGACCGACAGAGCGCGATGTTCGCGGCGCGGCTGTGGTGGATGCTGCGTTGGCTGGGCCATGCGCCGGTGGCCGTGCTCGATGGCGGGCTCGCGGCATGGCAGGCAGTCGGTGGCGCCGTCGACCGCGGTGCGGCCCACGCGACGGCGCAGGCTGCCTACCCGATCACCGCCGAACCGTCACCGCTGGTGCGCACCATCGATGCGGACACGCTGCAAACACAGCTTGGCCACATCGCGTTGATCGATGCACGGGCGCCCGAACGCTTTCGCGGCGACGTTGAGCCGCTCGATGCGCAGGCCGGCCACATCCCCGGTGCGCGCAACCGTTTCTTCAAGGACAACCTCGCCGCTGACGGGCGCTTCAAGCCAGCCGACGCCTTGCGTGCCGAACTGCTGCCGTTGATCGGCGCACGCTCAGCCTCGGAGGTCGTGCACCAGTGCGGCTCGGGCGTCACCGCCTGCCACAACTTGCTGGCGATGGCCGTGGCCGGCATCGATGGCGCGGCGCTGTATGCCGGGTCGTGGAGTGAATGGTCATCCGACCCGTCTCGCCCGGTCGCGCGCGGCTGAGCATTCGCTGAAGCCATTCAACAGGACGGGCGCAGGCTCTCGGTGAGAGGCGCCGCGTCACAGTTTTCCCCGACAATGATTTGATGGATCCGACTCCGGCTGCACGGCCCGCTTCATTTGATACGGTCGGCACCCGCTGGCGCGGACTGCTAGCAGCCATCGACATGGGGTCGAACAGCTTTCGACTCGAACTGGGCCAGCTGGACGGCGTGCGATACCGCCGCATCGACTACCTGAAGGAAACTGTTCGGCTGGGCGCCGGGCTCGATGAAAACGGCCTCCTGACCGAAGAGGCGATGCTGCGCGGGCTGGCCTGCCTGGCGCGCTTTGCGCACCGACTGGAGGGCGTGGCGGCATGGCAGGTGCGAGCGGTCGCCACGCAGACCCTGCGCGAAGCGCGCAACCGCAACGCCTTCCTGGCGCGCGCCGAAACCGTGCTCGGGCATCCGATCGAGGTGATCTCGGGCCGCGAGGAAGCGCGGCTGATCTATGCCGGTGTGGCGCGGCTGCAGCCGTCGACGCAACCGCGGCTGGTGATCGACATCGGCGGGCGCTCGACCGAGATGATCCTCGGACATGGCCGCAAGCCGGTATGTGCCGAATCGTTCCAGGTCGGCAGCGTCAGCCTGTCGATGAGATTCTTCGGCAATGGCCGCTACACCGAGGCCGCGTTCCGCGCCGCGCAGGTGGTTGCCGGGGCTGAACTCGAAGAGGCGCTACAGCCGTTTGCGCCGGCGCATTGGGTCGAGGCGCTCGGCTCGTCGGGCACGGTCGGCGCGGTGTCGCAACTGCTGCAGGCCAACCGCGTCACCGACGGTCGCATCACGCCGGGCGGCCTGCGCTGGCTGATGGAGCAATGCATCGCCGCCGGCCGCGTCGATCGCCTCGCGCTGGCCGGGCTGAAGGAAGACCGCCGCGAGATCATTGCCGGCGGCCTGTCCATCCTGTACACGCTGGCGACGCATTTCGGCATCGATGCGCTGCTGCCCGCGCGCGGTGCGTTGCGCCAGGGCGTGCTCTTCGACCTCGACGAGCGGCTCAACGCCAGCCAGCAGCCGAATGACGGCGAAGACATGCGCGACAGCTCGGTGCGCGAGCTGCAACGCCGCTTCCTGGTCGATGAGCCGCAGGCCCTGCGCGTGGCGCAGGTGGCCGACCAGCTGTACCACCATGTCCAGCCCGACGCCAGCCGCGACTCGCACCGCGAGTTGCAATGGGCCTGCGCGCTGCACGAAATCGGCATGATGGTGTCGCACCATGACCACCACCGGCACAGCGCCTACATGCTGGGCCATGTGGACGCGCCCGGCTTCTCGCAGTCGCAGCAGCGGCGGCTGGCCGAGCTGGTGCTGGCCCAGCGCGGCGGCCTGCGCAAGGTCGAAGCCAGCCTGACGCAAGCTGATTTCGCCTGGCAGGCGCTGTGCCTGCGGCTGGCCATCATCAAATGCCATGCGCGTGGCACGGTGGACAAGCACGCGCTCGCGCTGCGGCGCAGCGGTTCGCTGGCCGAGCTCAGCTGGCAGCCCGGCTGGCTGGAGAACCACCCGCGCACCCATTACCTGATGACCGAAGAGGCGGCGATCTGGCAGCGCAGCGGGCCGCTACGGCTCGAACTGCCGCGCACGACCGGGTACTAGGGCTTGTCAGGCCCACAGGCACATCGGCCGAGGCAGCGCATGAGCGCGGAACGCAAGCCGCTGACGTTCGCGCTGCTGCTGTCGCTGCTGATTCATGGTCTGCTGCTGAGCTTGACCTTCAGTGGCCAGGGATGGGGCCTGCCCGGCCTGGGCTTCCCCTGGCAGGACCGGCGGGCCGAGGCGCCTGAGTTGCGCGTGGTGCTGATGCCGGCGCGAGACAGTGCCGCCGTACAGGCACCCGTGTCGGTCCAGGCACCGTTGCCACGGGCATCGATCGAGCCGCGCCATGCCGGTAGGCCGACTCCGGAAGCCTCGGTGTCAACGGCCTCGATCGCGGGCCCGACGGCAGACGTGATCGTGATCGTGCCCGAGACCGAGACCGAGACCGAGACCGAGCCGGTGACAGAAGGCGATGCGACCATGGAGTTCAAGCCCGCACCCGAGGCGGCACCCGCACCGATCCCGGCGCTGGTAACGGCGCTGGCAACGGCACCGACGGTGGTGGCCGTGGAACCGCCCAGCGAGGCCATATGGGCCGTGCCGCCATCGGCTGCATCGGCTGCCTCGGCGCCAGCGCCCGTAATGGCTGCAGCGCCCGGCGCATCGAGTCCGGAGTCCGCGCCGCCGGTGCCCGCGCACGCCGTCGATGTGACGAAGGACCAAGCCGTCGAACGTGCCACCGCCAATCGTTTGGAGCAGGAGGCGCAAGGACAGGCAGCGCTGCTGGAAGCAGCGAAGCTGGAGAGTGAGCGCAAGGAGGCTGCTCGTCGGCAGACCGAGCAAGTCGAGGCGCAGCGGCTGGAGACCGAACGCCAGCAGCTTGCGCGGCAGGTGGTGGCCCAACAGGCATTGGCACGTCAGCAGGCTCAGCAGGCCGAGATCGTGAGGCTGGACGCTGAACGGCAAGAGCTCGCTCGCCAGGAAGACACCCGCCAGGAAGCGGCGCGCCAGCAAGCGCAGCAGGTCGAGACTGCGCGGCGGGAGGCGGCGCAACAGGAAGTTGCTCATCAACAGGCTCAGCGGGTCGAGAGCACACGGCTGGAAGTTGAGCGTCAACAGCTGGCGCGCGAGGCAGCGGCTCGGCAGGAGGCTGCACGGGCCGAGGCGGCACAGGATGAGGCCAGACGCGAAGCCTCGCGGCGCGCGATGGGGCGGCAACTGGATGAAGAAGCGGCCCGGCGCGAAGCGGCTTCGGCGGCGGCAAACCTGGCTTCCAGGCGGGACCCGTCGTCGAGCGGCGCGCGTCGCGGCCGCTTGTTCGGGCGCACCGACCCCAATGCCGAACTCGTTCTTTACGCAGAAGCCTGGGCCCGAAAGATCGAGCTGAACATGACGGTCGATCGCATCCGCGACGCGGCGAAGCGGCCCCATGCCAATCCCCTCGTGACGGTGGCCATCCGAAGCGACGGGTCGGTGGAATCCGTGACCTTCGTGCTGCCCAGTGGCGTGGCGGAAATCGATGATGCGATACGGCGCATCGTGGAAAGCCTGTTGCCTTACCCGGCGTTCTCGCCAGGCCTGGCGCGCGAGTACGACGTGATCGAAATCCGCCGGTCGTGGGTCATCGACTCGGCCGTGCGGTTGTACTGAGGGTTCCGCCCACCTCAGGGTGTGGTTGGCCCTGACGCGCGCTCGGCCTGAATGTGTCGGGCCCGATCGACCAGGTGCCGGATCTCTGCTGCGGCGCGGAGCGTCAGCGGGTGATCGGTGTGGCCGGGCCGTGGCGAGATGTGCGCCGCCATGTCGCGCGCGGCGTCCTGCTGTGGTGCGGAGCAGTGCGACAGCAGCGAGATCAGCATATTTTCAAGTGCAATGACGCGCACATGGAGCTGCTCCCACTCGGCTGCGGATGGCATGTCGGGGGCGTTGTTTGGCATGGCTGGTTACCTAAGAGAGGCGCCGTGCCCCAGCTGGCGCAGCTGCGATCTGAGCGCCTCGACCTCGTCGAGCAGATCGAGCACCAGGGCCACGCTGGCTGCATTCAGATGCAGGTCGCGTGCGAGGCGCAGCGCGGCGCTGGCGCGGCGCAGCGCACTGCCATCGAAGCGCCAGGTCGAGGCATCGTTTCCCGACGGCATCAACGCGCCTTCTTCCACCAGTTCGATCAGTCGCGCGCTGTCGGCCTGGCAGGCCTGGCTCAGCTCGATCAGCGTGAACTGGAGCTTGTCTTCGACGATCACGCCGTGCGTGACCGTCAGGGTGTGTTCGCTCATGGTCCGCCCTCCAGCGTCTGTCGCGGATTGAAATCGGGAAACGTCTGGGCCAGCTGCGTCCAGGCCTCGCGGGCGGCTGCTGTCTGGCTGGGCGGCAGCGCGATCGTCAGCACCGCGTACAGGTCGCCCGGCGGCTGGCTCGGGATGCCCTTGCCCTTCAGCCGCAGCCGCCGCCCGCTGGCCGAGCCCGCGGGCACAGACAACTGCACATTGCCGTCCGGCGTCGGCAGCGTGACGCTGGCGCCGAGCGCGGCCTCCCAGGGCGCCACTGGCAGGTCGATGTAGACGTCGCGGTCGTCAACGCGAAAGTGCGGATGCGGCGCGATTTGGATTTCCAGGTACAGATCACCCGCCGGCCCCTCGCCGAAACCCGCGCCGCCTTGCCCGGCCAGGCGCAGGTGCTGCCCGTTGCGCACGCCCTTGGTGATGTTGACGTCCAGCTGCCGCGTCGCCAGCGTCAGCCGCCCTTCAGTGTCGACCTGCGGCGTGCGCAGCGTCACCGTGTGGCGTCCGCCGCGGTAGGCGTCCTGCAATTCGATCTGCACCTTGGCGTGGTGGTCGCCGCCGGACTGGCTGCCGCTGCGGCGAGGCCCGCGCTCGCCCGCGGCCTGGCGACCGAACAGCGTCTCGAAGAAGTCGCTGTGCGCATGCGCGTCATCGGTGTCGCCACGGCCGCTGTACTCGAACCCGCTGTCCCATCCCGGGGGCGGGGTGAAGGAGCGGCCCGCGCGCTGATCCACCGCCAGCGCGTCATAGGCCGCGCGCTTCTCGGGGTCGTGCAGCGCCTCGTACGCTTCGGCCACGTCCTTGAAACGGGCCTCGGCGTCTGCGGCCTTGTTCAGGTCGGGGTGGTACTTGCGCGCCAACTTGCGATAGGCCCGCTTGATCGCGTCCACCGTGGCGGTTTTCTCGACGCCGAGCGCGGCGTAGTAGTCCTTGAATTCCATGGGATCAAACGGCGCGACGGAGTGGGTTCACGCGGGCATCCTTGAGCACTGGGTGTGCTGGTCAGCGTACTCCCCGCCGCATGCCGGCGTCCGTTCGCCGCCGCACCAACGGCCGCAGTGCGGGTGGGCCGTTGTTCAGGCCAACGCTGAGCTCACTGCGCGAACAAACCTTGGTTTCAGCGCAGCAACGGTTTCAGCGCCGGCCACACGTTGGCAAGCAGCGTCGGGTGACCCACCTCGGCCACATGGATCCGGTCGGCCTGGTACTGCGAATCGGGCACGCCCGCCATCAGAAATGGCACCAGCGCGGCGCCTTCGTCTTTCGCTACGGTGACGAACATCGCGGCCAACTCGTCGTTGTAACGGCGGCCATAGTTCGGCGGAATCTGTACGCCGACCACCAGCACCTTGGCCCCAACCGCCTTGGCTGCCCGCGCCATCTGCTCCAGGTTGCTCAGGCTGCCCTGGAGCGGCAGGCCGCGCAGGCCGTCGTTGCCGCCCAGTTCCAGGATCACATGGGTCGGGCGATGCTGGGCCAGCAGGGCGGGCAGCCGCGACAGGCCACCGGCGGTCGTGTCACCGCTGATGCTGGCATTGATCACCCGCGCGTCGATTTTTTCGCTGGTCAGCTTGTGCTCGAGCAGCGCCACCCAGCCGCTGCCGCGCTTCAGGCCGTACTCGGCCGACAGGCTGTCGCCGATCACGAGCACCGTGTTGCGCGGCGCCTTGCCGCCCTGGGTGGCATGGCTGAGTGCGGCCACCGGCATCTGTGACCAGGCGGGCGCGGCGACAGCGCTCAGGCCGATCAGCGCGGTACAGTGAATCACACCGTGCAACCAATGCCTGCGGGCGGGGTCGATCGGAGTCGAAGCAGATGTCGCCGGTGGTGTGCCGCGTGAGGTTTGTTTGATTGCTGTTCCTTGTTTCCACTCATCCATGTCTGATCCCATCATTGCTGTCGATCACATCACCAAGCAAGTGCCCGATCCAGGCGGTGCTTTGACCATCCTGCACGACATCAGTTTCACGCTGGCCCGACAACAATCGGCAGCCATCGTCGGCGCCTCGGGATCGGGCAAGAGCACGCTGCTGTCCATCATCGCCGGATTGGACACGCCGACCACCGGCAGCGTTCGCTTGGCCGGCACCGATTTGTTCAGCCTCGATGAAGACGCACGCGCCGCGGTGCGGGCCGCCCACGTCGGCTTTGTGTTTCAGAGCTTTCAGCTGCTGGGCAACCTGAGCGCGATCGAGAATGTGATGCTGCCGCTGGAACTGCAGGGCCGCAGCGACGCTCGGGCGCGTGCCACGGAGATGCTGGGCCGGGTGGGTCTGGGCGACCGCCTGCGCCACTACCCGAAGGTGTTGTCGGGCGGCGAGCAGCAGCGGGTTGCGCTGGCGCGTGCTTTCGTGGTGCAGCCAACGGTGTTGCTGGCCGACGAGCCCACCGGCAGCCTCGACTTTGCGACTGGCGAGCGGGTGATGGCGCTGATGTTCGAGCTGAACCGAGAAACTGGCACCACGCTCGTGCTGGTCACGCACGACCGTGCGGTGGCAGCACGTTGCGACCGGCAACTGCGCATCGACGCCGGCCGGGTGGAGCTGGAGGTGGCGCCGGTTTGACGGGGCGCCGCCAGCGCGTCAGTTGGCGAACTTGTAGTCGGTCTTGTACTTGGCGCGGATGTCGTCGCGGAACTTGGCGATCTTCATCTGAGCGAGCTTCTGCTCGATCTGCGGGCGCACTTCGGCGAGCGGCGGCGACTGCGCTTCGCGGGTGTCGTCGAGCCGGATGATGTGCCAGCCGAACTGAGACTTCACCGGCAGCTCGGTCATCTCGCCCTTCTTCAGCTTGACCATCGCCTGGCCGAACTCGGCCACATAGACATTCGGGCTGGCGAAATCGAGGTCGCCTCCGTTTTCGCCTGAGCCGGTGTCCTTTGAGGTCTTCTTCGCCACGTCCTCGAACTTGGCACCCGCCTTGATCTGCGCGATCAGGGCCTTGGCCTGGTCCTCGGTGTCGACCAGGATGTGGCGCGCCCGGTATTCCGTGCCGCCGGCGCCGGTCGATTTGGCGTATTCGGCGTTGATCTCCGCGTCGTTCACCGGATTGGCCGCCTGGTACTGGGTGAACAGCTCGCGAATCAGGATGGTCTGGCGCGCGAACTCCATCTGCAGCTTGTAATCGGCCTTGCCCTGGAAGCCGCGCTTCTCGGCCTCCTGCACGAACATTTCACGCAGCACGACTTCGTCGCGCACCTGCGCTTCGAGTTCCGGCGTGCGGCGTTGCTGGCCCTGCTTCAAGATCTGCTCCATCAGGGCCTCCACACGGGCCTTCGGCACGGCCTTGCCGTTGACGAGGGCGATGTTCTGCGCCGCGGCCGGCAGCGCGATCAACAAGGCGGCTGCCAGCGATGCGGCCCGCACGGTGGAGGTGGAGAGCAACTTGTTCATGGGTGAGGCTTTCAGCTCGTGTGGAAACGGGGTGTCTGGCTGGGAAAAAATGGGTGGGTCAGACCTCGCCCGGGGCCCGCGCATCGATGATCAGCGCGTGGATGCCGACCTGCATTTGCGGCTTCAAAGCATCATAAACGAGGCGATGTCGGGCCACCCGGTTCAGCCCGGCAAAGCGTTCGCTGACCAGTCGCACGGTGTAGTGGCTGCCCTCGCGCGCACCAGCGTGGCCAGCGTGCAGGTGGCTGTCGTCCTGCAGCATGAATTCGGTGGGCTGCAGTGCGGCGCGCAGTGCGGTTTCGATCTGGTCGGGCAGGCGGCTCATCGCGGGGTCTCGGTGGGGGTTGACATGGTTCGGCGCTTCAGCGGGCCGGCGGCTGGGAGTCGGCCTCGTCGGGCGCGGCATGGCGGCTCAGGTAGACACCCTGCGCCAGCATGAACGCGAACATCAGCCCCATGCTGCCGAACAGCTTGAAGTTGACCCAGGTGTCGGTCGAATACCGTGTGGCCACATAGTGGTTCAGCACGCCCATCATGACGAAGAACGCGACCCAGGCCCAATTCACCCGCGCCCACAGCCGATCGGGCACGCGCAATTGCTCGCCGAGCATCTGCTGCGGCAGGTTCTTGCCGAACAGCGCGGCGCTGCCCCACAGGCCCAGCGCCATCGCCCAATACAACACCGTCGGCTTCCACTTGATGAAGGCCTCGTTGTGGAACCAGACGGTGGCGCCGCCCAGCACCACCACCAGCGCCAGGCTGACCCACAGCATCGTGTCGATCTTCTTGCCGCGCGCCAGCAGCAAGGCGATCTGCGCCAGCGTGGCCACGATGACCACCACCGTGGCCAGCAGCACCGGCGCTTCGTTGGCGCCGACCACGCCACCGGAGACGATGAAGCCGAAGTGCTCGGTGGCGAATGCGGCGGCCCAGTCCTTGTGGGCCTCGGCGTATTTGAAGGTGCCGAAGAAAAACAGGATCGGCAGGAAGTCGAGCAGCAGCTTCATGGATTCGTGGGGATCAGCGCCACGGCCCGATCCGTGGGGCGGAGGGTGGCGCTGTCAAATCGGAGGCTTGAAGTCTATCGAAGCCGAGTTGATGCAAAAGCGCTCGCCGGTCGGCGCCGGTCCGTCGTTGAACACATGGCCCAGGTGCGAGCCGCATTTGTTGCAGCGCACCTCGATGCGCGTCATGCCGTGGCTGCGGTCGGTGATGCGTTCGACCACGGTGCTGTTGATCGGCTCTGAGTAACTGGGCCAGCCGCAGCCCGCGTCGAACTTGGTGCTGGCCTCGAACAGCGGGGTGCCGCAGCCGATGCAGTGGTAGCGGCCGGCTTGCCAGTGGTCCCAGTACTTGCCGGTGAAGGCGCGTTCGGTACCGGCCTGACGCGCGACCTCGTACTGCGTGGCATCGAGCTGGGCACGCCATTCGGCATCGGTCTTCTGCACGTCGCGGGGCTTGTCGTCTTTCATTCAAAGATCCTCAGGCAAGATCATTCACGATGAACATGACACCTCGATGTCCTGCGCCCAGTCGGGTGGAAATCCGGCATCGGCCGAACCGTCATGCGCTTCGTCGAACGGGTGCTGCAGAACTTTCAACAGCCGCTGCACTTCCGAGAAATCACCGGCCTGCGCTTGCCGGATCGCGGCTTCGGCCAGGTGGTTGCGCAGCACCACGCTCGGATTGACACGGTTCATCGCGGCGGCTCGCTGTGCATCGTCGCTGTGTTCAGCCCGGAGCCGTTCGGCGTACGCGGTGGCCCAGCGTTCCCTGAACTGCGGGTCATTGAACAGCCCCATCACAGCGCTGTTGTCGGCGCCCGCGGCGCTGCTGAATCTCGACAGGCGCCGGAACAGGATGGTGTGGTCGGTCTGCTCATGGGCCATTTGCTTGAGCAAGCTGTCGATCAGCTCGGCGTCTTCTTTATGGACTGTCGTGAAGCCGCATTTGCTGCGCAAACAGAGGCGCATCGCGTCGGCGTAGATCTGCTTGTAGGCCTCAAGTGCAGCCAGCGCAGCGTCGGTGTTGTCATTGCCGATCAGCGGCATCAGCCCTTGCGCCAACGCATGGAGGTTCCAGAAGCCGACGTTGGGCTGGCTCGCGTAGGCATAGCGGCCCTGGCGATCGGTGTGGTTGCAAATGTGCGCTGGGTCGTGGCCATCGAGGAAGCCGAACGGGCCGTAGTCGATCGTCAGGCCAAGGATCGACATGTTGTCGGTGTTCATCACGCCGTGGCAGAAGCCCACGGCTTGCCACTGCGCCATCAGCTCCGCGGTGCGCCGTGCGACCTCGCTCAGCAGCGCCACATACGGCTGTGGCGTGTCTCGGCATTCGGGGTAGTGGTGCTCGATGACGAAATCGGCCAGGCGCTTCAGCGCATCGGTATCGGCCCGCTGCGCGAAGTGCTCGAAGTGGCCGAAGCGGATGAAGCTCGGCGCCACCCGCGTCACCACCGCCGCGGTTTCCAGTGTTTCGCGCAGCACCGGCATCGGCGAGCCGGTGATGCACAGCGCGCGGGTGGTCGGAATGCCGAGGCCATGCATCGCCTCGGAGCACAGGAACTCGCGGATCGACGAGCGCAGCACCGCGCGGCCGTCGCCCATGCGCGAATACGGCGTCAGGCCAGCGCCTTTCAGTTGCAGTTCCTGCGGGCCGCTCGGCGTGTCGATCTCGCCCAACGACAGCGCGCGGCCATCGCCGAGTTGGCCCGCCCACACGCCGAACTGGTGGCCGCTGTAGACGCTGGCCAACGGCCGCATGCCCGGCCACAGTGCATTGCCGCTGAACACCGCCAGCGCATTCAACTCAGGGCGTGTCTGCCAATCCGCGGGCAGGCCGAGCAGCTCGGCGCATGAATCGCTGTGCGCCACCCAGTGCGGCGCGGGCAGCGGCTGAGGTGGCAGTTCGGTGTGGAAGTCGGCACCGAGGGCGTGAAAGCGGTTGCGCCAGTGCCAGTCCGGGCCCGCAGCCAGCATGTCGACTGGTGTGGTGGCGTTGTTGCGATTCATGAACGGAAGTGTATTCAGGCGCCCGGCATCACCGCCTTGCCAGGGATAAGGCCAGGACTCACCTCGGATGCGAGGCGCCTCACGCCACGCTGAGCTTCTTATGATTCGCCCTCCGCGCAGCCCACAAGGCTGCTGTCCCACCCAAGAAAGCCCGCCATGCCGACCATTCCCGGCCAGATGATGCAGATGCCGCTGTCGATCTCGTCGCTGATCCGCCATGCGGCGCGGCACGCGGGCGATGTCGAGGTGGTGTCGCGCCGTGTCGAAGGCGATCTGCACCGAAGCAACTATGCCGAGGTGGAGCAGCGCGCGCGGCAGGTGGCGCAGGCCCTGGCGCGCATGGGGGTCGACGCCGGCGGGCGCGTCGGCACGCTGGCGTGGAACGGCCATCGCCACCTGGAGCTGTTCTACGGCATCTCGGGCTCGGGGCGGGTGTGCCACACCGTCAACCCGCGGCTGCATGCCGACCAGATCGTCTGGATCATCAACGACGCGCAGGACCGTGTGCTGTGCTTCGACGCGACGTTCCTGCCGCTGGTCGAGGCCTTGGCGCCGCAGCTCCAAAGCGTCGCCCATTGGGTGCTGATGACCGACCGTGCGCACATGCCCGCGGATTCATCGCTGCAGAACCTGCGGTGCTACGAAGACCTGCTGGCCGCCGAAGACGGCGAGGGGGCGTGGCCCGAGTTCGACGAGAACACGGCCTCCGGTCTCTGCTACACCTCGGGCACGACTGGCATGCCCAAAGGCGTGCTCTACAGCCACCGCTCGACGGTGCTGCACGCGCTGGGCCAGGTGTCGGTCGATGCGATGGGCATCGGCTCGCGCGACGTGATCCTGCCGGTCACGCCGATGTTCCATGTCAATGCCTGGGGCGTGCCGTTCGCTGCCCCGATGGTCGGCGCCAAGCTGGTGTTTCCGGGGCCGCGGCTCGATGGCCCGGCGCTGTTCGAGCTGATGGAGTCCGAGCGCGTGACCTTCACCGCCGGCGTGCCGACGGTGTGGGGGGGGCTGATCACCCACATGAAGGCGCAGGGGCTGCAGTTCAGCTCACTGCGCCGCACAGTGATCGGCGGTGCGGCCTGCCCGCCCGCGATGATGCGCACGCTGGAGGACGATTTCGGCCTGGAGGTGATCCACGCCTGGGGCATGACCGAGACCTCGCCGCTGGGCACGCTGGGCCATCTGAAGGCCAAGCACGCGGCACTCGATGCCGAGTCGCGCCGGGGGCTGCAGCAAAAGCAGGGCAAGGTGATCTATGGTGTCGACCTCGCCATCGTCGACGGCGACAACCAACCGCTGCCCTGGGACGGCTGCACCGCTGGCCAGCTGCTGGTGCGCGGCCACTGGGTGGTCGATCGCTACCTGGGCCGCAGCGAGTCGCCGCTCATCGACGTGGCCGGCGAGCGCTGGTTCCCGACCGGCGATGTGGCCACGATCGATGCCGACGGCTACATGCAGATCACCGACCGCAGCAAGGACGTCATCAAGTCAGGCGGCGAATGGATCAGCTCGATCGTGCTGGAGAACATCGCGATGGCGCACCCGGCGGTGCACGAGGCCGCGGCGATCGCCTGCCACCACCCGACATGGGACGAACGGCCGCTGCTGGTCGTGGTGCGCCAACCCGGCGCTGAATTGAGCGCGGCGGAGCTGCTGCGCTTCTTCGACGGCAAGGTGGCCCGTTGGCAGATTCCCGATGACGTGGTGTTCGTCGATGAGCTGCCGCACACGGCCACCGGAAAACTGCTGAAGATGGCGCTGCGCCAGGCCTACCGCGACCATCGCTTGCCGGGTGTCTGAGCAAGTGCCCATCGATCCTGGCGCCGCGGCGTGCGTCGATACTCGCCCCTGATGAAACCATCGAAGCTCTACAACCTGACCTGGCCGCTGATATTCGGCGGCGCGCTGGTGCTGATGCTGGGCGTGTCCACGCTGTCGGCGGACGAATCGATCGGCTGGCCGATCGTCATCACCGGTGTCGCGCTGGTGGCCGTCGGCGTGCTCGCCATCTGCCTGCGTTCGCGCATTTCTGACCCCGAGGACTGACTCCATGATCCGTCACATCGTCTTGTGGACATTGAACAACCCGGCCGACGCGCCGCGCTTCAAGGCGCTGCTCGATTCTTGCGCCCGGCTGGTGCCTGGCATCGTCGAGTTCGACGTCGGCATTCGTGAGGCCGGGCTGGAAGCCAATGCGGATGTGGTGCTGGTCTCGACCTTCACCAACGCGCAGCAGCTCGATGCCTACCAGAACCATCCGCAGCACAAGGCCGTCGCCGCCGAGCTGGGCACGATGCGGTCGGGCCGGCATGTGCTGGATCACGGCTTCGAATCCGGGAAGGCTGGCGCTTGAGCTGGCGGCGCTCGCGCTGGCTGCTGTGCTGCGCGGGTTGGGCAGCGATCGTTGCAACGAGCGCGACCGCGGCGCAGCCGGTTGATGCAACCCCCGCGGCATCGGCCACCACGCCTTACGCCTTTCCGGTGCCCCGCAACGCCGCGGCCATCGCCTCGCAGTGCAAGGCAATGTTGGCCGATCTGCAGCAGGCCGAAGCGCAGCTCGTGCAGGGCAGCGAGCCCCCGGGCACGGCTCTGCTGGCCGCGCTCGACGCGATCACCCGCCGCACCGAAGACACGATGGGCCCGCTGGAGCTGCTGGTTGCGGTCAGCCCGCACAAGGCTATCCGCGATGCGGCCGAGGCCTGCGACCGCGACTACCAGGCCTACTCATCGGGCTTCTGGCAGAACGCGGCGGTCTATGCACGCGTCAGGCAGGTGCCGCCGATCGATGACACCGACCGCCGCTACTGGCGCGACACGCTCGACAACTTCGAGGACGCCGGCGTGGTGCTGGAACCGGATAAACAGCAGCGCGTGCGCCAGCTCAATGACGAGCTGACCGCGCTGACCCAGACCTTCGAGCGACGCATTCGCGAAGACCGCACCCGGCTGTGGTTCACACGTGACGAGTTGGCCGGCGTGCCCGCTGGTGTGTTGAAAGCCGCACCGCGCGATGCGCAAGGCCGCTACCGACTTGGCCTCGAAGAGGCCACGGTGTTCCCGGTGCTCGAAAACGCCACGCGGCCCGCGACGCGCGAGCGCCTGTGGCGCGCCTACCTGTCGCTGGGCGGTGCGGCCAACCTCGACACGCTGGCCGCGCTGACCCAACGACGCCGTGAACTGGCGCAGCTGTTCGGCCAGGCCTCGTATGCCGACTTCGTGCTGCGCCACCGCATGGCCCACAGCGAGGCCGAGGTGCAGACCTTCCTGACCACGGTGAAGGATGCGGTGCGCGCGCGTGAACTCGCCGACCTGGAAGTGCTGCGCGCCGAGAAGGCCCGGCATCTGAATCAGCCACTCGATCAGACCGTGCTGGCGCGCTGGGACACCGCGTTCTATGCCGAACGGGTGCGCCGCGCCACCTACGCGGTCGATCAGGAACAGTTCCGCCGCTACTTCCCGCCCGAGGCCAGCCTGCGCTTCGTGTTCCGCGTGGCCGAGCGGCTGTTCGGCATCACGGTGGCGCCGGCGGCCAAGGCGCAAACGCTGTGGCATCCGCAGGCGCGCAGCTACACCGTCACCGACAACGACACGAGGGCGCTGCTGGGCACGCTGTTCGTCGACCTCTACCCGCGCGCCGACAAGTTCAACCATGCGGCGCTGTGGAGCTTTCGCAGTGTCTCGACGCTGGTCGGCCGCCAGCCGACCGCCGCGCTGGTCGTCAACGTCAGCCGCCAGGGCCTGACGCTCGACGAGCTGGAAACGCTGTTGCACGAGTTCGGCCACGGACTGCATGCCTTGCTGTCGAAGACGCGCTACGCGGGGCAGGGCGGCACCAATGTGCAGCTCGATGTCGTCGAGGCGCCGTCGCAGATGCTGGAAGACTGGGTCTACGACCCGCAGGTGCTGGCGCTGTTTGCCGAGGTCTGCCCGCGCTGCGAGCCGGTGCCAACGCCACTGCTGGCGCAGGCCCGCGCCGCACGCGACTTCGGCAAGGGCACGCAGTTTTCACGGCAGCACCTGTACGCCAGCTACGACCTCGCGCTGCACGGCCGTGAACCGGCCGACCCGCTGAGGCTGTGGGCGCAGATGGAAGGCGCGACGCCGCTCGGCCATGTGCCCGGGTCGATGTTCCCGGCCGGCTTCGAGCACATTGCCGGTGGCTACGCCGCCGGGTACTACGGCTACCTGTGGAGCCTGGTGCTCGCCGAAGACCTGCGCACCGCCTTCGCCGCCGACCGGCTGAGCCCGGCCGTCGGCCGCCGCTACCGAGAGACTGTGCTGGAAAATGGCGGCCAGGTCGCGCCCGGGGAGCTGCTGCAGCGCTTCCTGGGCCGTCCGACCGACAGCCAGGCCTTCTTCAAAGCACTGGCCCATTGAGGCCCAGGATGGAATTCCCGTTGCTGATCCCGTTTGTGCAAGCCATGGGCTTCGAGCTGCTGCGCATGCAGGGCGGCGAGGCCGAGATCGCGCTGAACCTGCGGCCCGACCAGCACAACTCGCTGAACATGGCGCACGGCGGCCTCACGATGACGCTGCTGGATGTGGCGATGGCCCACGCGGCCCGCAGTGCCGACACACCCGCTGACGTGGGCGCCGGCACACCGGGCCGCGGCGTTGTCACCATCGAGATGAAGACCAGCTTCATGCGCCCCGCCACCGGCCGCCTGACCGCCCGCGCCCGCGTGCTGACACGCACCATTGCATTGGCCTTCTGCGAAGC
The DNA here is from genome assembly GCA_031380885.1 of Burkholderiales bacterium. GTDB lineage: Bacteria > Pseudomonadota > Gammaproteobacteria > Burkholderiales > Burkholderiaceae_C > PBB1. The sequence continues at coordinate 843 of JANMXL010000275.1, read as the reverse complement.
CTCGCTGCTCGACGAAGCCGGTGCGCTGGTCGCCCACGCGACCGGCAGCTTCAAGTACCTGATGCGGGGTGCAGGCGAGGGGCGACGGGTGCGCGGTGTGGGTGGCGATTGAGACGCGGCGTGACCGTCTTGGTGGCGCTGGATTGGGACGTGATGATCGAACATGCAACGCCGTTCCGGGGCGTCATCGGGCGTTGCGTCCGGTCCCATGAAAAAACCCCAGATCGATGACTCGACTGGGGTTTTCTGTGGGTGGTCCGTCTGCTGGCCACCGCCCGTGCATGTTGACGCGGCCGCAAGGCGTCAGTCTGCCGGTCGACGCACCATCTTCGGCAGGTTTTGTTCGACTTCAGCGATGATTTTCAGCATGCCGCCGGCCTCTGACACGAAGTGGCGCTCGGCGTCCTCGGTGTGAGATCTGATCGAATCCCACAGATCGGAGCGGAGCAAGCGCAGCGGATCTCCCGCGGGTTTCTCGAGCGCGCTCAGGCCAAACCGGTGGTGAATGGCGACGCCACTCAAGACAAACTCAGCCAACTCGCGGCCATGGGTCTCGATCAGCGGGCGCAGCAGCAAGTGGTCGCCGTAAACGACGCCGCGCCGGGCCAATTCGCCTTCAATGAAGGTCTCGAAATGCCGCACGAGCAGGTATTGGCTTTCCCCCACCAACTGCACGACCAGAGCCACGTCACGGTCCGCGCGTTCGATGATTTGGGAAGCGACCTCAGCCGCAGTCGCCATCGCTTTTTTTGCCCTGGTGCCACCTGTCAAGTCAGTCATCGCTTCCACTCTTTTCTTGATGTTTTGTGCCGCACGCCACCGACCTGAGCCATGGGCGCAATC
>JANMXL010000248.1:0-11912 GCA_031380885.1 Burkholderiales bacterium | reverse complement strand
GTGGTGCTGGTGTACGGGAAGGCCGGCACCAGCAGCCGGCCGTCGGCCGAGCGCCCGTGGTGCATCGCGCGCCAGAAGGCCGGGGCCGACCAGCGGCCCAGGCCGGTGGGCTCATCGGGGGTCAGGTTGCTGCTGTAGACGGTGCCGAAGGGCGTGTCGATGCCGCGCCCGCCGGCATAGGGCTCGCCGCCCCGCGCGGTGTGGCAGGCCAGGCAGTTGCCGGCGCGCGCCAGGTAGGCGCCGCGGGCCACCAGTTCGGCGCTGGCCGGCAGGCCGGGCTGCGCCGAGGCGATCTCGGCGCTCAACTCGCCCTCGCCGCGCAGGTTCAGCGCGACCAGCCCGGCCGCCAGTGCGCCGATGACGACCAAGCCGGTAGCCAGAACCCAGAGCCCGGTTCGACGGCCGCTCATCGCACGGCCCCCGCTTCGGTCGCCGCGTCGGCGCTCACGCCACCACAGTCTGCTGGCAGCTTCTGCCCACCGGGCAGCCCCGCCAGCGGCTTGCTGCCTGGCGGCACCGGCTGCGACGTCAGCCAGTGCGACACCGCGTCGACGTCGGCCAGGCTCAGCTGCTGTGCGACATGGGCCATGCAATCGGGCGCCTGCGCGCGACGCTTGCCGCTGCGCCAGGCGCCGAGCTGCGCGTTCACGTAATCGCGCGGCAGGCCCAGCAGCCCGGGGATGGCCGGGGCCACGCCCATCATCGTGTCGCCATGGCACTGGGTGCAGGCCGGCACGCCGCGGGCCGGGTCGCCATCGCGCACCAGTTGTTCACCGCGTTGCAGAACGGCGGGGGCCGCGGTGGACGGCTGTGGTGCGGGGTAAGGCACCTCGAGCGCGGAGAAATGCGTCGCGATCTCCAGAAGATAGGCGTCGCTCAGTGGATCGACCAGCGCGGTCATCGGGCCGTAGTCGCGGCGGCCATCGCGGAAATTCAGCAGCTGGTGAACCAGGTAGCCCGCCGGCTTGCCCGCCAGCCGCGGCTGGTAGCCACCGGGCGTGGCGCGGCCCTGTGCACCGTGGCACCCGGTGCAGGCCTGCAGCCGCTGGGCCAGGGTGTCTTCGAACGGCGGGGCGGCATCGGCAGCAGTGGCGATCAGAGCGGCCAGCCACAAGATCAGGGATTTCATTGTCGACAGCCTCAGGGCAGAGGCTTCGGTCCGTGGGTGTCGACCAGTGCTGCGACGTCGTCGCGGCCGATGGCCGCCAGGCCCTCAACCACGCCAGCGCGGTCGGCCGCCGAGCGGTTCTGGTTGACCTTCCACTTGCCTTTCAGCGCGCTCAATTCGACCTCGATGCCGACGATGGCGCGCTGGGTCGCCGCGATGTAATCGGTCGGCGCATCGGTCACCTTCCACGGCGCGGGGCGAGCGGCCTCGTGCAGGTCGGTCAAGGTCGACACCAGCGCATGCACCCAGGCCGCGTCGTCGCGCACGATCAGCCGGCCACGCGCCTCGACCAGCACGTAGTTCCAGGTCGGCACGACCTTGCCGGTCTCGGCCTTGGTCGCGTACCAACCCGGCGAGATGTAGGCCTGCGGGCCCTGGAACACCACCAGCACCTCGGCGTCGGTGCGCGCCTCGCGCCACACCGGGTTGGCGCGCGCCACATGCGCGACCAGCGTGCCGTGCGGGCCGCGGCCGGGGTCGAGGTGGAACGGCAGCGCATTGGCCTCGATCGGCGCAGGCGCACCTTCGGCGTGCGGCATCGACTGGGTGACGAGCAGGCCCAGCGGGTGGGTGCGCATCAGCTGATGCAGCACCTCGGCGCGGGATTCTTCGAAGTGGGATGGCAGGTACATGGGAATACGGCAAACCGAGAATGCCGATCGTAGAACCAGCGCCGACTGGATCGAGCCCGGGGGTATTGCGGCCCTTCGATCGCAGCAAGGCAAGCGTCAAAGACAGGCCCCTACACTTTGTGGATGAGTCGCACCCCGTTCAAGGCGCAGATGCTGCGCGCTCGCGAAGACGCGATCGTCGCCTCGGTGAACCGCCTGCTGGCCGAAAAAGGCTACGACGTGATGACTGTCGACGAAGTCGCGGCCGATGTCGGCATCGCCAAGGCCAGCCTCTACAAGCACTTCGCGTCGAAGGAGGCGCTGGCCGCGGCCGCGATGGTGCGGCTGCTCGACCGCGCGCTGGCTTTCATCGCGACACTCGACTCGCACCCGACCGCCCGCGCGATCGACCACCTGCGGGCGGTGGCGCGCTGGTCGATGCAGGTGCAGCTGGCCGGCGAGATGCCCTCGCTGCCGGCGCAGAACTCGTCGCTGCGCGCAGCGCTGTCCAACGACACCGGTTACCTGCAACGGCTGATGGACGTCAGCGACAAGCTGGGCGCGTGGATCGTGGCGGCGCAAGCCGCCGGCCACCTGAACCGCGAGCTGCCACCCGAGGTGGTGCTGTACACACTGTTCGCGCGGGCCTGTGACCCGGTGCTGGGGCTGCTGAAGCTGTCGCAGCAGCACAGCGACGAACGCATCATCGAGCTGCTGCTGTCGACCTGTTTCGATGGAATCTGCGGCGCGTGATTCACCTGCATAGCCGCATTGGTCTGGTATTGTGGTGTGCGGATATGTAGCACCCAGTGCTATGATATCCGGCACGGAGGGTGTGCATGGCGGTTTACAAAACCCGCTGGTTTGACCGTTGGGCACGCAAAGAGGAGCTGAGCACGGCCAGCCTGTGCGCGGCAGTCAATGAAATGTCCGAAGGCTTGATTGATACCGACCTCGGTGGCGGGCTGGTCAAGAAGCGGATTGGGCGGCCCGGACAGGGCAAGAGCGGTGGCTATCGAACGCTGGTTGCCACCAACCGAGGTAACCGCTGGGTCTTTGTGTTCGGCTTCCCGAAGAACCAACGCAGCAACATCGACAAAGACGAAACCGAGGCGCTGAAGAAGTTGGCAGCGCATCTGCTGTTAATGACGGCGCAGGCCATGGTCAAGGCACAGAGTGCTGGTGAATTGACAGAGGTAGATTGCGATGCGAACGACTAAATCACCGATCCTTAATGCGATTCATGAAACGGCCAAGGGGCTTCACAAGGCGGGCGTGATGGATCAGATCACGCTGCGCGAATTCGACCAGCTTTGCCTGTCGCCAGTCGAACCGCTGCAACCCGAACAAATCAAACACATCCGCGAGACCACGCGGGTCAGCCAGGCCGTCTTTGCACGACTGCTGAACACCAGCCTCTCGACGGTGCAGAAGTGGGAAATCGGCCAGAAGAAGCCGACCGGTGCAGCGCTGAAGCTGCTGCACCTGGTGCAAAAGCGCGGCCTCGAAGTCGTCGCTTGAGTCTTCGGATCGATGACTCGTCACACCTCTAATGTGAGCAGCCCGTTGTAGTGATCGGCCTCGCCCTTGCGGCTGTGGCCGCGGGCGTTGCAGATCACACGCGTCTCGCTCTTGCCGCCCTGGCTGTTCGGATGCGCCACCCGGTAGTCATGGCGGCAGTGCAGGTGACCATGGATCCACAGATCGGCGTGCGGCAACAACTCATCGTCGGCATTGCAGAAGCTGGCCGTGCCGGGCTGCTTGCCGTAGCGCGGGTCGGCGCTGCGGATGCTGGGCGCGTAGTGGGTGATGACGACGGTCGCGTCCCAGGCCTCGTCGGCCGATGCGGGTGCCAGCACCAGTTCAGCAGCCAACCAGTCGCGGCAGGCCAGCGCCTCGATGCGCACTGCCGCGGCATCGAAGGGTGCGCCGTGCTGCGTCGATCGCATCACGTCGACGAAGTAGGTGGCCGCGCGCATCGCCTTCGCTTGTTGGGCGGCGCCGAACAGGTCGAAATCGCTCCAGCGGGTGGTGGCAACAAAACGGATGCGCCGGCCCATTGCATCGGTGCGTATGCAGCTCTGCTTTTCGAGCATCGTGATGCCCAGCGATACACAGCGCGCACGCAGCGCGGGCGTCGCATCGTCGAGCTCGCGCTGGTCGAATTCGTGGTTGCCGGCGATGAAGATCACCGGCACCGGCCAGTCACGGAAACGATCGAGTTCGCGCCAGGTGCTGTCGACGTCGCCCGCCAGCACCAGCAGCTCGGCCGCCGACGCCGGCTGCGGCTCGAAGGCCTCGGTTTCCAGGTGCAGGTCGGACAGCAGCTGCAGGCGCATCAGTTCGCCGTCCTCACCTGTCCGCCGCCGGGCCGCCCCAAGGCGGACAGCGCCCCAAGGACTCGAAGAGGCCCCTGCGTAGCCCTGGGGCAGGAGCAGCGCGACTGGGGGGCCTCATGTCTTTCCATGGCACGCCTTGAACTTCTTGCCGCTGCCGCAGGCACACGGGTCGTTGCGGCCGGGCTTGGGCGCGTCGCGCTTGACGGTCTCGACCTTGAAGCGCGCTTGGCGGGTCAGGTCGGACAGGTCGGCGATCGCGATCACGAGGTCTTCGATCGCGTCGTCCAGCGTGGTCAGCGGCTGTTCGCGGTCCAGCGTGGCGACGACTTCGCGCTCATCATCGGTCTCGGCCGGCAGGTGGCGGTACAGCCGCGCCAGCGCTGACAGCACGGCGTCGTCGCTCAGCTCGGACAGGTCAGGGAAGCACTGCGTCGCATGCTGGAAACCGGCGACCCAGGGCATCAGCGGCTGCGACACCGGGTGCAGGCTGGCCAGGAGCTGCTCATGGTCGTCGTTCGCGCCCTCGGCCGGTGGCGCCGCCGCCTGGTCCTCATCAGCTTCAAGCACCAGCGGGTCGAACCAGCCGTCTTCGGCGATTGCGCGTGTCAACGCAGCGTGGCGGCGCAGGATCAGCGCGGTGGTGCGTTCCAGCCACGCGGCGTCAACGTCGTCAGGCAGCGGCGTGCCATCGAAATCGAAGGCGTGCGGCAGCCAGGTCGCGGTCTCCAGCAGCACCGGCTGCACTAACACGCCGCACAGAAAGCCGTCGAGCATCACCACATCGACGGGCTCCAGCGGCTCGGGGGTCTGCGTCAGCAGTTCGTCTAGCTCGGCGAACTCGGCATCGGTCAGGTCGCGGTGGACGCGGCCTTGCGGAATGGTTGTGGGTTTGAACATGCGGGCTTTCGGTGGGAATGCGTCATTGTCGGCGCAGCGCCCGGCGGTAACCCTCATGCACGTGGCACGCCCTTTGCGCAGGGTTTCGGCGCGCACCGGAGTTGTGCATGTCCGCCTTGATAAACCCGAACCCCACCCACACCCCGGCACGACCGGCGGCCATTGAACAGGTCGCATCGGTCGCGCCCGGCAGTGCCTGGGTCGAGCAGCTCAACTTGCTGCTCGAATCGACCGGCGAGGGCATTTTTGGCGTTGACATGCTCGGCCACTGCACCTTCGTCAACCGCGCCGCCGCCGAGATGCTGGGCTACGGGGCCGACGCTGTGCTCGGCCGCAACATGCACGCGCTGATCCACCACACCCACGCCGACGGACGGCACTACCCCGAAGTCGACTGCCCGATCTTCAACGCGTTCCGGATGGGGCTGCCTTGTCGCATCGACAGCGAAGTGCTGTGGCGCGCCGACGGCAGCGCGTTCTCGGCCGAGTACTCGTCGCACCCGATCCTCGACGGCGGCGTGGTGCAGGGCGCGGTGGTCACCATCGTCGACATCACCGAGCGCAAGCGCAGCGAGGCGCTGTTGCAGCAGTCGCACGAACAGCTCGAACGCAGGGTCGCGGAACGCACCGCCGAGCTGACGCAGGCGCTTGGCGCGCTGCGCGAGCTGTCGGCGTACTCGGAATCGGTGCGCGAGGAAGAACGCACCCGCATCGCCCGTGAAATCCACGACGAACTGGGTTCGCTGCTGGTGGCGCTGAAGATGGATGTGAGCTGGCTCGACAAACGGCTGCACGACCACCCCGAGCTGCGCTGCAAATGCCACGGCATGGGCCGCACGATCGACACCGCCGTGGACAACCTCGGTCGCATCATCACCGACCTGCGCCCCAGCATCCTCGATCACCAGGGCCTGTGGGCCGCGCTCGAATGGCAGGCGCAAGAATTCATCGAAACGACCGAGTTGCGCGCCGATCTGCAGATGCATGTCGCGTCGCAGACCGAGCCACCGAGCGGCCCGAATGGCGACCGCTGGGCGATCGCGGTGTTCCGCATCTTCCAGGAAATGCTCAGCAACGTTGCCCGCCACGCGAAAGCGCGCTCGGTGCGCATCCGACTCTATGTCGATGGCCCGCCGCACCCGGTGCTGCATGTCGAGGTGCGCGACGACGGCGTCGGCGCCGAACCGTCGGCGCTGAACCACCCGCGCAGCTACGGCGTGATGGGCATGCGCGAGCGCGCCGGGCACTTCGGCGGCAAGCTCGTGATCGACAGCGTGCCGAACCACGGCACCTGCGTGCGCTTGACGATGCCGATGCCTGCGCCACTTGACGGCGCGGGGAAAGCCGGGCCTGTCCCCGGGGGATCGGCGACCGCAGCCGTTCGGCGAGGGACATCATGATCCGCGTGCTGATCTGCGACGACCACCTGATCGTCAGGCAAGGCATCAAGCAGATCCTGGCCGACACCGGCGACATCGTGGTGGCGGGTGAGGCCGAGAACGGGCCCGAGGCGATTCTTCGGGTACGTGAAGCCAGCGGCGTCGGCGCGGTCGGCATCGAGGTGGTGGGCATCGATGTGATCTTGATGGACATCGCCATGCCACATCGCGACGGCCTCGACGTACTGCGCCAACTCAAGACCGAGTTCCCGAAACTGCCGGTGCTGATGCTGAGCACCTACCCCGACAAGCAGTACGCGGTGCGCAGCCTGAAGCTGGGCGCGGCGGGCTACCTGAACAAGAGCGCCGACTCGGAGCAGATGTCCGCCGCGATCCGCAAGGTGGCGTCCGGTGGCCTTTTCATCACGCCGACGGTGGCCGAGCACATGGCGACGGCATTGGGTGCCGGCGTCGGTTCGGCTCGCTCAGTTGATGAGCCTTTGCACGAACGGCTGTCGCACCGCGAATACCAGGTGTTCCGGCTGCTCGCGATCGGACGCAGCGTCGGCGAGATCGCCCTGCAACTGGTGCTGTCGTCGAACACCGTCAGCACCTATCGCGCCCGCATCCTCGACAAGACCGGCGCGCGCAACGACGTCGAACTCGCGTTGTATGCGGTGCGACAAGATTTGATGCCGGTTTGACCTGGGCAGGAAACGTGTAGTGCCAGCCCTACAAGCCTTTCCCAAAGGCCGCGATGGCACGCGCCGCACTCGATCTCTAACCTCTCGTTGTCTTCAAGGAGTAACTCATGAGCCGCAGCGACGATCACGCCACCAACAGCTTCGACCCCTACAACGCCGACCGACCGCTGATGATGAAGTGCGGCTGCGGACGCGATCACAGTGCGGCCGACCACCAGGCCGAAGCCAAAGCGCTGTCGGTCGAATCGCATTCGCGTGACTTCATCGAAGCGACCTTGGTCAAGGCGCTGTTCCCGTCCGAGCCACTGCGCCGCCGCTTTTTACAGGCCGTAGGGGCCAACACCGCGCGCGCCGCGATTGCGTCGTTGCTGCCGATGGGCGCGCTGGAGGCGATGGCGCAAGACAAGGGCTCGCTTGAGAAGACCGACCTCAAACTCGGCTTTATCGCGATCACCTGCGCCACGCCACTCATCATGGCCGGCCCGCTGGGCTTCTACAAACAGCAGGGCCTGAACGTGCAGCTCAACAAGACGGCGGGCTGGGCGCTGATCCGCGACAAGATGCTCAACAAGGAACACGACGCCTCGCACTTCCTGTCGCCGATGCCGCTGGCGATCTCCATGGGCGTCGGTTCGGTGGCGCAGCCGATGCGGGTGGCGACGATCCAGAACATCAACGGCCAGGCGATCACACTGGCTTTGAAGCACAAGGACAACCGCGACCCGAAGGGTTGGAAGGGCTTCAAGTTCGCGGTGCCGTTCGAGTTCTCGATGCACAACTTCCTGCTGCGCTACTACCTGGCCGAGAACGGCATCAACCCCGACACCGACGTGCAGATCCGCGTCGTGCCGCCGCCCGAGATGGTCGCCAACCTGCGCGCAGGAAACATCGACGGATTCCTGGGCCCGGACCCGTTCAACCAGCGCGCGGTTTACGACGAGGTGGGCTTCATCCACATCCTGTCGAAGGACATCTGGGACGGCCACCCGTGCTGCGCCTTCGGCGTCAGCGAAGATTTCATCAAGCAGAACCCGAACACCTTCGCCGCGCTGTATCGCTCGGTGCTGACCGCCGCCAACATGGCGCGCGACCCGAAGAACCGTGAGCTGATCGCCAAGGTCATCAGCCCGACGGCTTATTTGAACCAGCCCGAGACGGTGGTCAACCAGGTGCTGACCGGCAAGTTCGCCGACGGCCTCGGCGGCATCAAGACCGTGCCCGACCGCGCCGATTTCGACCCGGTGCCGTGGCAGAGCATGGCGGTGTGGATGCTGACGCAGATGAAGCGATGGGGCTACCTGAAAGGCGAGGTCAACTACAAGCAGATCGCCGAGCAGGTGTTCCTGCTGACCGACGCGAAAAAGCAGATGAAGCTGCTCGACCAGAAGGTGCCGGAGGGCGCGTACAAGAAGTACTCGATCATGGGCAAGGAATTCGACCCCGCCAAGGCCGACGCCTACGCCAAGAGCTTCGCGATCAGCAAAGTCTGAGGTCGCTGCGTGAAACCTCAGAAAAAGCAGACGCTTCAATCGAGCGCCTTGTCGCTGTTCATCTTGATCGTAGTGCTTTCGATTTGGCACCTGGCGACGCTGCCCGCCAAGTCGGTGCCCGGCCCGGTCGTCTCCTTGACCGCCGAGCAGATCGAGTACCAGAAACTGCTCGGCAAGGACCCGGGAGCCGCCGAGGGCGAAAAAAGGAGCAGCGGCTTCCCGACGCTCGCGCAAATGGGCCGGACAGTGGCGCAGCAGTTGTCCAGCCCGTTCTACGACAACGGCCCGAACGACAAGGGCATCGGCTTGCAGCTCGGCTACTCACTCGGCCGTGTCGCACTCGGCTTCGGCATCGCGGCGCTGATCGCGATCCCGCTGGGCTTTTTGATCGGCATGAGCCCGATGCTGTACCGCGCGCTCGACCCGTTCATCCAGGTGCTCAAACCGATCTCGCCGCTGGCCTGGATGCCGCTGGCGCTGTACACGATCAAGGATTCGTCGATCTCGGGCATCTTCGTGATCTTCATCTGCTCGGTCTGGCCGATGCTGATCAACACCGCGTTCGGCGTGGCCGGGGTGCGGCGCGAGTGGCTCAACGTGGCGAAGACGTTGGAGGTGTCGCGGCTGCGGCTGGCGTTCGAGGTGATCCTGCCGGCCGCCGCGCCGACCATCCTGACCGGCATGCGCATCAGCATGGGCATCGCGTGGCTGGTGATCGTGGCGGCCGAAATGCTGGTGGGCGGCACCGGCATCGGCTACTTCGTCTGGAACGAATGGAACAATCTGTCGCTGACCAATGTCATCTTCGCGATCCTGGTGATCGGCGTCGTCGGCATGCTGCTCGACATGGCGTTTGCGCGGGCGCAGAAGGCGATTTCGTATGTTGAGTGAGCTGATGCATCCACTCCCTCTGGGCGAGGGAACTGGCCCTTTCCTGCGCATCGAAGGCCTGTCGAAAAGCTACCCGACGCCCGACGGCCAACAGACCGAGCCGGTCTTCGACAGTGTCAACTTCGGCATCAACAAGGGCGAGTTCGTCTGCATCATCGGCCACTCGGGATGCGGCAAGACGACCATCCTGAACGTGCTGGCGGGGCTCGATCAGGCCACCAGTGGCAACGTCTTCATGGACGGCCGCGAGGTCGCCGGACCGAGCCTGGAGCGCGGGGTCGTGTTCCAGGGGCACGCGCTGATGCCCTGGTTGTCGGTGCGCCAGAACATCGGCTTCGCGGTGCGCAGCAAGTGGCCGCAATGGAGCACGGTGCAGGTCAAGGCGCAGGTCGAGAAATACGTGGCGCTGGTCGGTTTGACCCTGGCCATCGACAAGAACCCGTCGGCGCTGTCGGGCGGCATGAAGCAGCGCGTCGGCATCGCGCGTGCCTTCGCCATCGAGCCGAAGATGCTGCTGCTGGACGAGCCGTTCGGCGCGCTCGATGCGCTGACGCGCGGCACGATTCAAGACGAGCTGCTGCGCATCTGCGCCGAGACGCGCCAGACGGTATTCATGATCACGCACGACGTCGACGAGGCGATTCTGCTGGCCGACAAGATCCTGCTGATGAGCAACGGCCCGCAGGCTCGGGTGGCCGAGATCGTGCGCAACACCATGCCCCGTGACCGCCAGCGCGCCACGCTGCACCACGACCCGCAGTACTACCGCATCCGCAATCACCTGGTCGACTTCCTTGTCGCGCGCTCGAAAGACCTCTCGCACGGCCGCGCACCGGCCTTGCCTCCGGTGGTCGAGCCGGGCCTCGAGCCTTCGCCCGATGCCGCGGTGGCCGGGCCGAACGTCGTGCGGCTGAAGGAGCGCAACGCTTGAGTGCCGCAATCGTCGAAGGCGCGCGCAAGCTCCATCGGGTCCGAGCCGGACACGACGCGTCCAGCATCAACGCTATTTCATTCAATCCAACCCCACCGGAGCCAACATGAGCCGTCTCGCCGTCACCGAAAAAATCATCCTCGCCAAAGTCGCCAAGGGCCTCAAGTGGAGCGAGGTTGCCAAGAAGGTGGGCCTCAGCAAGGAATGGGTCACGGCAGGCTGCCTCGGGCAGATGACCTTCACCGCCGAGCAGGCGAGCGTCGTGGGCGAGCTGTTCGATCTCGACGAGGCCGAGCGCACCTGGCTGCAGGTGGTGCCGTACAAGGGCTCGCTGCCCACGGCCGTGCCCACCGACCCGCTGATCTACCGCTTCTACGAACTCATCAGCGTGTACGGCACGACCTTCAAGGCGCTGATCCACGAAGAGTTCGGCGACGGCATCATGAGCGCGATCGACTTCCACATGGACATGAAGCGCGAGGCGCACGAAAAGGGCGATCGCGTCTCGATCACGATGTCGGGAAAGTTTCTGCCGTATCGCACGTACTGATCTCGCGAAGCCGGTCGCCGGCCGGCCACCGTTTCAGTGGATCGTGAACGGATGGCTGGTGGTCTTGACGCGGATCGGCGGGCGGCCCGCGTCGTACGGCTTGGCCTCGGCATCTCCCGCGATGGTCGCGGCGATGCGGCGGGCCTGGCGCGCGATCGGCTCGATGTAGCGCTGCGGGCGGCCGGCGATGCTGATGCAATCGCCCAGGGCGTGGATATTCGGCACGCTGGTGTGCAGTGTCGATGCATCGACCGCGATGCCTTCGTTCCACGCCAGCCCCGCGCTGGCGGCCAAGCGCGAGGACGTGGCCAGGCCCGTGGCGGCAACGACGTGATCGGCGTCGATGGTGCGGCCGCCAGCCAGATGCACGTGCCGGCCAGTGCCTTTCGTCGACACCGCCTCGATGCGCACGTTGCCCTCGAAGCGGATGGGCAGCGCACGCCACGCCTCGAGCAAGGCGCTCGAGCCTTCGCCATCGAGCAGGTTCGCCAGAGGCCGATCGGCGGCTTCGAGCAGCGTGACCTCGTGGCCGGCCAGCGCGAGGTCGTTGGCGAGCTCGCAGCCGACGAGGCCGGCTCCGGCGACGAGCACGTGACGCGCCACGAAGCTTTCTCCGCGGCCCGCGTCGAGCCGCTCGCGCAGCGCGCGGTAGGCGTCGAGGTGGTTGATGCGCCAGCACAGCGCGGCGGGCAGCGCGGCCACCTCGCGCGGCGCGGCACCCTGGGCGAGCACGAGGTGGGCGTATGGCAGCGTGCAGCGCGTAGTGCGCAGGGTCGAAGCGAGCGCGTCGATGCGCACGGCATGGGTGTGCGACAGCAAGCGCACGCCGAGCCGGGCTGCGGCCTCGGTGCCGCGCTCCGAAGCAAGGGTGTCGGGCGCGAGCCGCTTGGCGAACGCCACCGAGAGCAGCGGCTTGTCGTAAACGTCGCCGCTGCACGCCGTGACGAGGGTG
>JANMXL010000240.1:0-2184 GCA_031380885.1 Burkholderiales bacterium | reverse complement strand
CATTGGAAGATCGCTCGCACCCGGCCTGGCAACGCTTGAAGTTCGAGGAGCTGCTGGCGCAGCAGTTGTCGCAGTTGCAGGCCAAGCGCGAGCGCGCGCAGCAACGCGCGCCGCGCTTCACGGTGGTCGCCGGTGGCCTGCAGGAGAAGCTGCTGGCGGCACTGCCGTTCTCGCTGACCGGCGCGCAGCGGCGGGTGGTCGAAGAGATTGCCGCCGACCTGCAGCACGCGCGACCGGATGCAGGCCACGGCGCCGCGATCAGCGTGCCGATGCACCGCCTGCTGCAAGGCGATGTCGGTTCCGGCAAGACGGTGGTGGCCGCGCTGGCCGCGGCGATCGCGATCCACAACGGCTGGCAATGCGCGCTGATGGCACCGACCGAGATCCTGGCCGATCAGCACTTCCGCAAGCTGGTCGGCTGGCTCGAACCGCTGGGCATCACGACCGCCTGGCTCACCGGCAGCCGCAAGGGCCGTGGCCGGCGCGAGATGCTCGAACGCGTCGCCTCGGGCGAGGCCGGCCTGGTGGTCGGCACCCACGCGGTGATCCAGGACGACGTGCAGTTCGCGAAGTTGGGTCTGGCCATCGTCGATGAGCAGCATCGATTCGGTGTGGCGCAGCGATTGGCGCTGCGCAGCAAGCTGGAGCCATTCGTGCAGGACACCACCGGGCCGCCCCAAGGTGGCCTGACCCCCTCGGGGGGCGGCCACCGCTCGCGGTGGCCTGGGGGCACCATGACGCCGCACCTCTTGATGATGAGCGCGACACCGATCCCGCGCACCTTGGCGATGACGATGTATGCCGACCTCGACATCAGCACCATCGACGAGCTGCCGCCCGGCCGCACGCCGATCGTCACCAAGCTGTTTGCCGACGGCAAGCGCGAAGCGGTGGTCGCGCGCATCCGCGACGAGGTGGCGCAGGGCAAGCAGGTGTACTGGGTGTGCCCGCTGATCGAGGAGGCGGCTGAAAGCGAGGCCGCGCCGGGCAAGGACGAAGCGCGTTCATCGAAGCGCCCGTTCGGTGAACGCCCCGAATTGCAGAACGTCATCGACACCCACCAGACGCTGACCGAGGCCTTGCCCGGTGTCGGCGTCGGCCTGCTGCATGGCCGGATGAAGGCGGCCGACAAGGCGGCGACGATGGCGCGCTTCACGTCCGGTGAGTTGTCGGTGCTGGTCGCGACCACGGTGATCGAGGTTGGCGTCGATGTGCCGAACGCGAGCCTGATGGTGATCGAGCACGCCGAGCGCTTCGGCCTTGCCCAGTTGCACCAGCTGCGTGGGCGCGTCGGCCGCGGCTCGGTGGCCAGCGTGTGCGTGCTGTTGTATGCCGCCCCGCTGTCAGACACCGGCAAGGCGCGGCTGAAGGCGATGGCCGAGACGACCGACGGTTTCGAGATCGCGCGGCGCGACCTGGAGATTCGCGGGCCGGGCGAATTTCTGGGCGCGCGGCAGTCGGGCGCGGCGCTGCTGCGCTTCGCCGACCTCAATGACGACCTGCATTTGCTGCACGCCGCGCGGGCAGCGGCCGAAATCATGTTGAAAGAGCATCCGGAGGCGGCTGAACGCCAGGTGTTGCGCTGGCTCGGCAGCAAAGCGGACTACCTGAAGGCTTGACCCGGCGCGAGAATCACACCATGACCCTGACCGAACTCCGCTACATCGTCGCAGTGGCCCGCGAACGCCATTTCGGCCGCGCGGCCGAAGCCTGTTTCGTCTCGCAGCCGACGCTGAGCGTGGCGATCAAGAAGCTGGAAGAGGAGCTTGACGTGAAGCTGTTCGAGCGCGGCAGCATCGAGGTCAGCGTCACGCCGCTGGGCGACGAGATCGTGCGGCAGGCGCAGACGGTGATCGAGCAGGCCGCGGGCATCAAGGAGATCGCGCGCCGCGGCAAGGACCCGGTCTCGGGCCCGTTGCGCCTGGGCGTGATCTACACCGTGGGGCCGTATCTGTTGCCCGATCTGGTGCGCCAGGCCATCGAGCGCATCCCGCGGATGCCGCTGCTGCTGCAGGAGAACTTCACCGTCAAGCTGCTGGACATGCTGCGCACCGGCGAGCTCGACGCGGCCATCATCGCCGAGCCCTTCCCCGACGCGGGTCTGGCTACAGCGCCGCTGTACGACGAGCCGTTCATGGTCGCGGTGCCGAGGAAGCACCCGCTGGCGCGGCGCAAGCGCATCCC
>JANMXL010000210.1:0-8717 GCA_031380885.1 Burkholderiales bacterium | reverse complement strand
GTGGGTGAACTGCTGATGCTCGACGACGCGCTGCGCGAGCTGATCGTGGCCCGCGCGCCAGTGCGGCAGATCAAGGAAGCGGCGCGGCGCAATGGCACACGCTTCCTGCGCGATGCGGCGGTCGATCTGTTCCTGGACGGGTTCACCACGCTGGAGGAGGTCAACCGTGTCACGCTGGTGGCCTGACCGCCTGCGCGCCCTGTGGCCGAGCGGGCGAGCACCTGCCATGGCGCTGCGCCTCACCGACACGCGACCCGCCGCGATCGAGCAGCAGCTGGCCGCGCTGGCGCTGCCGCCGGGCGCCCGACTGACCTGCATCGTGGCGGGCGAGGGCGCCCGGTGTCAGATCGTGCCCTGGCGTGATGAGCTGAGCCACCCGGCCCAGCGTCAGCTGCTGGCCGAGCAATGCTTTCGCGAAGCCTACGGGGACGTGGCGCGCGGCTGGACGGTGCATCAGCATGCGACGCGGTATGGCGCCGCGACGCTGGCCTGCGCGATCGACACCGCCTTGCTCGACCAGCTCGATGCACAGGCGCGGGCGCGTGGATTGACGCTGATGAGCGTGCAGCCCGCACTGATGCACGCCTACAACCTGGCGCGGCACCAGATGTCGCCCGGCCTGCACTGGTTCGTGGCGCTCGACACGGTCTCGACAACGCTGCTGCTGCAGTCACCGACCGAACCGCTGCGGGTGAAACGTCTGCCATCGTCTGCGCGCGACCTGGCCAGCGCGCTCGATCGCGAATGGTTCGCGCTGGGCATCGACGTGCCGCGCTGCCCGGTCTCTTTGCTGCGGTCCATGGGGGCCACCATGCCGCTGTCCTTGTCGCCATGGTCAGTCATCGATCTCACCCCGGTCGCGGATGACGATGCACCGGCGCAGGTTGCCGCGTCGGCCGAGTTGTGCGCATGACCGCGCCGGCGCTGCACCTCGACTTCAGGCGACCGGCAACCTCGCGCGGTCGCTGGATCGGGTGGGGCGCGCTGATGGCGGCGGTGCTCGGCGTGGTCGCAGTGTCCGCTGCCTACAGCGACGTCGCCCAGGCCCACGCGCTCGCGCAAAGCCGCCACGACCACTTTGAAGCGCGATCGAACCAGCGCCTGCAGCTCCGTGACCTCAGCCGCCGTGCTGCGACCCCCGACGCGCAGACCCAGGCCGACATCCGCCGGGCCAATGCGGTGATCGACCGGCTCGTGGTGCCGTGGGACGAGCTGTTCAATGCGCTCGAGGACGCCGATGCGCGCGGGCTCGGGCTGTTGTCACTGACCCCGGACGCCCGCGACCGCACGCTGCGGCTGGTCGGCGAGGCGCGAACCATGGACGAGCTGCTGGCCTACGTGGAGCGCTTGGCGATGCAGTCCAGCCTGCGACAGGTGCACCTGCTGAGCTACAGCGTCGCCGCGCACGACGGCGTGCCCGTGGTGTCGTTTACGCTGGCGGCAACATGGCAGCAGCCATGACCCGTTGGCGCTGGAACGTGGCGCGCGGTCTGCGCGCGATCGGGCTGCCCGGCTGGGTGGCGCTGCTGCTGGCATTCGCTGCACTGATCGGCGTGTGGGGCGTGATCGAGCCGTTGCGGTCCGAGGCGCGGCAGCTCGATGCCGACAGCGAATTGCTGGTGCAGCGCCTGCGATCCACTGCAGACCCTGCGGTGCCGATCGCCGCGACTCCGCAGCAGCAGTTGCTCGCGTTCCGCCAGCACTTTCCGGGTGAGCAGGGCATTGCGCCCTCACTGGCACACCTGCAGGCCGCCGCACAGCGCCAGGGGCTGCAACTAAACCGAGCTGAATTCAGATTCTCCAGCGAGCCCGCCGAGCCGCTGGCGCGCTACGCGATCACGCTGCCGGTTCAGGCCGACTACCGCGCACTGCGCCGCTTCACCCGCGATGCCTTGCGTGAGCTGCCCGGCCTGGCGTTGGAAGAAGTCATCCTGAGGCGCAGTGACCGGAAGTCGCCCTTGCTGGACGCGCAGCTTCGCTTCGTGCTGTTCGTGGCCCAGCCGCAGCCGGTGAAGCCCGCCACCATGTCGCGCGTGGCGCTGTCGGCCGCGCCGTCGAACTGAGCCCACCGGTCCTCGCGATGTCCGACCTGTCTCCCGCCCGCAAACGCCTCGCGATCGGCATCGTCCTGGTGGGCAGCGCCTTGATCGGCGAACGTGTCATCGCGCTGATGGCCGGCGAAGCCGAGGTCGTCGACGCCGTCGCCAGGCCTGCGAACAGCCAGCGGGGTCGAGCACAGGCGGCGACGTCGGCACTGTCCGCCGGCCCGCAGGCGAGCGCGGTGCAACTGGAGCGCCTGGCGTCGCGCCAGCGCGCGCTGGACCGCGTTGACCGCGACGCCGAACCCGCCGCTGCCAGCGGGTTTGACCCGGACTCGTGGCTGCCGCTGCCTTCCCAAGCGCAAGCGGCGGCTGCCGCCGAGCCCCCTGCTGCGCCAGTGGCGCCGCCGTTCCCGTACGCTTACCTTGGAGGGTTGTCCGAGAACGGTGTGCGCACCACTTTCTTCACCCAAGGTGAGCGGGTCCTGCCGGTCAAGGCCGGCGACACCGTGGATGCGGTCTACCGCATCGAACAGATGACCGAGACACTGATGACGCTGACCTACCTGCCGTTGAACCAAAGCCAGACGCTGGCGCTCAGGAGCCATCGATGACGCGCCCATCCGAACAGCCGCTGTGGCCGATCGCGGCCCGCCGCGGGCTGGCGCTGTGGCTCGCGGCGAGCCTGGTTGCGTGCGCGCCCGGCAGCGAGTTCGTGCGCCACGGCGAGAAGTTGATCGGCGAGGGCCGGCCGGAAGAAGGGCTGTCGGAAATCGAAAAGGGCATGGTGCTCGAACCCGGCAACCGCGAGTACCGCATCCTGGCCGTTCGCTTGCGCGACAAGCAGATCGGCACATTGCTGGCGCAGGCCGACACCCGGCGTGCAGCCGACCAGCTCGAAGACGCTGCTGTGCTGTACCGGCGGGTGCTGACGCTCGATGCCGTCAACAACCGGGCTCTGGCGGGCCTCGATGCGGTCGAATTGCAGCGCCGACAGCAGTTGCGGCTGGACGAGGCGCAGACCCTGATCGCGCAGGACCGCCGCGACGAAGCCGGGCAGCGACTGCGCCAGGTGCTGTCCGAGAACCCGACCAGTGCCCGTGCACTGGCCTTGAAGCGCCAGCTCGACGACGCCGCGGGCCGCAGCGCCGAGGCCGGCCCACCGGCGCTGAAAGCGAGCTTGCGCAAGCCGGTGTCGCTGGATTTTCGCGATGCGAATTTGAAGACGGTGTTCGAGGCGCTGTCGCGCAGCACCGGCATCAACTTTGTCTTCGACCGTGAGGTCAAGCCCGACATCAAGGTGACGCTGTCGATTGCCAACCTGAGCATCGATGACGTGATCGGCGTCCTGACGGTGACCAACCAGCTCGAACGCAAGGTGCTCAACGACAACACCGTGTTGATCTACCCGAACACCGCCGCCAAGCAAAAGGACTACCTCGACCTGACGGTGAAAACCTTCTACCTCTCCAACGCCGAGGCGAAGGCGGTGTTCACGATGCTGAAGACGGTGTTGAAGACCAAGGATTTGTACGCCGACGAGAAGCTCAACAGCCTGACGATGCGCGACACCGCTGCTGCCATCACGCTGGCGGGCAAATTGATTGCCGAGCAGGATCTGGCCGAGCCTGAGGTGCTGCTCGATGTCGAGGTGCTGGAAATCAACCGCTCGCGCCTGGCGGAGATCGGCGTCGAGCCGCCAGGCAAGTTCACGCTGCTCAACATCGTGCAGAACCCGGCGACGGTGATTTCGACCGCGACCGGCAACACCACGGTGCAGAACAACACGCTGACGACCACGCAACTGACACTGGACCGGTTGCGCAACATCCGCGGCTCGGCGGTGGGCATCGACAACCCCTCGGTCAACCTGCGCGCGCAAAACGGCGACACCAACATCCTGGCCAACCCGCGCATCCGGGTGCGCAACCGCGACAAGGCGCGCATCCTGATCGGTGACCGGGTGCCGTTGATCACCTCCACCGCCACGGCCAACGTTGGCGTGTCGGAATCGGTGAGCTACCTCGATGTCGGGCTGAAGCTCGATGTGGAGCCGAATGTGTTCCTCGACAACGAGGTCGGCGTCAAGATCAACCTCGAAGTCAGCAACATCGTGCGCGAGGTGCGCAGCCGCGCCGGCGGGTTGACCTACCAGATCGGCACCCGGCTGGCGACCACCTCACTGCGCTTGAAGGACGGCGAAACCCAGGCGCTGGCCGGTTTGATCAGCGATGAGGACCGCAAGGGCGCGGTAGGCGTGCCGTGGCTGATCGACCTGCCGATCCTCGGCCGGCTGTTTTCCAGTGAGCGCAACGACCGCAACAAGACCGAGATCGTGCTGCTGATCACCCCGCGCGTGGTGCGCAACCTCGCCACCGGCACGCCCGATCGCACTGAGCATGCGGGCGGTACCGAGTCGGCCATCGGCGCAGCGCCGCTGCGGGTGCAGGGCGCGGGCAAGATCGCGCTGCCGCCGACTCGTCGCCCATCATCCGGTGGCGCGGAGCAGCCTGCGGGCACCGACGCAGCAGACGACGCTGAGCCAATGCCGCAGCCGCTGATCCCGGCGCAGCCGGGCACCCCTGCGCCATGAGTGCAACGGTTGCAGTCTCGATGCCAGTGCCAATGCCCGCGCCGCGCGGGCGGTGTGCCCGCGGCTTCACGCTGATTGAGCTGCTCATCACCGTGGCCATCCTCGCGCTGCTGGCCGGTGGGGCGATGAGTTTTGCCAACCTGGCCGTCAAGCGCACGCAAGAGCAGGAATTGCGCAGCGCGCTGCGGCAGATTCGCGTAGCGATCGACGCCTACAAGCTCGCTGCCGATGCCGGCCGCGTCGCCAAGGCAGCCGATGAATCCGGCTACCCGCCCACGCTGGGCGCGCTGACCGACGGTGTGCCCGACACCAGCAGCCTGCAGGGCAAGAAGCTGTACTTCCTGCGCCGCCTGCCGCGCGACCCGACGGCCGATCCAGCCGCGCCGCCTGGCGACACCTGGGGCTTGCGCAGCCATGACAGCGACGCTGCGAACCCGCAGCCCGGCCGCGATGTGTTCGATGTGTATTCGCTCTCGCCCCTGACCAGCCTGGGCGGCAGGCCGTACCGGGAATGGTGATGTTCAAGCGCCCCCTGCGCCAAGGCTTCACGCTGATCGAGCTGATGGTCGTGATGGCCATCATCGCCAGCTTGCTGACCCTGGCCTTGCCCCGCTACTTCAACAGCGTCCAGCGCAGCCGAGAGGCGGTTCTCAAGCATGACCTGCACACCCTGCGTGACGCCATCGACAAGCACCTCGCCGACCACGGCCGCTACCCGCTGACACTGGAAGAGCTGGCGGAAAAACACTACCTGCGGCGCGTGCCGCCCGACCCGATCACTGACAGCGCAGCCACCTGGATCACCGTGCCGCCGCCCGAGGGCGAAGTGCGCGACGGGGTGTACGACGTGCGCAGCGGCGCGCCGGGTCTGAGCCTCGATGGGCAGGCGTATGAAAGCTGGTGACAGCTTGCGTGTTGGTGCGCCAATCCTCGTCAAGTTGTCACCATCGGTGCGTAAGGTCAGCGGCTGTACGGCGGAGCAACGGCAGTGAGCATTTCGCGCCGTCAACGTGCCTTCGAGGAAACCCCGACGTGAGTGAACCCTTCAGGCTGGACGACGCCGATCGCAGCCGCTACACCGATGCGGTCGAGGCCTCGTTTGGGGTCGCCAGCCGACAGCAGTTCTTCGTCTGGAGCCAGAGTTCCGTGCAGTCGCTGATCCCGCACGAGATCATGATCTGCGGCATCGAAGACGGCTCCCGGCAAGGCATGGTGCTGCAGCGCTTCAGCGCCAGCCGCTATTTCCGGCAGGAACATTTCGATGTGGTCGCCGACCTGCACACCGGTTTGATGGCGCACGTGACGGCCGCGGCCGAAGGCCACCGCGCGAGCGTCGTGTTCAGCCCCTGCGCCGCGGCTTCGAGCGGTCAACCGGGCGCGAGCGTCGCTGACGCCGAACTGCTGCGCCTGGTCACCGACAACGAACTCAAGAACCTCGCTGCGCAACGGGTGATGGGCACGCGCGGCCGGGTCGAAGCGCTGTACGCGTTTTCGCGCCTGTCCGGGCCCCTCGATGTGCGGCTGGCCTACCTCATCGAATTGTTGGTGCCACACCTGCACAACGCGTTCTTGCGCGTGCTGGCAACAGAGCGCGAAGCCACTGGCGGCAACACGCAGCGGCCCGCCCGGCTGGTCACGCCGAGGCAGGAGGAAATCCTCAACCTCATCAAGGCCGGCAAGACCAACACCGAAATCGCTGAACTGCTGAGCTGCAGCCCGTGGACGATCAAAAACCACATCCAGGCCATCTTGCGCAAGCTCGACTCCAACACCCGCACCCACGCCATCGCACGGGCGATGAGCCTCGGGATACTGAGCCCGGATTGACGGTGTGGTGATGTCTTCGGCCCGACGCTCTCGCGGCTTTACCTACCTCGGCGTGTTGTTCATCGTCAGCCTGCTGGCGATCACCGCGGCAGCGGCGTCTGTGGTGTGGGCGACGGCGCAGCAGCGCGAGCGCGAGGTGGAGCTGGTTTTCATCGGCCGCCAGTTCACCGCCGCGATCGAACGCTATCGGGCGCAGTCCGTCGCGCCCGCGCTCGACGCCGGTGCGAGCCCGACCGTGAACTCGGCCGCGCTGTATCCGCGTCGGCTGGACGAGCTGCTGCGTGACGACCGCGCCCTCACGCCGCAGCACCACCTGCGCCGGCTGTTCGTTGACCCGATGACCGGCCAGCCGCAATGGGGGCTGATCCGGCTTCCAGACGGCGGCATCGTCGGGGTGCACAGCCTGTCAGAGCGAAAGCCGTACCCGCGCACCATCGTGTTGGCGGGTTTTTCAGCGCCGACGGCAGCCACCTCGTACCGCGACTGGCGATTCATCGCGCCGAGCGCCGAGGGCCTGCTCGACGCGCCTGCGCCGCCGTCCGACATTGCTGCGCTGTTGTTTCCGACGCGCACCTCCTCTGCCTTGCCCAGGCACTGAATGTCGGCACGTGCCGCACCGCGTACAACAAACTGTCATGAAGCGCCGGAACAATCAAGCAGATGGCTTTTTCTCGTCGATGTGGTGCCGCGTGGGCGTTTTGGTTTCGGTGTGCGGTGGGGCTGGGGGTGGCGGGCTTTGCGCACGCTCAAAGTCCACCCCCGGCTGAACCCGCCACCCCGCGCTTCGACGTGTTCGAGTACCGCGTCGAAGGCAATTCAGTGCTGGCGGTAGACCGCATCGAACGCGCGGTTTACCCCTTCCTCGGCGAGCAGCGCACGGTGGCCGATGTCGAGGCGGCGCGGCTCGCGCTGGAAGCCGCTTACCGCGAGGCCGGCTACGGCACGGTGGTGGTCGACACGCCCGAGCAGCACATCACCGGGGGCGTGGTCACCTTGCAGGTGCTGCAGGCACCGATCTCGCGGCTGCGCGTGGTCGGCTCGCGCTACTACGCTCAGGGCCGCATTCTTGAGAAAGTGCCCGCGCTGGCCGAGGGCGAAGTGCCCAACTTCAAGGTCGTGACCGCGCAGCTCGCCACCGTCAACACCTCCGCCGATCGCCGTGTGACGCCGCTGCTGCGCCCCGGCAAAGCGCCCGGCACCACCGAGGTCGATTTGACGGTGGAAGACAAGTTTCCGCTGCACGGCAGCCTGGAGCTGAACAACAAGTCCAGCCCCAACACCACCGAGTCGCGCTTGCAGGCCTCGCTGCGCTACGACAACCTGTGGCAGCGCGAACACAGCGTCAGCGCGCAGGTGCAGGTGTCGCCTGAGGACACCAGCGAGGTCAAGGTGTTCTCAGGCTCGTACACCGTGCCCACCGGCAGCGGGTTGCTGGTGTTTTCGTACACCCGCTCCAACAGCAACACCGTGGCCGGGGTCGGCAGCACCACCATCTTCGGACGCGGCAGCATTTACGGCCTGCGCGGCATCTGGCTGCTCGACGCCACCGAGGCGCTGAACCATTCGATCACGCTGTCGGCCGATTACAAGGACTTCCAGGAGAGCGTCAGCGTCGGGGTCAACGCTGGCTTCAACACGCCGATTCACTATGTGCCGTTCGGTGCCAGCTACGCAGCCACCATCACCGACAAGGACGGCTACTGGCAAAGCGGCGGTGGGTTGACGTTCGCGCTGCGCGGGCTGGCCAGTCGGCAGCCGCAGTTCGATGACAAGCGCTACAAGGCGCAGAACAACTTCACCATTCTGAAGCTCAACCTCGCCCGCGCGCAAAACCTGCCTCGCGGCTTCACCCTGTTCGGATCTCTTGAAGGGCAGTTCAGCGATCAGGCCCTGATCAGCAATGAGCAGTTCGTGGCCGGGGGCGTTGACAGCGTGCGCGGCTACCTGGATGCCACTGCGGTGGGCGACAAGGCCTGGCGCACGTCGCTGGAGCTGCGCACAGGAAACCT
Organism: Burkholderiales bacterium; assembly: GCA_031380885.1. Classification (GTDB taxonomy): domain Bacteria; phylum Pseudomonadota; class Gammaproteobacteria; order Burkholderiales; family Burkholderiaceae_C; genus PBB1. The sequence goes on along the minus strand of JANMXL010000210.1, from coordinate 249 downwards.
CGCGCCCGAGGGCGCTGGCTGGCTCGGGTCGCTGACCGCGCACACCTTCTTCGACGGCGCCTGGCTGCGCCTGAAAGACTCGCTGCCCGCGCAACGCAACCGCGACACGCTGACCAGCGTCGGCTTCGGGCTGCGCGTGCAGGCGCGTCAGTACGCCAGCCTGTCGATTGATGTGGGCTGGCCGCTGCACGACGCCGGACAGACCCGCGCGGGCAATGCGCGCGTGCACGCCAGCGGTGTGATCGAGTT
>JANMXL010000187.1:0-2810 GCA_031380885.1 Burkholderiales bacterium | reverse complement strand
GGGCAGCACATGGCGCCGCATGATGCGCAGCGGCGCCACGCCGATGACGCGGGCGGCCTGCACGTATTCCTTCTGCCGCTCGACCATCGCGCTGCCGCGCACGGTGCGCGCATACGGCACCCAGCCGGTCAGCGAGATCGCCACGATCAAAACGACATACGCCAGCGCGTCGTGCGCCTCGGGGAACAGCGCGCGGCCCACACCATCGATCAGCAGCGCGACCAGGATCGTCGGGAACGACAGCATCACGTCGCACACCCGCATCAAAAAGCCATCGGTCTTGCCGCCCACATAGCCCGACAGCAGGCCGAGCGCGACACCGACGACCATCGACACCAGCACCGACGCGAACCCGACCAACAGCGAAATGCGCGCGCCGTACATCAGCGCCGACAGGATGTCGCGGCCCTGGTCGTCGGTGCCCAGCAGGTAAGTGGCGCGCCCCTCGGGCAGCCAGGCCGGCGGCAGGCGCGAGTCGGCCAGCTCCAGCGTGGCGAGATCGAACGGGTGATGCGGCGCCAGCACGTTCGCGAAGGTCGCGCTGACGATGCAGATCAGCGCGATGGCGGCCGCCACCATCGCTGTAGGCGAATGGGTGAAGCTGTGCCACAGGTCGCCCGCAAAGAAGCGGCGCAGAGTGCCCGGTGATGAGACGGCTTGGCTCATGTCGCGCTCACTTCACCACCACCCACTTGAACTGCATCATGTTGTCGGGGGGCTGCACCAGCGCGATGTTCTTCTTCATGCCCCAGGCCAGCGCCTGCTGGTGCAGCGGGATGTGCCCGATGTCTTTCGCGTGCACTTCCAGCGCCTCGCGGATCAGCAAGTGGCGCCGCGCCGGGTCGGTCTCGCTTTGCACCGCGGCGGTCAGCGCATCGACGCGGGCGTTGCTGTACGAGCCCAGGTTGAACTGGCCCTGCCCCTGTTCGTTCGGCGTGGCAAGCACCGCGCTCAGCACATCGTGGGCGTCGCAGGTGCCGGGCGTCCAGCCGAGCAAATAGAAGCTGGTTTGGCGGCGCAATATCTTCGGGAAGTAGGTGACCTTGGCTTCGGCCTGAAGCTCGATGCGCACACCGATGCGCGCCAGGTTCGCCGCCACCGCTTGGCAGATCTTGGCGTCATTCACGTAGCGGTCGTTCGGGCAGTTCATGCCCACCTCGAACCCTGACGGGTAGCCGGCCTCGGCCAGCAGGCGCTTCGCTGCGGCGGGGTCGTACGGCAGACGACGATCGAGGTCGGCGGGGTAACCGTTGACGCCCGGGCCCAGCATCAACGCGGCGGGCGTGGCGGCACCGCGCATCACCCGGGCGCGGACCGCTCCGATGTCGATCGCCTGGTAGAACGCTTGCCGCACGCGGCGGTCCTTGAACGGGTTGCGGCGTTTCACGTCGGAGTACAGCAGCTCGTCACGCTGCTGGTCCATGCCCAGAAAGATCGTGCGCAGCTCCGGGCCCTGCAGCACCTTCAGCGCGGGGTTCGCCTTCAGTCGCTCGATGTCCTGCAGCGGCACCGGCTCCATCAGATCGATCTCGCCGCTGAGCAATGCAGCCACCCGCGTGGCATCGTTGGCGATCGGCGTGAACACGACCTCGGTCACGTTGGTGGCGAGCGGCGCCCAATAACCAGTAAAGCGGGTGAGCACGGTGCGTGTGCCGGGCCGGCGCTCTTTCAGCTGGAACGCCCCGGTGCCGTTGGCCTTGAAGCTGGCCGCGTTCTCGATGCCCTTGCGGCGATTCACCGGCCGCGTCGCCTGGTTCGTCTCGCACCAGGCGCGGCTCATGATGTAGATGTTCGAGATCACGTCGGGCAGGATCGGGAACGGTGCATGGGTTTCGATCTCGATCGCATCGCCGCCGCCCGCACCAGCGACGGCGCGCACGGCCTTGATCGAAGCGGTGGTGCTGCGCATGTCCGAGCCCTCGCCGGCCGCACGCTGGAAGCTGAACACCACGTCGGCCGCGGTCAGCGGCGTGCCGTCGTGGAAGCGCACGCCGCGCCGCAGCTCGAAGCGCCAGACCGTCGGTGACGTGGCCGACCAGCGGGTCGCGAGCGCAGGCGTCAACGCCAGCTTCTGGTCGCGGCCGATCAGCGGCTCGTACACATTGCCGAGCAGCGACAGCTGCAGCGCCTCGTTGAGCGCGTGCGGGTCCATCGCCTGGGCATCGCCCTGGTTGGCCACGCGCAGCGTGACCGCCTGCGCGGCGCCCGCGATCAGCGCCAGCATCACGACGGCGATGCGGCACAGATCAAGCCGCATCGACTGGCCTTTCGATGCGCAAGCGCGGATCGACCGCGAAGTACAGCAGATCCACCGCGAGGTTGATGACGACGAAGATCAGCGCGATCAGGCACAGGTAGGCCGCCATCACCGGGATGTCGGCGAACTGCACCGCCTGGATGAACAGCAGCCCCATGCCGGGCCACTGGAACACCGTCTCGGTGATGATGGCGAAGGCAATCAGCGAACCGAGCTGCAAGCCAGTGATGGTGATGACGGGCACCAGCGTGTTCTTCAGCGCATGGCCGAAATGGATCGCCCGGTTCGTCAGGCCGCGGGCGCGTGCGAAGCGGATGTAGTCGGTGCGCAGCACGTCGATCATCTCGGCGCGCACCAGCCGCATGATCAGCGTGAGCTGGAAGACGGCCAGCGTCACCGCGGGCAGCAGCAGGTGGCGCCAGCCGTCGGCCGTCAGCAGCCCGGTGCTCCAGGCGCCGAGCTGCACCACCTCGCCGCGGCCGAAGCTCGGCAGCCAGTTCAGCGTGACCGAGAACACGCCGATCAAGCCGATGCCGATCAGGAAGGTGGGCAG
>JANMXL010000164.1:0-2908 GCA_031380885.1 Burkholderiales bacterium | reverse complement strand
CCCCGCTGCGCGCGTTGATCGGCTTTCGCTCCGACACCCACCGCTCAGCCCTGGGCTGGCGCCGGGTTCCCTACATCTGGATGGGCACGCTGATTCAATTCGGCGGTTTGGCCATCATGCCGTTCGCGCTGCTCGTGTTGTCGGGTGGCGGCCAGGCCAGCCAGGCACCGGCCTGGTTCGGCTGGCTGGGCGCAGGCATCGCGTTCTTGTTGGTCGGTGCCGGCATGCACACCACGCGGACCGTCGGCTTGGCACTGGCCTGTGACCTGGCGCCGGTCGAATCGCAGCCCAAGGTGGTCGGTCTGATGTACGTGATGCTGTTGGTCGGCATGATCGGCAGCGCACTGGCGTTCGGCGCCCTGCTGGCCGACTTCAGCCCAGCGCGGCTGATCCAGGTGATCCAGGGTTCGGCGCTGACCACCATGGTGCTGAACGTGATCGCACTGTGGAAGCAAGAAAGCCGCAGTCGCACGCCCCGCGCCGTTCCGCAGGGTGGGTTTCGGCAAGCCTGGGAGCTGTTCACCCGCGGCGACGATGCGGTGCGGCGCCTGGTGGCCGTCGGCCTGGGGACGATGGCATTCAGCATGGAAGATGTGCTGCTGGAACCTTTCGGCGGCGAAATTCTCGGCCTGAGCGTCGGCGCGACGACCGCGCTGACCGCCTCGCTGGCCATAGGCGGCTTGCTCGGCTTCACGCTGGCGTCGCAGGTGCTGAGCCGCGGCGCCGATCCGTTCCGCATGGCGAGCGCCGGCGCCTTGCTGGGCATTCCAGCCTTCTTCGCGGTGATCCTTTCAGCCTCGGTTCAGTCCCAATGGCTGTTCGGCGCGGGCGTGATGCTGATCGGCTTCGGCGCTGGCTTGTTCGGCCACGGCACGCTGACTGCGACGATGAACCTCGCGCCCAAGAACCAGAGCGGCCTGGCGCTTGGGGCGTGGGGAGCGGTGCAGGCGACTGGCGCCGGTATCGCCATCGCCCTGGGTGGCGTGATCCGCGACATCGTCGCCGCGCACACCACCTCGACGACAGGGTACGTGACGGTGTACACGATCGAGATCGTGCTGTTGATGGTCACCATCGTCGCGATGGCGCCGCTCATCCGTCGCAATCCAGTTCAGGTTCCCGTTTGATCTCGCAAAAAACCGTGGCAAGCGTGGGCGTTGAACGTCAAAAAGCTACTGGCTCTTTGCGTTTTTGACGATAATTTTCGAACTGTTTCTCACCACTCACTACAACGAGGTATCCAGAATGAAAGTTCAAGGTCTTCTTTTCCTGCTTTGGGTCATCGTCGTCGCTTTTTGGATGCTGAATCAGTTCAACGCTGCCCATCGGCGCGCTGAAAAGGAAAAGAAACTCAAGGACAGCGTGTCAGCCTGAGATCAGCTCTGAGCTGCATCCGAATCTGAGACCCGACGGGCGCGATCTTCGCGCCCGTTTGCGTTTCTACAGCCGCGCGGCCACCCAGGGACCGACCGAGGCGAGCGCCGCGGCCAGCCCGCTGGCGTTGGTGCCGCCCGCCATCGCCATGTCGGCCTTGCCGCCGCCCTTGCCGCCGACCTGCTGCGCGACGAAGTTGACCAGTTCGCCGGCTTTCACTTGGCCGACCTTGTCGGGCGTCACCCCCGCGGCCAGCTGAACCTTGCCGCCCTCGACGCTGGCGAGCACCACCACAGCACTCTTCAGCTTGTCTTTCAGCTTGTCCAGCGTCTCGCGCAGCGCTTTGGCATCGGCCCCTTCCAGGCGTGCCGCCAGCACCTTCACACCGGCCACATCGACGGCCTGCGCCAGCAGCTCGTCGCCTTGCGACGAGGCCAGCTTGCCCTTGATCGCGACCAATTCCTTCTCCAGCGCGCGCACCTGATCGAGCACCTGTGCGAGGCGATGCGGCACCTCGGCCGGGGCGGCTTTCAGCGTGCTAGCCAACTTGTTCATCGTGCCTTCGAGCGATTGCAGATACACCAGCGCGTTGTCGCCGGTGATCGCCTCGATGCGCCGCACACCCGCCGCCACGCCCGCCTCGGCGACGACCTTGAACAGCCCGATGTCGCCGGTGCGCGTCACGTGCGTGCCGCCGCAGAGTTCGCGGCTGCTGCCGATGTCGAGCACGCGCACCTCGTCGCCGTATTTCTCGCCGAACAGCATCATCGCGCCGGTTTTCTGCGCGTCGTCGATCGCCATCACGCGCGCCTGTGTGGCGGCATTGGCGAGGATTTCGGCATTGACCAATGCCTCGATCTTCGCGATCTGCGCCGCGGTCATCGGCGCGTTGTGCGCGAAGTCGAAGCGGGTGCGCTCAGGCGTCACCAGCGAGCCCTTTTGCTGCACGTGCGTGCCCAGCACCTCGCGCAGCGCCTTGTGCATCAGGTGCGTCGCCGAATGGTTGCGCACCGTCTTCGCGCGGCGCTCGCCATCGACGCGTGCGGTGAACGCATCGCCGATTGAAACCTGGCCTTCAACAACGCGGCCGTGGTGTCCGAACACACTCGCCTGCACCTTGATCGTGTCGTCGACCAGCACGCGCGTGCTCGGGTTGCGCAGCTCGCCGGTGTCGCCCACCTGGCCACCGCTCTCGGCATAAAAAGGCGTCTGGTCGAGCACGATCACCACGTCGTCGCCCGCGCGGGCTTTTGCCACCGACGTGCCGTCAAGGTAGATCGCGGTGACTTTGGCACCTTCGCGCACCAGATGCTCGTAGCCATGGAAGGTGGTCGCCGCGCCGTCGTAGGCCAGGCCCTGAGCCATCTTGAACTTGCCAGCGGCGCGTGCCTGGTCGCGCTGGCGGTTCATCGCGACGTCGAAACCAGCCTGATCGACTGTCACACCACGCTCGCGGCAGACATCGGCGGTCAGGTCCAGCGGGAAACCGTAGGTGTCGTGCAGCTTGAACGCTGTCTCACCACTCAAGACCAAC
>JANMXL010000160.1:0-2276 GCA_031380885.1 Burkholderiales bacterium | reverse complement strand
CGGCAGCAGCGCGTGGAAGAAGGGTTTGCGCGCGCCGAGCTTGTAGCCGTGGCGGATGGCGCGGCGCGTGATGCGGCGCAGCACGTAGCCGCGGCCCTCGTTGCCGGGGATCACGCCGTCGCCGACGGTGAACGCGCAAGCGCGGATGTGGTCGGCGATGACCTTCAGCGACGGCGACGCGGCGTCGCAATCGCCGCCGCCCGCCGCATCCACCGCCCGCTTGGCCGCCGCCAGCAAGGTCACGAACAGGTCGATCTCGTAGTTGCTGTGCACATGCTGCAGCACCGCGGCCAGGCGCTCCAGGCCCATGCCGGTGTCCACGCTGGGCTTGGGCAGGGGGTGCATCACACCGTCTTCGGTGCGGTTGAACTGCATGAAGACGTTGTTCCAGATCTCGATGTAGCGGTCTCCGTCCTGCTCGGCCGAGCCGGGTGGGCCGCCGGCCACGTCGGGGCCGTGGTCGTAGAAGATCTCGGTGCACGGGCCACAGGGTCCGGTGTCGCCCATCATCCAGAAGTTGTCGGAGGCGTAGCGCGCGCCCTGGTTGTCGCCGATGCGCACGATGCGCTCGGCCGGCACGCCCACGCTCTTGTTCCAGATCGCATAGGCCTCGTCGTCGTCGGCGTAGACGGTGACCCACAGCTTGTCGGCGGGCAGCTTGAAGTGATGGGTGAGCAGATCCCAGGCAAAGGTGATCGCGTCCTGCTTGAAGTAGTCGCCAAAGCTGAAGTTGCCCAGCATTTCAAAGAACGTGTGGTGGCGCGCGGTGTAGCCCACGTTGTCCAGATCGTTGTGCTTGCCACCGGCGCGGATGCACTTCTGGCTGCTGGTGGCGCGCGCGTAAGGCCGCTTGTCAAAGCCCAGGAAAACGTCCTTGAACTGGTTCATGCCGGCGTTGGTGAACAGCAGCGTCGGGTCGTCGCCGGGCACCACCGGCGAACTGGCAACGATGGTGTGGCCCTTCGATTCGAAGAAGGTCAGGAAGGTCTGGCGGATGTCGGTGGCTTTCATCGCTTGCTTTTTCAATAAAGTTCAGAGGTGGGCTTCAGCGCGGCATCAAGCCAGCACCGTCAGGCCCAATTTGGTGGCGGCCAGTGCGACATCGGCATCGCAGGTGGCGATGGCGCAGTGGTGCTGCAGCGCCAGGTCGATGTACTGCGCGTCGTAAGGCGTCAGACGGTGCTGCGTCGAAAACGTGAACCAGTGGCTGGCGGTGGCCATTGGCGTGGCGAACACCTCCACATCGAGCTGCTCCATCGCATCGAACAGGCGCGGCACGTGGGCATCAGCCAAGCGCTTGCGGCGCAGGTTGCTCATCACTGCATTCGCCATCTCCAGCGGCCAGATGGCGGGGGCGATCAGGTGCGCCGCCAACACCGTGCTGGCGCTGGCGGGCTGCGCCTCGTCGTGCATCACGATGGCAAGCGCGTACGACGCATCCAGCACCACCGTCGCCTCGCTCATTCGAGGCCCGCTGCCTTCAGCTTGCGCCCGGTCTGTTCTTCACGCTGATCGCGCACGAACTGCACGATGTCGGGGATGGCCGCCGCACCGCCGTCGCGTCGGATGTCTTCGTTCAAATCGATGATCGCCTGGATGGCTGCCAATCGCCGAGCCTTGTCGACAACCGGCACGGCCTGCACCGGCACCAGCCGCACCACCGGCTTGTTGTGCCGGGTGATGACAATCTCTTCTCCCGCCTCGGCACGGCTGACCAGTTCGGAGAAGTGCGTCTTGGCCTCGAACAGGCCGATGCTTTGGATGGATCGTGACAGGGACATGGTCGCTCCAGCGGTGAGAATCTGGTTTAACAGGCCAGATTTTAGCGCAGCATCGACCCTGCGTTAGATTGCCCGACTGCACCGGAGCACCGCATGACCCTGACTTCCTCGCCACTGGCGACCCTGAACGACCCCGCCCTGCTGAAGACCGACGCACTCATCGACGGTATGTGGGTTGGCGGGGCGCAACGTTTCGCGGTCGACGACCCGGCCACCGGCGCCACGCTGGCGCATGTCGCAAACCTCGGCGCCGCCGAAGCGGACGCGGCGATCGCTGCCGCGAACCGCGCCTGGCCGGCCTGGCGCAGCAAGACCGCGAAAGAGCGCGGCGCAATTCTGATGAAGTGGTTCCATTTGCTGGTTCAACATGCGGACGACCTGGCCCGCATCATGACCGCCGAGCAGGGCAAGCCGCTGGCCGAGGCCAAGGGTGAAGTCGGCTACGGCGCCAGCTTCATCGAGTGGTTTGCCGAAGAAGCCAAGCGCGTTTACGGC
>JANMXL010000143.1:0-3476 GCA_031380885.1 Burkholderiales bacterium | reverse complement strand
CCTGGACAGCCTGAAAGGCCGCCACGACGGCAAGCTGATCCTGGTAACCGCCATCAGCCCGACGCCCGCCGGCGAAGGCAAGACCACCACCACCGTGGGCCTGGGCGATGCGCTGAACCGCATCGGCAAGAAAACGATGATTTGCCTGCGCGAGCCGTCGCTGGGTCCGGTGTTCGGCCTCAAGGGCGGCGCGGCCGGCGGCGGGCACGCGCAGATCGTGCCGATGGAAGACATCAACCTGCACTTCACCGGCGACTTCCATGCGATCGCCGCAGCGCACAACCTGCTGTCGGCGCTGATCGACAACCACATCCACCATGGCAACGCGCTGCGCATCGACCCGCGGCTGATCACCTGGAAGCGCGTCGTCGACATGAACGACCGCGCGCTGCGCAAGATCGTGGTGGGCATGGGCGGCACGGCCAACGGCTTCCTGCGCGAAGACGGCTACGACATCGTGGTGGCGTCGGAGGTGATGGCCATCCTGTGCCTGGCGCTGTCGCGTCACGACCTCAAGGAACGCCTCGGTCGCATCATCATCGGCTGCACCCAGGGCGAGCGGCAGCCGATCTGCGCCCGCGACCTGAAAGCACACGGCGCGATGGCCGCGCTGCTGAAGGATGCGATCAAGCCGAACCTGGTGCAGACGCTGGAAAACAACCCGGCCATCATCCACGGTGGCCCGTTCGCCAACATCGCGCACGGCTGCAATTCGGTCACCGCCACCAAGGCCGGGCTGAAGCTGGCCGACTACGTGGTCACCGAAGCCGGCTTTGGCGCCGACCTGGGCGCCGAGAAGTTCATCGACATCAAGTGCCGCATGGCCGGCCTGCACCCGGCGGCGGTGGTGCTGGTGGCCACGGTCCGCGCGCTGAAGTTCCACGGCGGCGTGAAGAAGGAAGACCTGAACCAGGAGAACCTGGCGGCGCTCGACCAAGGCATCGTCAACATCGAGCGCCATCTGCGCAACATCACCGAGCACTACGGCCTGCCCTGCGTGGTGTCGGTCAACCACTTCACGGCCGACACCGACGCCGAGGTCGCGCTGCTGAAGGGCCGCATCGAGGCGCTGGGCGGCCGCTTCGTCGTCGCGCGACATTGGGCCGAAGGCGGCAAGGGCGCTGAGGAGCTGGCGCACACGGTGGTCGAGCTGGCCGAGAACTTCCACGGCCGCCACCAGTTTGTCTACCCCGACAGCGACACGCTGCAGGCCAAGATCACCGCGGTCGCTACCAAGATCTACGGCGCTGGGCAGGTCACCTTCGCCGAAGCGGCGCGCAAGCAGCTCGACGAGTGGAACGCCGATTACGGCCACTTCCCGGTGTGCATGGCGAAGACGCAGATGTCGTTCTCGGCCGACCCGTCGGTGCGCGGCGCGCCGAGCGGCCACACGTTGAACGTGCGCGAGGTGCGGCTGGCCAATGGCGCCGGCTTCGTCGTCGCGGTCTGCGGCGACATGATGACGATGCCGGGCCTGCCGAAAGTGCCAGCGGCCGAACGCATCGACATCGACGACGACGGGCGGGTGTCGGGATTGTTCTGACGCCGACTGAGCCGAGCGGATCAGCGGCTGCTCGCAGCCGACGCTGCTGATGCGCGCCGGGCAATGAATTCGACCGGCCCATGCGACGAGCTGCCACCTTCGGTCTGCATCACGAACCGGATCTCGCTGCCCGCCCGCCGACCAGCGTAGCGATGCACCAGCTCCCGGCTGACGCCATCGGCCACCTCGTTCGTGCGGGTGACGAAGCGCAGTTCGTTCGCATCGACGCGCCCTTCCAGCACGCCGCGCGGCACGCCGAGAAAGCTGGCCGTGCCCTGCAGTTCGCTCGCGTCGCCACGCAAATCGAAGCGTTCGAGGCAATGCGCACCCGGCCAGTCGTAGCTGACCTCCGCTTGCCACACGCCGTTGATGTCGGGGCGGATGGCCAGCGCCTGCGCAGCAGGATGTTCCGAGACGACAGCAGGCGCATCGGCCGTGGAGTTGCCCTTCTTGCCCCACAGCCAGAGTTCTGTCGTGTCGACGACCGCCAGCGCGGCGGCCACCAGCAGCGCCATGGCGACCCAACGGGCCGTGCTGCCTGAACCTGTTGGGGTTGGCGCTTTGGCAGCTTCGGCAGGCCCGGCGGGTTCGCCGAGCGCCTCACGCACGGCCGCCACCAGCCGATTCATGTCGTCGGCATACCTGGCGTTGTCGATCGCCAGCGCGTTGCGCCCGGCCAGCGCGCGCAGGCCCTCGGGCAGCTGAGCTTCTGTGGGCATCGGCGCGCCGTCCAGCAGCACGGGGATGACACACGCCGTGCTGGCGAGCCCTGCGGCCACCTCGCGCCGCACGAAGTCAGTCGCGTCTTCAATGCGCGGCGGCGCGCCGTCACGCTCGCCCCGCCAGCGCCGGCCGATCAGCACCAGCAAGACCGTGGCCGCGCCGACTTCGTGCTGGATGACCTGCGCAAATCGCTGCCCGGGCTGGATGTCGTCGACATCGATGAACACCCGATCGGCGCCGAAATGCGTCGCCAGTTCATCGCAGATGGCGCGCGCATAGCCAGCCGTGTCGTCACGGCGATAGCTGATGAACACCTGGGCGGGGCGCATTCCAGAAGGTGATGACCGTTGAAGTGCGAAATCAGCATACCGCCACTGGGCGCGGCGCAGTCGATGCACGGGTGAACCGCGTACGACGAGAAGAAGTCTCTGGGGACGTGACGCTCCGTGATGGAGCAGAGTGCGGAGACTGCCACGGCGTTGTCGGCAGGCCCCTACAGCGTGAGAATTTAATGCTCCACGGCGCCTGCGGCCTTGTCCGTCGCGGTGAGCTGTAAGTTTAGAGAGATGATTCGTTGGCTGGCGGCTGAACAGCAGGAACCTCTGCGCCGCCCGCCCATGCCACGCGGTTTCAACGGATCCAACATGCAAATACCCCACCGAAAAACGCTGCTGACGGCGCTTGTTGTGTCAGTTCTGCTCGCGGCCTGCAGCAATCAATCGCCAGACCAACAGCTCCAGTCAGCGAAGGAATTCCTTCAAAAAAGCGACAGCAAGTCAGCGCTGATTCAGTTGAAGAACGTGCTGCAGAAAAATCCTGACATGGCCGAAGCGCGATTCCTGCTTGGCAGTCTCTTTCTGCAAGACGGGAATGCCAGCGGCGCGGAAATTGAGTTGCGCAAGGCCCTTGCGGCCAAGCATCCAGAAAGCATCGTTGTGCCCGAGCTGGCGCGCGCCCTGCTTCAATCGAATCAAGCCCGAAAGCTGGTGGATCAATTCGGTTCCACCCGACTCGACCAGGCTGCTGCCGACGCCAGTCTTCAGACATCGCTTGCCAGCGCGCATGCCAACCTGGGTGACTCGGAGGCCGCGGAAGCAGCGTTGACAGCAGCCTTGGCCGCCGATCCCAACCACGTGCCAGCACTGATGCTGCGAGCACGTCAGAAAGTCGCGGCCCGTGATGCTGACGGCGCGCTGCTGGCGATGGACGA
>JANMXL010000139.1:0-10469 GCA_031380885.1 Burkholderiales bacterium | reverse complement strand
TATCACGCTGAACGCCACCTGCCGTCGGGGTTGGTCGCGGTCGGCTACTCAGCGTCGCCGCTGATCGCAGGGCTCGGTGCGCAGGCGCTGTTCGGGCAGCGGGTGTCGCTGCGCTTCATCGGTGGCGGGGTTCTCGGTCTGCTCGGCGTGGCGCTGATCTTCTGGCCTGAATTCGGCAAGGCGGCGGCGGGCATGGCCTCGCCAGCGCACGGGGCCGGAGCGTTGGGCGCGGCAGCCTCGGTCGGCATCGGCGCGGCGTTCACGGTGGGCGCTGTGCTGCTGAGTTCATGTGGCAGCTTGACCGCGAGCCGCAACCGCACCCGCGGCCTGGCGTTCTGGCCGTCGATGGGTTTCGGCATGGGCTACGGCGCCATCACCACGACGGCGATCGCCCTGGCGATGGGCCACCGCTTCGTGCTGCCCGCGCTGCTGTCGTGGTGGGTGTCACTCATCTACCTGGCGCTGGCCGGCTCGGTGCTGTCGTTTGCCTGCTACCTGACGCTGCAGGAGCGCCTGGGCCCAGGGCCCAGCGGCGCGATTGGCGTGATGACGCCGCTGCTGGCCCTGGTGGTGTCGATGGGCTTCGAGGCATACCGGCCCGATGCGCTCACCGGCGCCGGGGTGTTGTTGGCGGTGCTGGGCAACGTGCTGATGCTGCGGCGCGGCCGCACCAGGCAGGCTGCTGACGCCCACGCTCCTAGAATCGCTGGCTCGTCGTCGACGCCTGCAACATCCCCTGTGAGACCTGCACCATGAGCCTGAAATGCGGCATCGTCGGTTTGCCCAACGTTGGCAAATCCACCCTCTTCAACGCGCTCACCAAGGCCGGCATCGCGGCCGAGAACTACCCGTTTTGCACCATCGAGCCGAATGTCGGCATCGTCGAGCTGCCCGATGCGCGGCTGCAAGCGCTGGCCGCCATCGTCAAACCCGAGCGCATCGTGCCGGCGATCGTCGAGTTCGTCGACATTGCCGGGCTGGTGGCTGGCGCGTCGAAAGGCGAAGGCCTGGGCAACCAGTTCCTGGCGCACATCCGCGAGACCGATGCGCTGGTCAATGTGGTGCGCTGCTTCGACGACGACAACGTGATCCACGTGGCCGGCAAGGTCGATCCGATCTCCGACATTGAGGTGATCCAGACCGAGCTGTGCCTGGCCGACCTGGGCACGGTGGAGAAAGGCCTGCACCGTTACAACAAGGTGGCGCGCTCTGGCGACAAGGAGGCGCAGAAGCTGGTCGCCGTGCTCGAGAAATGCCACGCCGCGTTGAATGAAGCGAAGCCGGTGCGCAGCATCGCTTTTTCCAAAGAAGAACAAGCGATCCTGAAGCCGCTGTGCCTGATCACCGCCAAGCCGGCGATGTTCGTCGGCAACGTCGACGAAAGCGGCTTCGAGAACAACCCCTACCTCGACAAGCTGCGCGCCTACGCCGAGGGCCAGAAGGCGCCGGTGGTCGCGATCTGTGCGAAGACCGAAGCCGAGCTGGCCGACATGGCCGACGAAGACCGGCTGATGTTCCTGTCGGAAATGGGCCAGACCGAACCCGGCCTGAACCGGCTGATCCGCGCTGCCTTCGGCCTGCTCGGCCTGCAGACCTACTTCACTGCCGGCGTGAAGGAAGTGCGCGCCTGGACCATCCACATCGGCGACACCGCGCCGCAGGCCGCCGGCGTGATCCACACCGACTTCGAACGCGGCTTCATCCGCGCCCAGACCATTGCCTTCGACGACTTCGTGGCCTTCAAGGGCGAGCACGGCGCAAAAGAGGCCGGCAAGATGCGCGCCGAAGGCAAGGAGTACGTGGTCAAGGATGGGGATGTGCTGAACTTCTTGTTCAACGTCTGACGGCCGAGGCGCCATGCCCTCGTGAAACTGTCACAAGGGTGACGACTTGCCTCCTTGTTAAACACTGCCTATCGCATGGACGAGTGCCGCATTCGTTGCGGCGATTCAGCTCAGCGGCGCTGATCTAAGCCAGACACGCGGGCTTGGCAGATCAGTGCCAAGGGTCGTTCTACTTCTTCTGGGCAGCGGCAGTCACTGCTGCCACGAGGCAAACAGGGCTGGAGCCGCGACCGCTCCGCACTGACCTTGCCATTGTGTGGCTAGCTAGCTATATTTTCGGTCTGCCCACCGTTGGAGGCCCATGCCATGTCTTCCGTTGCTCTGTTCGAAGCCAAGAACCGCCTGTCCGAGCTGGTGGACCGCGTGCTGGCCGGCGAAGTCATTGAAATCACGCGCCACGGCAAGGTGGTGGCCCGCCTGGCCCCGCCCGAGGACGACGCCACGCGCCAGCGCAGCGCGCAGGATGCAGTGGCCCGGCTGCAGGCGGCCAGCCAAGGCGTGAGTCTGGGCACGCTCAAGAGCCGCGACCTGATCCGCGAAGGTCGGCGCTGATGGCGCTGAAGGGCCCGGCAGCGCGCACGCCGCGCAAGCCTGCCGCCACGCGGCTGGTGGCCCGCGAAAGCCCGCCGCCCTACGTCACCGCGTCGGTCGCTTTCGTGGTGGATGCATCCGTCAGCGCCGCCTGGTTTCTGCCTGACGAAGCCACGGACTACACACGTGCTGCCCTGCAGGCCACCGCCACCAGCGCCGTCTGGGTGCCCACGCTGTGGCTGCCGGAGATGGCCAACCTGCTGCACGGCGCGCAGCGCCGCCGACGCATCACGGCGGCGCAGCGCGCCGAGTTGGCCGCAGCTGCCAACGCCCTTCGCCTGCAGGTGTGCCGCGAACCGGTGAGCCTGCTGACGCTGGACGCGCTGGCCGCCGATCACGCCCTGAGCGCCTACGACGCCTGCTATCTGGAACTGGCCTTGCGCCGGCACCTGCCCCTGGCCACGCTCGACAAGGCGCTGCTCGCCGCCATGCAACGCTGCGGCGTGCCCGCCGCCGTGCTGCCCACCTGAACACCCGATGCCCATGCCAGTGAACGGGTGGGCAGTAAGCCCTACAACCCCATGCCCTTGCGCGCCTTGCGCCGTGTGGGTCGGCAATGCGACCTCGCAGCCTGCGTAGCCGGGCGTCGGGGCCGTCAAGACGCTTAAAGCTGCACGGGCCACCATTCCCCCCGCTCATAACGCGACAAGCCCACCTGATCGAAGCGCCACAGGTGCAGCCAGCCGTTGTCGAGCAACTGCTGAATGACTGCGTGCTTGGAGATCACCGCCTCGATGGCCTGCTGCGGCGCATCGATGACCACGGTGAGGCGCAAGGGCTCGTGCACCCAGCGCTCGCCGTCATGCAGTGACTGGCGGGACAGGCCGATGCGCAGATCGCCTCCGTTGCCCTCGAAGACACCGATGTTCCCGCCCACCACGTTGTGCAGCACCTTGTTGCCACTGCCCAGGCGCACGGGGTCGCAGGTCGAGGCGTGGTACTGCCAGTTGATCCAGTGCGTGACCAGCATCGGCGCGGTCATCAGCAGTTCGAGCACGCTGCCGTCAGCGTCCTGGCTGGCGTCGTAGTCGTGCAGGAAGCTGCGGCCCTGCAGCACCGCCCCACGACTGCGCTGGCGCGGTGCGATCACGAAGGCCGCATTGCCCGCCAGGCCCCACTCAGGGCGCGTCTCGGCCCCATCGTTGGCACGACGGCGCAGTTGATCGAGCAGCTCGCCGTGGGGTGTGCGCGGGCTCAGGCCCAGCATGGGCGCACGCTCTCGCCGCACCTGATCACAGGCCTGCGCGAAGATGGCTTGCAAGCGGTCCCAGCGGGTCAGCGCTGACGGTGGCAACAGGTCGAGGTCGAAGCCTTCGATCTCATCGGTGGTGGTGTTGTGCAGCGCCGCCACGAACCAGGTGGCCTCTGGGATGGCCACTCCTTGCGTTAGCAAGCCCTGGCGCACCACCGGCTCGTTGAGCAGTTGCGCGAGGCTGCGTGCATTGACCTCGCCGGTCTGGCCGCAGCAGGCACCGCAGTCCAGCGCGGCGGCGTGGGCGTTGTTGGCGCTTTGGCTGCCATGGCCGACCATCAGCACCAGCGGTGCGAACTGTTTCTCCAGGCCCATGGCGTGCAGCACACGGGCTGCCAGCGACACCCTGGCATCGAGGTCCAGCCCCACGAGTTGCGGCCGGCAAATGGGGCGGTAGCGGGCCGGCAAGCCCGCCAGGTCGTCTCGTGCCCTGGCCTGTCGGGTGGGCAGCAGCCACTGGCCCAGCTTGCCGAAGTAGCCGAACCCCACCGCTTCGACGAACGAGAACGCAGCCCCCGGCCAGCGGCTGGCCGCATTCCACTGGTCCGACAAGGCAAAGCGCAAGCGGCGGGACCGGGTGGCGTCGTCTTGCAGCAGCGCATCGCCCGCCCTGTCGGCCGGGCCCGATGACACGATGCCATCGGTCACCTCCATCGCTGCGGCGAGCAAGCCGGGCAACTGTGGTCGCCGGGCCTGGGTGGCCAGCGGCGTGTAAGCCACCGGCAGACCAAAGAAACCCGCAAAGCCAAGGGTCTGGACAGCAGGCCAGACGGCCTCGAGCGCACGACGCAAGGGCTCGCTGCGCACATCGATGCAAAAAACGGCCTGCACTTCGGCGGGCTCCGGCTCGGTGGCTTCGCCACCCACTGCAAGGAGCCGCTGGGCCAGGGCACGCTGATAGCCGAGCTCGATCGCGACTTGCCAGACCTCGTCGATCAAGAGCGTCTGTTCGGCCTCTTTCAACAGCACGGGCGCCTGGTTCCATGCCTGCTGCAACGCCGTGAACGCCTGCGTCGCCGCCTCGTCATCCTTGCATTCCAGCAGGATGGCGCCCCAGGCCAGCCGGATCGCCAGGAGGTCTCGCAAATGCGGGTCATCGCGGCCCTCCAGGCGAGCCTGCCAGCCCAGATAAGCACACCAGGAGGCCCAGCCGTTGACGGTGAGCAGCACCGCCTCCAGGTAATCAGCCCACACCGCCTTCGACAGGCCCAGGCGCTTGAGCACCCAGCGTTCGGCATCCTCTCGGCTGGCGGGCAGCGCGTCGAGTGCGCGGCCCAGATGGGGCACGCCCATCAGCAGGCCGATGCCGTGGTCGTGCGTCAGCGTGTCGCGCCAGAAGGCATACAAGCCTTGCGAGCGCTCGGGCTGCCAGTCGGCCTGATGCTCATCGAAATAAGCGGCGCAGGTCTGGCTCACTTGGTGTGTGATGGCCTGGCGCCACGACAGCCGGGTGTGCCGTTTCGGATCGTTGTCGAGCACATCGCTCAGCAGTGGCAGTTGCTGCAGTGGCGGCGCGCTGCGAATGGCCTCAAGGCACTGCCCAGACGTCAACCCGGAAGACCGCGCTTCGGGCAGTCGATGCAGGGCCTGGTCGAGGTCCAAGGGGGTGATACGGCCCTCCTTCCAAGCCCGCTGCTGGTGGTCTCGCGGCGGGAAAACCTGAATGCTGCCCAGCACGGCCATGCGCGCGGCCACCCGGCGCACCGGCATGCCGATGCGCGACCAGTGCGGATTCACCGCGATGGCACGATCCAGCGGCCAGGCGGGCGCAATGGCCTGGCAGGCCTGGTGGCAGGCGTCTTCAATCTGAGCGTTCAGCGCCGTCGCTGCGGCCGTGCTGCGCTCGGCATCGGCCGGGCCCTGCGGATCGCAATGAGCGCTTCGGTTCAATGTTTCGATCATGGTGTCCTCGTTGCTTTCGATTCAGCGCGGGGCATCGGCCGCCAGAGCTGCGGGGCTCCTGGGGCCGGCGGTCTTGCCCGACTCGGGGGCCCAACGTGCGGGCCACAGTTGCAGGGCGAGCCGGGTGTAGACCTCGTCCACATAAAACCCCGCATAGCTCCAACGCCGCCAGGTGCGCAGGGTTTGCGGCCGCAGTTGCAGCACGAGCAGGCAGAGGTACAGCCACGACATGCCCAGCAGCGCGACCCCGCCGAGCGCGTGATGAGGCGCGTCTTGAATGCCGAGCGGCACCGCATGGGCCAGCAAAGCGGCACCCGTGAGGCCGGCCACCATCAGCACACCAAATATCGCCTGCACACCAAGCGCCCGAAACTCGGAGCGTTCGGCATGCAGCCACAGCAAGGGCGCCCACGCCAGGCCCAGAACGGCGCTCCACCACCAGGGCCAGGCCACCTGGCCCCACACCCACTGAACCAGCAGCACGGTCGCGATGGCCACGGCCGGGGCCAGCACCAGGCTGGTTGCTGCGGGTGAAGCCGGGCCGTGCATGGCCTGCAGCCGGGTCTGACGCACGACCGCCGAAGCCGACAGAAAGGCATGCGCCTTGTAGAGCGAATGCCCGATCAGATGCAGCGCTGCAAGGGTGTAGAGACCGAGCGCGCACTCAAGCAGCATGAAGCCCATCTGCGCCACGGTGGACCAAGCCAGCCGAACCTTGATGCTGATGCGGGTCAGCATCACCATGCCGGCCAACACGGCGGAGCTCAAGCCGAACGCCAGCAGCAGCATGCGCGCCGGCATGGCCTGTTCGAGCAGCGGCGCAAAGCGGATCAGCACGAAGCCACCGAGATTGACCACGCCCGCATGCAGCAGGGCTGATACCGGCGTAGGCGCTTCCATGACCTGGATCAGCCAGCCATGCACGGGCAGCAAAGCAGTGCGCAGCACGACCGCCAACACCAGCGCCACGGCGCTGAGTTGCAATGCAGTGGACATGCCCTCCTGCGCCACATGAGCCCACAGGGCCGACAGAGAACCACTCCCCACGCTCACCCAGGCAAGGGCAGCAGCGCCGAGCAGCAGCACGTCTGCCAGCCGATCTGCGATGCGCTTTTTGTGCGCGGCCAGCCGGGCAAAGGGGCGATCCGGATAGAAGCAAAGCAGATGCTGCAGCGCCACCCCGACCGCTGCCCACGCGGCGATGAGGACCAGCCAGTGGTCGGCCATCAGGAGCAGATGCACGGCGGCCAGCACGGCGGCCAGCGCGACAACGCAGCGGCGTTGGCCTGCCTCCCCCTGCAAGTACCGGACAGAAAATCGGCCGATCACCGTGCCGAGCAGTTGCACCAGCACGGCCAAGATCAGGCTGAATGACGAGGCCTGCAACACCCCAGGCCAGTGCACGCCGCTTGCTCCTGACAACACGGAAATGCCCGTCAAGACCAGCGCACCGGCGGCAAGCACCTGGAACGCACGCCACAGCCCCGCCGTCGACACCTGATTCAACGGTGCCAGCAGCACCACCGCCGTCATCAAAGCGACGGGCGCCAGCGCGCTGGCCGAATACAAAACCTGGGAGATATCCATCGCATGACCCTGTTGACAATCGCTGCGAGGATGTTGCTTGCTGGTATTTGTTCTGTAAATTACATTGATAAGAACTTATTGGCCTTTAAAACAGAACGATGCAGCTGAACCAGCTCAACTTTCATCACCTCTTCTACTTTTGGCGAGTCGCCAAGCTGGGGCATCTGACCCGCGCTGCCGAGGAGTTGCACACCTCGCAATCGGCGGTCTCGGCACAGATTCGGCAGCTGGAAGAGCGACTCAGCGAAGACTTGTTCACCCGCGAGGGGCGTCGACTCGTGTTGACCGACACCGGGCATCTCGTGCTCGCCTATGCCGACAACATCTTCGGTCTCGGCCAGGAGATGCTGGGCCGTCTTCAGGGCCGCTCAGCCGGGATCACCCGGCTGCGTGTGGGCAGTGTGGCCACCATGTCGCGCAACTACCAGGAGAACTGGATTCGGCCCCTGCTGGCAGACCCAACCGTGGTCTTGACACTGGAATCTGGGCTGCTGGAGGGGCTGATTGCGCGCCTGGTGCAGCATCAACTGGACGTGGTGCTGGCCAACGAGACCGTCCCTGCTGATCCGGATCGGCCTCTGCATTGCCAGTTTCTGGGCAGCCAGTCGATTTCCCTGGTCGGGCCCGCCAGCCAGTGGAAATCGCAAAGCCTGCGCATCCCCGACGACCTGGACGGCGTGGACATCGCACTGCCTGGCCCCCGGCACGCATTGCGGGCCCAGTTCGATGCCCTGTGTGCCTCTGCAGGCGTGAGCCCCCGGCTGCGGGCCGAGGTGGACGACATGGCCATGCTTCGCTTGATTGCGCGCGACAGTGGCTGGTTGACCGTGCTGCCGGAAGTGGTGGTGCAGGATGAACTGCGCGCCGAGGTGCTCGTCATCGTGGGCCACTCGACTTCGTTGCAGGAAAGCTTCTACGCCATCACGACGCCACACCGCCACCGCATCGAAGTGCTTGAGACCCTGATGACCCGCGCCCCGGACGAGCGCTGAGCGATCAGTTCTTGCCGAATTTCAGCTTCGCTGCCGACATGCAACTGGCCTTGGCATCGCCGGCCAACGCGTCGCACTTTTCGGTGGCGACTTTGTAATCGGCATCGCGCTTGTCTACCGCTGCATCGGTCTGGGCTTCACCGACCTTCTTGTCGAGCTTCGCGTCCGCCAGCGCCTTCGTCTCAGCTGCCTTGGCTTGCTGGACGCAGACATCCTTGGCGTTGCCGGCCAGATCGTCGCATTTCTCCTTGGCGACGGCGTAATCGACTTCGGCCCTCGTCTTCATGATCTTGTTCTGGTCTTCGGCCTTGCCGGTGTAGCCGTATTCCAGCTGGGCGAGTGCCAGCTTTTCCTTGCCCTTGGCCTGCTCCACGCAGATGTCGTTGGCGTTGCCGGCCAGCGAGCCGCAGGCGGTCTTGTCGGCTTTGTAGTCGGCCGTGATGCGAACCTTGTCGGCCTTGTAGTCGGCCTTGGTCATCGGGGCAGCATGAGCGGCAGGAATCATGGCCAGCGCGGCGATGAGGAGGGAGGTCTTGAGGCTGAAAGTGGTGTTCATTGGTTTCCTTAAGTGGTTCGCGGTGATGCCCTGACTGCACTGTGACCTCGCACGAAACCCCTGACTGCCAGCCCATAGCGCCTCGCTCGGTAGTAGGTGTCCTACAACGGCCGAGGCGGCCGGACGTTGCCCATGTCAGCCAAAGCGATCCCACGCGAATCGGCCTGCCGTGGCCGCCACCGCACTGAGGGTCGCGCCCCAGGCCATGTCGATCAGCGACAGGCCGATCGGCCAGTCTTTCAGCGTCGCGAGGTTGCTCAGGTCGTAGGTGGCGTAAGCGACCAAGCCGAACATCGCCGCGGTCGCGGCGGTCTTCAGCCATCCGGGATCGGCAGCGTTCGGCACGATGGCAAACAGCATCAAACCCAGCGTGTAAAGCGCATAGAACGCCACGGCAGCAACCCAGTTCGGCCGCTCGGCCATCAGGTGGCCAAGGCCTTGCTGGTACAGCGGTTTCGCGATGACAC
The DNA here is from genome assembly GCA_031380885.1 of Burkholderiales bacterium. Classification (GTDB taxonomy): domain Bacteria; phylum Pseudomonadota; class Gammaproteobacteria; order Burkholderiales; family Burkholderiaceae_C; genus PBB1. The sequence continues at coordinate 1,278 of JANMXL010000139.1, read as the reverse complement.
CAAGCCACAGCACGTCGAGCGCGATCATCACCACGGCGGTGGCCAGGCAGGCAGACAGGTACTTGTTCATGGGTTCACACTCACGCGCCAGACGGCATTGCCGACATCATCGGCGACCAACAGCGCGCCTTGCTTATCCAGGGCCACGCCGACTGGTCGCCCATAGGCCTCGCCCTTGTCGCTGAGGAAGCCGGTCAACACGTCGATCGGGGCGGCGCCCGCAGGTTTGCCGCCGTTGAACGGCACGAAGACGACCTTGTAGCCGCTGTGCGGTTGGCGATTCCACGAGCCGTGCTGGCCGATGAACATGCCGTTGACGAACGGCGCAGGCAAATGACTGCCGACAGCCGAGGCCAATCCCAGAGACGCAGTGTGCGGGCCGAGCGCGTAATCGGGCGACACGGCGCGCGCCACCAGCTCAGGCTGCGGCGGCTGCACCCGTTCGTCGACATGCTGTCCGTAGTAGCTGTACGGCCAGCCGTAGAAGGCGCCATCGCGCACCGAGGTCAGGTAGTCGGGCACCAGGTCACTGCCGATCTCGTCACGTTCGTTGACCACGGTCCACAGCACCGGCGCCGTGGTGCCGCCACCGGCACCGAGCTCCCAGGCCATGCCGTTCGGGTTGCGCAGCCCCGAGGCGTAGATGCGGTGGGTGCCGTCGCTCAGATTGACCTCCCAGATCGCCGCGCGGCCGGTTTCGGCGGCCATGCCACGTTCGCCGACATTGCTGTTCGAGCCCACCGTGACGTACAGCTTGTTGCCATCAATGCTGGCGATGCTGTTCTTCGTCCAGTGATGGTTGATTGGGCCGGCCGGCAGTTCGACAACATGCTTCGCATCGGCGGTGATGCGCAGGTCGCCGGTGGCATAAGGGAACCTCACCACCGCGTTGGAATTAGCGACATACAGCGAGTCGCCGACCAGCGCCATGCCGAACGGCGAACTCAGGCCCTGCAGCAGCACCGAGCGCAGGTCAGCGACGCCATCGCCGTCGGTGTCGCGCAGCAGCGTGATGCGGTTGGCACTCGGCACACCGGCCCCTGCGCGCTTCATCACCAGGCGCATCACCCAACCCTTGATGCCCTTGCCGTCTTCGGGCTTTGGCGGTGCATTGCTTTCCGCCACCAGCACGTCGCCGTTGGGCAGCACCAGCAGCCAGCGCGGGTGATCCAGGCCGGTGGCAAACGCAGTCACCTGCATGCCCGGCGCCGCCTGCGGTGTCAGGCCTTTCGGCCAGCCGATCGCCGGCGCGATGTTTACCGTCGGGATCAGGGTGGG
>JANMXL010000133.1:0-9047 GCA_031380885.1 Burkholderiales bacterium | reverse complement strand
CTCGGGCGCCGTGACGAAGTCGCTGCCCGACGACGGCAACATGCCGAACTGGCGGTTGCCGCGGGCGTAGTAACCCAAGCCCGGCGCATACAGCGCGAGCGCCATGAAACGATCAAAGGGCAGCCAGCCGCCTTGACGCGCCATGACCGAGCAGATCAGCGCCGACAGCCGATGGGTCGTCATGGTCAGATGCTGTCTTGGTCAGTCATCGCTGGAATCCAGGCGTGGCACATTGAGCGCGCTGTCTTTCACAATACCTATCCAGGCTGATGCCACCCATGTTTCAAGAAACTTCGCCCACCCCGCAACGGCCCGTTGCGTTGGTCACCGGATCAGCCAAACGCATCGGTCGCGAAATCGCCCTCCGACTGGCGCGCGACGGATACGACATCGCCATCCACACCGCCCATTCGCCGCAACAGGCTGTTGCGACTGCTGCAGAAATCTCCGCCTTGGGCGTCGAGGCCGAGGTGTTCGAGGCTGATCTGGCCGACGAAATCCAATGCGAGGGATTGTTCCCACGCGTCGTCGAACGCTTCGGCCGCGTGGACGCGCTGGTCAACAACGCCTGCGTGTTCGATTATGACAACGTGGGCCGCCTGAACTACGCCCGCTTGACAGCCCACATGAACGTCAACGCGGGGGCCGCGCTGGTGTTGGCGCGCCAGCTTCACGAGCACCTGATGACCTCGGGCGAACGCACGGGCGTGGTGGTCAACATGCTGGACCAGCGGCTGTGGAACCCCAACCCCGACTACCTGTCGTACGCCCTGTCCAAAGGCGCGCTGGAGTTGCTGACCCGCGTGCTGGCGGTCTCGTTGGCGCCGACCGTGCGGGTGGTCGGTGTGGCACCGGGCCTGACCACGGGCAGCGATCTGATCGATGACCAGCTGCTGACGGCCATGGCCAACCGATCGCTGACGCGCAAGCTGCCCACGATGCAGGAGGTCGCTGCCACCGTGTCGTTCGCGGTGTCCAATCAGGCGTTCACCGGCAGCACCTTGATGGTGGATTCGGGCTTCCACTTGAATTCGATGGCCAGAGACTTTCCATTTTTATGAATGACCTTCGAGGCGCCATGTCCGCTGTAGCCCCGTCGGCAGACAAAGCCGCGCACGAGATCAACAAGCTCAGCAAGCGCTTGCACCGGCTGGTCGGCCAGGCGGTGATCGACTTCAACATGATCGAAGACGGCGACCGGGTGATGGTCTGCGTGTCGGGCGGCAAGGACAGCTACGCGATGCTCGACATCCTGCTGGGCCTGCAAAAGCGAGCGCCGATCCACTTCGAGCTGATCGCGGTCAACCTCGACCAGAAGCAGCCCGGTTTTCCCGAGCACGTGCTGCCCGAGTACCTGGCCACCGTCGGCGTGCCGTTTCACATCGAGAACCAGGACACCTACTCGATCGTCAAGCGCGTGATTCCCGAGGGCAAAACGACCTGCGGGCTGTGCTCGCGGCTGCGGCGCGGCATCCTGTACCGGGTGGCCGGCGAACTGGGCGCGACCAAGATCGCACTCGGCCACCACCGCGACGACATCGTGCAGACGCTGTTCATGAACATGTTCTTCGGCAGCAGGATGAAGGGCATGCCGCCGAAACTGGTCAGCGACGACGGCAAGAACGTCGTGATCCGCCCGCTGGCCTATGTGGCCGAGACCGACCTCGAACGCTGGGCCGAGCACCGCCAGTTTCCGATCATCCCGTGCACCCTGTGCGGCAGCCAGGACAACCTGCAGCGGGTGCAGATCAAGCAGATGCTGCGCGAGTGGGACAAGCGCCACCCGGGGCGCGTCGAGAACGTGTTCAGCGCGATGCAGCACGTCGTGCCCTCGCACCTGGCCGACCGGAACCTGTTCCCGTTCACCGAACTCCAAGCCACAGGCGTGGCCGATGCAAACGGTGATCGCGCGTTCGATGACGACGAAGCCTGCGGCCCGGCGCCATCGGCGGGCGAGGCCGTGATGACCTTGCGCCGACACGCCATGCCCTGAACCGGAGACCCGTCATGCGCCGTCACTTCGTCATCGCGATCAGCCTCATGGCCCTGCTGGCGGCAGGCGGCTGTGCCACCCAGATCAACAGCGACGTGTCCACCTTCGGCAGCTGGCCGGCCGATCGCCCACCAGACACCTATGTGTTCGAGCGGCTGCCCTCGCAGCAGGACCAGCCCGATCAGCAGCGCATGGAAGATGCCGCCCGTGCCGCCCTCGAAGCAGTCGGCTTCAAGCCAGCCGCCGACGCGCAGACGGCCGATGTGGCGGTGCTGCTCGGCACACGCCTGATCGCTGCTGATTTTTCGCCGCTCAACGACCCGATCTGGTGGAACGGCGGGGGGTACCGCTCCGGCTTTGGACACCGCGGCTTCCTCGGCTTCGATTCCACTTTCGGCCGCGGGTTCGGCCGTGGGTTCGGTTTCGGCTTTGGCCCGGACGACTCCTTGCGCCGCCATGTGCGCGAGGTCTCGGTGCTGATCCGCGACCGCAAGAGTGGCAGCGTCGTCTACGAAACGCATGCCAGCAGCGATGGCGTGCTGGCGATGACACCAGCGCTGATGGCGGCGATGTTCCAGGCCGCATTGACACCGTTTCCCGGCACCGATGCGAAGGCGCGCAGCGTCACGACGCCGCTGGTGCGCTGAGCACGCTCAGGGTTTGGCTTGCGCCGCCAGCGCCCGCGCATCGTCTTCCCAGTCTTTCAGCTGTTCGGCGGCCGCACGGCGCTGCTCGGGCGTGGCCAGGTTGTGCACCTCGGCCGCGAAGCCGCAGTTGAACTGGATCAGCCGCTGCTGGTAGGCGCGGTAATCGTCTTTCGGTGACACGCGGGAGCGCTGCACCAACGCGCGCAGCGCATCTAGCGCCTGCTGCTGGCTGGCCTGCTCGGTGCTCAGCCGCGCCAGTGTCTGCAAGGTGTCCTGTTGACGGCGGTGCCGCTCGGCAATCCAGCGGGCCGGATCGAACGGCGTTGACGCGGCCAGCGCCGCAATGCGCTCGCGCTGGGGGCTGCTCATGCGGCCATAGATCTTCTCGATCGGTTCGAGCGCGCGCTTGAGCTGGGCCTTCGCCCGGGCCTCGGGTTGGGGCTGCAGGTAGTTGTCGGCCAGGTCCTCGTTGATGTTGGCGTATTGACGCGCCAGATGGGCGAGTTGCTCCGGCGACAGGCGCCGCGCCACCTCCGCCACCCCGGGCAGCGCCCGCTCCAGTGCCGCATCGAAGCGGTGGTTCGCCTCGTCGAACCACTGGCAGGCCTGCTCGGCGGTGACCGGCTCCGCCACCTGCTCGCGCGCCTTGGCCAGCAATCCGGCGTATACCGGCAGCTCGACGCGCCGGTGCCACTGGAACCAGTCGTCGACGGCCTCGCGGGCGCGCGCGGACTGCTCACCGTTGAAATCGACATAGCCGTCGAACCACCAGTACACCAGGTCGGGCGCATGGTTGTAGCCAAAGCGCACGGCGCTGCAGCCGGTCATCAGCAAGGCAGCACACGACAACGCCACCAGGCGGCGCCACCTGCGCCAGCGGCCCGCAGCGCGGCCGACCGGCCCGCCGATAATCGCGCCCGACAGGCGGGTGGCACTGAACTCAGGGGAGTGGGACATGGCGTTGGACATCGTGATCATGGCGGCAGGCAAAGGCACTCGGATGAAGTCGGACCGCCCCAAGGTGCTGCATGAGCTGGCCGGCTGCAGCTTACTGGCGCATGTCGTCCACACCGCTGGTGCGGTGGCCGCCGACCGCATCGTCGTGGTCACCGGCCACGGCGCGGAGCAGGTCGAGGCAGCGGTGAGAGCGCCGAATCTGCAATTCGTTCGGCAGGCACCGCAACTGGGCACCGGGCACGCAGTGCAACAGGCGGCGCCGCAGCTGCACGGCGACGGCGTCACGCTGATCCTGAATGGCGACACGCCGCTGATCGAAGCCGCGACGCTGCGCGCGCTGGTCGATGCGTGCGCGGGCGACAAGCTGGCGCTGCTGACGGTGACGCTGGTTGACGCCACCGGCTACGGCCGCATCGTGCGCCACACGGATGCCCGCGGACACTCGACCGTGCAGGCCATCGTCGAGCACAAGGACGCCACGCCCGAGCAACGGGCAATCAGCGAGGTCTACACCGGTGCGATGGCGGCGCCCACCGCGCTGCTCAAGCGTTGGCTGGCCCGCCTGGACAACCGCAATGCCCAGGGCGAGTACTACCTGACCGATGTGGTCGCGTTCGCAGTGGCCGACGGCGTGCCCGTGGTGGCCGCGCAGCCGCGCCGTGCCAGCGAGGTGCTGGGCGTTAACAGCCCGCAACAGCTGGCCGAACTCGAACGCCTGTGCCAGCGCGACCAGGCCGATGCCCTGATGAGCGAGGGCGTGCGGCTGGCCGACCCGGCACGCATCGACGTGCGCGGCCGCCTGCAGTGCGGCGTCGATGTCAGCATCGATGTGAACTGCGTGTTCGAGGGCGTGGTGTCGCTGGGCGACCGGGTCAAGGTGGGTGCCAACTGCGTGATCCGCAACGCCGTGATCGGCGACGAGGTGGTGATCCACCCTTACACCCACATCGACGGCGACACGCTGGGCGTGACGGTGGGCCGCGGCTCGCTGATCGGCCCCTACGCCCGCCTGCGGCCCGGCGCGGTGCTGGGCGCCGAGGTTCACATCGGGAATTTCGTCGAGGTGAAGAATTCGACGCTGGCCGATGGCGCCAAGGCCAACCACCTGGCCTACCTCGGCGACGCGACGGTCGGCGAGCGGGTCAACTTCGGCGCCGGCAGCATCACCGCCAATTACGACGGCGCGAAGAAGCACCGCACCGAGATCGGCGCCGATGTGCACGTGGGCAGCAACTGCGTGCTGGTGGCGCCGGTCACGGTGGGCGACGGCGCCACCCTCGGCGCCGGGTCGACGATCACCCGTCAGGCACCCGCCGGGCAGCTGACGGTGGTGCGCGGCCGACAGGTGTCGCTGCCGACCTGGAAGCGACCGGTCAAGCCGGGCTGACGACGAACAGCGGCAGCGGGTCATGCTCGTCGCCGCGCAGCACCATCGTGGCGAGCACCTGACCGCCGCCGTCGAGGCTTGCGGCGATGTCGCCCAGGGTTCGGCCCTCGGACGTGGTCATCGGTCGCGCGCACATCCAGTCGTTGCGCGGCACGACGTGCCAGACGGGCGCATTGGCGGCAGGCAACTCGTCCACGCAATCACGCTCGATCCAGCGGCCTTGCAGATGGTCGGGGTGCACGCCGGGTGTGCGCGGCACCTCGCTGCCATGGCGGTAGAACAGACGCCCCCGCGTGCAGGCCGCCGGGGCCCAGGTCTCGTGGTCCCAAGGTGGCGGCGGCCGGTGGCGCAGTTGCCGATCGAACATCTTGCGCAGCTTGGTATCGAAGGTTTCCGCGCGATCGGGGCCGATGAAATCGGCGGCGCTCGCCTGCGGCCCGGTGGCGGTGCACAGAAAGAACTTGACCGCCAGCTCCCAATGCCAGGCGTTGCCCGCAGCGTCGTGCAGCAGGAAATCGATTTCGCCGAGGGTCGTGCGGTCGCCATCCGGTGACACGTGGCGCAGCGGGATGTTGGCCGCGACCAACCGGTGCGTCGGGCCATGCCGCAGGAAGAAGGCCATCAGCCGTTCGGCGCGACGGCCCAGACGCAGAGACGGCAGGCGGTGTGGGAGCGCATCGGTGGTCGTCGCTGCAAAAGCGTGCACAGCCTCGAACAGCGCTTGTGGCGCGCGATCGATGCCATCCAGCCACGCCGAGATCGCGTCTCGCTCAGCCGCGTTGAACTGCTGCACCGGTGCCGCATGCGCGCCCGGCGCGGTGTCGAGCAGCGGCGGTGACAGCAGCAGCCAGCGCAGCTCGCGTGCTGCTCGCGCCGCCGCGTCAGACACCGCTGGCGACGTGTGCTGCCGATGCTTCGACCGTATCGAGCGCCAGGCACAAGTCGTCCCAGGCGCGGGCCTTCTCCGGCAGGTTGCGCAGCAGGTAGGCCGGGTGGTAGGTGACGACCAAGGGCACACCCTGGTAGCGGTGCACGCGGCCGCGCAGCTGGCCGATCGGTGCGTTGCTGCGCAGCAGGCTCTGCACCGCGAAGCGACCCATCGCGAGGATGATCTTCGGCTGCACCAGCTCGATCTGGCGGATCAGGAAACCCTCGCAGCGCGCCAGTTCCTCAGGCAGCGGATTGCGGTTGCCCGGCGGACGGCATTTCAGCGTGTTGGCGATGAAGACCTGGCGGGCGGGATCAGGTGTATCACCGGCTTGGCGGCTGAGCCCGATCGCGCGCAGCATGTTGTCGAGCAGCTGGCCGGAGCGGCCGACGAAGGGTTCGCCGCTCCGGTCTTCCTCTTCGCCCGGCGCTTCGCCGACGATCATCCAGTGCGCCTGCGGGTCGCCGACACCGAACACTGTCTGCCGGCGGCTCTGGTGCAGGCTGCAAGCGGTACAGGAAGCAACCGCTTCGCGCAGTGCGGGCCAGTCCATCGTGGCAACGGCCGAAGGCGCTGCAGCGATCGCGGCGGGAGCAGCAACGGCTGACGACGGCAGCGCGGCGGTGGCGATCGCCTCGGCGGGGCGGGGCGTTGCCCGCGGCTCGGCGATCGAGGGCGGTGGCGGGGCGGCGACGCCAGGCTCGCCCGCGGCCGGCGCGTCCCAGACCCGCAGGCCCATCTCGCCCAGCATGGCGCGCTGGCGTTCACTCCAGGTCATGTGCCGCCGCCAGACAGATCCAGGCTCATCACCACCGCGTCTTCGCGTCGACCGGCCGCGGCCGGGTAATAGCCACGCCGCACGCCGATGTCGCGAAAGCCGTAGCGAAGGTACAGCGCGTGCGCACGCGGGTTGCTCTGCCGTACTTCGAGCCACAGCTGCAGCGCATGGCATGGCCGGCACAGATCGACCAGCGCGTCGAGCATGAAGCGGCCGTGGCCCTGGCTCTGGGCGTCGGGCGCGACCGTCAGGTTCAGCAGGTGCAGTTCATCGACGCCTTCCATCGCGACGAAGTAGCCGATGACATGGCCGCGGCGGTCGCTGTCGAACAGCACCTGCGCCGGGTAGCCCGAGGCCAGTGAATCGATGAAATTGCCACGCGTCCAGGGGAACGGGTAGGCCTCGTTCTCGATCGCCATCACCCCGTCGAGGTGAGCGGCCGTCATCTTCTCCAGCCGCTGAGGGTAGCGCAGCACCGCATTCATCGCAGCACCTCCGCCGCTGCGGACTCGGCCAGCGCCTTCGCGGCCGCCCGCTCGGCCATCGTCTGTGCCACCTTGTCGCGCAAGTACAGCGGCAGCGCCTGCGCTGCATCGACCGCACCGCCCTGCGCCCACAGCGCAGCAGCCAGCGGCAGCATCGCGCGCGCCCGCGGCAAGGCCTGCGGCAGGCGCAAAGCGGCGCCACAGGACAGCCGGTCGCCGAAGGCGGCGAGTGCCGTGCCGGCCACGGCGCGCGGCGCCGCAACGCGCCAGCGTTCGTTCAGTTGCTGCAGCGTGCACAGCCAGGGCGCGGTGACGAGCCGCCAGGCACCCGCCTCGAAGACCGCGTGCGCCGCGTAGATCTCGTCCATTCGCGCGTCCATCGTGACCCACACGTCGTCGATGGTCTGGCCGTATGACAGAGCGCGCGCGTCTTCGGCCACGGTCAGCAAGGTGTCGATCGGCAGCACCGGCTTGTCAGCGCCCAACGCCAACCCCTGCGCCACCGAACACGCGGTGCGCAAGCCGGTGAAGGCGCCCGGCCCACGCCCGAAGGCAATGGCGTCAAGCTCACGCAAACCGATGCCCGCCTGCGCCAACAGATCCATCACGCCGCGGATCAGCGTCGACGACGCCAGCGCACCGCCCGCGGCCTCATGCGACCAGACGCGATCGCCCACCTGGAGCGCGATGCTCAGGTGCTCGGTGGCGGTGTCGAAGGCCAGGCAGGTGGTCAATGGGGAAGGCACGAGACGAGTCTAGCCGCGGCCCATCGGGCGTGTCTGCGCCGGGTTTGCGAGGTCGGCACCGGCATGTGCATGCGATCATTCCCGGATGCTTTTGCGCGTGGGTTCGACCCTCTTTCTGCTGCTGCTCGGCTGCCACGCGCTGGCCGCACCCGCGACACCAACACCGACGGCAGCACTGCGCACGCTGCCGCCCGACGTCGCCGCCGCAATGGACCGCGCCCGAATGCCGCGAGAGGCGCTGTCGGCGGTGGTGCACGAACTCGGCCGCAGCACAGCCCCGCGGCTGTCGTGGCAGGCGCAGGCGGCGGTCAATCCGGCCTCGCTGATGAAGCTGTTCACCACCTATGCGGCGCTCGACCTGCTGGGTCCGGCCTGGACCTGGGTCACACCGGTGTGGCTGCAGGGCGCGCTGCCTGGCGGTGGCAGTGGCGGCAGTGGCGTGTTCGAAGGCGATGTGGTCATCAAGGGCAGCGGCGACCCGAAGCTGGTCATCGAGCGCGTCTGGCTGCTGCTGCGCCGGCTGCAACAGCTCGGTGTGCGCGAGATCCGCGGCGACATCGTGCTCGACCGCAGCGCGTTCGCTGCTCCCGATGCGACCGAACAGAACCCGGCCACTTTCGACGGCGAGGCGCTGCGCCCGTACAACGTGCGCGCCGATGCGCTGCTGCTGAATTACAAGGCGCTGTCGTTCACCTTCACGCCCGACCCAGCGCACGGCGTCGCGCTGATCTCCACCGAGCCGGCGCTCGAAGGCGTGCGCGTTGACGTCCGCGTGCCACTGGCGGCCGGCGTCGGTGCGACGCAGTGCGCAGATTGGCGCAGCGCCTTGCAGGCCGACTTTTCCGATCCGCAACGGCTGCGCTTCAAGGGCCTTTACTCGTCGGCCTGTGGCGAGAAGCAGTGGCCGGTGGCCTACGCCGACGCGGCGCGCTACAACGAACGGCTGCTGGCGGGCTTGTGGTCCGAGATGGGCGGCAAGCTGACCGGCACCGTGCGCGACGGCACGGCGCCGGCCACCGCGCCGACCTTCGAGCTGGCCTCGCCTCCGTTGGCCGAGGTGGTCCGCGACATCAACAAGTACAGCAACAACGTGATGGCTCAGCAACTGTTCCTGACGCTGGCGCTG
>JANMXL010000104.1:0-19292 GCA_031380885.1 Burkholderiales bacterium | reverse complement strand
GATGGTGCGCATCCCTTGCCCCTCGCAGCCCGGGCAGCGGCCGTCGCCGGTGTTGAAGCTGAATCGCGCCGCCGCATAGCCGCGCGCCTTGGCCTCCAGGGTCTCGGTGAAGAGCCTGCGGATGGTGTCCCAGAAGCCGATGTAGGTGGCCGGGCAACTGCGCGGGGTCTTGCCGATCGGCGTCTGGTCCACCTCCAGCACCCGGTCGATGGGCTCGAAGCCGGCGAGCCCGGTGCAGCCCAGCAGCGGCGGCAACAGGCCCGCCGCCAGCGCATCCCGCCCGGCCTTGCTGACCAAGCCGTCGCCGGGCCGCCCCAAGGCGGCTTGCTCCCCTTGGGGGACGGGCGCCGCTTGCGGCGACCTGGGGGCATGTCGTTTCGCCACGATGGCAGGGACGTTGGCCAGCAGCACGTCGCGCGCCCGCGTGCTCTTGCCCGAGCCCGAGACGCCGGTGACCGCCACCAGGCGCTGCAGCGGCACCTGCACATCCACCTGCTGCAGGTTGTGCAGCGAGGCACCGGTCAGCCCCAGGTGAAAAGTGGCCCGGTTCACCGGCCGGCGCGCCTGCAGCGGGTGCTTGAGCGGATGCGCCAGAAAGCGGCCGGTGAGGGATTCGGGGTTGGCTGCCAGATCGGCCGCCGTGCCTTGCGCCACCACCGTACCACCGCGCTTGCCGGCGCCGGGGCCGATGTCGATGATGTGGTCAGCGCGGCGGATGGTGTCCTCGTCATGCTCCACCACCACCAGGGTGTTGCCCTGGGCGCTGAGCCGCGCCAGCGCGCGCAGCAGGATGGCGTTGTCGCGCGGGTGCAGGCCGATGGTCGGCTCGTCCAGCACATAGCAGACCCCTTGCAGATTGCTGCCGAGTTGGGCGGCCAGGCGGATGCGCTGGGCCTCGCCGCCGCTCAGCGTGGGCGCGGCGCGGTCCAAGGTGAGGTAGCCCAGGCCCACTTCCTCCAGAAACGCCAGCCGGCTGCGGATCTCGCTGACCACGTCGCGGGCGATGGCCGCATCGCGGCCCACCAGGTCCAGCGCGCCGGCCCACAGGCGCGCATCGCCCACCGCCCAGCCCGCCACCGCGGTGATGGTGTGGCCGTCGAAACGGATGTTGCGTGAAATCGGGTTCAGCCGGCTGCCCTCGCAATCGGGGCAGGGCTCACCGCTGACGCCTTCAACCTCGGCCTCCTCGGACGGGAAGCTCTGCTCGCGGCCTTTCTGGTCGTCGTCGCGTTGGGAATCGTCATAGGCCTTGCGCTGCTCGCGCGTCAGCGTCAGGCCGGTGCCGACGCAGCTCTTGCACCAGCCATGCTTGCTGTTGTAGCTGAACATGCGCGGGTCCAGCTCGGGGTAGCTGGTGCCGCATTGCGGGCAGGCACGCTTGGTGGAAAACACCTTGAGCGTGCCGATGCCGGCCGACGAATGCCCGGCGTCCATCGCCTCGGCCAGGCCGTCCAGCGGCGCCAAAAGGTGCAGCACGCCCTTGCCCAGGTCGAGTGCCTTGGCCAGCAGCTCGCGCAGCCCGGCCTCGTTGGCGGCACTGACCACCAGGCTGCCGACCGGCAGTTCGAGGGTGTGTTCCTTAAAACGGTCCAGCCGCGGCCAGGGGTCGAGTTTGATGAACTCGCCGTCCACCCGCAAGTGGGTGTGGCCGCGCGCCTTGGCCCATTTGGCCAGGTCGGTGTAGACACCCTTGCGGTTGACCACCAGCGGCGCCAGCAGGCCCACATGCTGGCCGCGGTGGCCGCCCTGCGCAGGCGGGCGAAGCAGTTGCGCGGCGATGCTTTCCACACTCTGCGGCCGCACCTCGGCACCATCGTGAACGCAGCGCTGGGTGCCCAGCTTGACCCACAACAGGCGCAGGAAGTGCCAGACCTCGGTGGTGGTGGCAACGGTGCTCTTGCGGCCGCCACGCGACAGCCGCTGCTCGATGGCCACGGTCGGCGGGATGCCGTAGACCGCATCCACCTCGGGCCTGCCGGCCGGCTGAACGATGCTGCGGGCATAGGCGTTCAGGCTGTCCAGGTAGCGGCGCTGGCACTCGTTGATCAGGATGTCGAAGGCCAGCGTGCTCTTGCCCGAGCCCGAGACGCCGGTGACCACGGTGAACTGGCCGCGCGGGATGCTGACATCGATCGATTTCAGGTTGTGCTCGCGGGCATTGACGATGCGGATGCAGTCGTCATTCAGGTTCTCGGTGCGCGCCGCCTTCAGCAAGCGCTGCAGCGGCACGCCTTCTTCGGCCGCCAACCCGCCCAGCCCCATCGCCCGGTCGTAATCGGCCAAGGCCTTTCCGGTGTGCGAGCTTGGGTGCCGCTTCACGTCGGCCGGCGTGCCGGTGCACACCACCTGCCCACCGCCCTCGCCACCTTCGGGCCCGAGGTCGATCAGCCAGTCCGACGCGTTGATCACATCGAGGTTGTGCTCGATCACGATGATCGAATGGCCCGCATCGAGCAGCTTGCGGAACGCCCGCATCAGCTTCGCGATGTCGTCGAAGTGCAAGCCGGTGGTCGGCTCGTCGAACATGAACAGCGTGCCCTTCTTCGCCACCGGTTGTCGGCTCGCGGTCGCGCGGTTCGCCGACTCGGCGAGGAAGGCCGCGAGCTTGAGCCGCTGCGCCTCGCCACCGCTCAGCGTCGGCACCGGCTGGCCCAGCTTCACGTACTCGAGGCCGACGTCGACGATGGGCTGCAGCACGCGCAGCACCTCGCGGTCGTTGGCAAACAGCTGCACCGCTTCGCTGACGGTCAGGTCAAGCACGTCGGCGACCGACAGGTCGCGGACGACTTCGCCGGGCAGGCGGCGGTCGATCTTGACTTCGAGCAGTTCGCGGCGAAAGCGCCGGCCATCGCAATCGGGGCAGCGCAGGTACACATCGCTCAGGAACTGCATCTCGACATGCTCGAAGCCCGAGCCGCCGCAGGTCGCACAGCGCCCATCGCCCGCGTTGAAGCTGAACATGCCGGGGCCATAGCCGCGCTGTTGCGCCAGTGGCGCCGCGGCGAACAGCTTGCGGATTTCGTCGAACGCGCCCACATAGCTGGCCGGGTTCGAACGCGCCGTCTTGCCGATCGGCGACTGGTCAACGAACACCGCGTCGCCCAGCCAGTCGGCGCCGAGCACGCGGTCGTGTGCGCCGGGCGCGTCGCTGGCTTGGCCGAAGTGGCGCGCCAGCGCCAGGTACAGCACGTCCTGGATCAAGGTCGATTTGCCCGAGCCCGACACGCCGGTGACGGTGACCAGATGCTGCAGCGGGAACTCGACGGTGACATTGCGCAGGTTGTGGTCGCGCGCGCCTTCGACGATCAGCTTCGGTGTCGCTGCGGTGACTGGCCGCGTGTAGCCGCTGCCGATCTGCTTGCGCCCGCCGAGGTAGGCCCCGGTCAGCGTGTCGGCGTGGCGGATGGTCTCGGGCGTGCCGTCGAAGACGATCTGCCCACCGCGCTCGCCTGGGCCGGGGCCCATGTCGATCAGCCGGTCGGCGGCCAGCATCACGGCCGGGTCGTGCTCGACGACGACCAGCGTGTTGCCGGCATCGCGCAAGCGGTGCATCGCCTCGATGATGCGGTTCATGTCGCGCGGGTGCAGGCCGATGCTGGGCTCGTCGAGCACGAACATCGTGTTGACCAGCGAGGTGCCGAGCGCGGTGGTCAGGTTGATGCGCTGCACCTCACCGCCGCTCAGCGTGCGGCTCTGCCGGTCCAGCGTCAGGTAGCCGAGGCCGACGTCGCACAGGTACTTCAGCCGCGTTCGAATCTCGCCCACCAGCAGCTTCAGTGCGTCGTCGAGCATCGTGCTGGGCAACGACAGGCTGTCGAAGCAGCGGCGGATGCGTTCGATCGGCAGCAGCATCAGGTCGTGCACCGTCAGGCCGGGCAGCGCTTCGAGTTGCTCGCGCGACCAGGCCGCGCCGTTCGGCAGTGAGCGCAGGGCAGGCGCCATCACCGCATCCGCATCGGCCTTCGTGCCCAGCCGCCACAGCAGCGATTCGGTCTTCAGCCGCGCACCACCGCAGGTGCCGCAGGTCGTGTAGCTGCGGTACTTCGACAAGAGCACGCGGATGTGCATCTTGTAGGCCTTGCTCTCCAGGTACTCGAAGAAGCGCTTGACGCCGTACCACTGCTTGTTCCAGTTGCCTTTCCATTGCGGCGAGCCGCCGATGATGAAATCGCGCTGCTCTGCATTGAGCTGCGACCACGGCGTGTCGCGCGGGATGCCGGCCTCGCCGGCGTACTTCAGCATGTCTTCGTAAGCGTCTTTCCAGGCGGGCGTCATCAAGGTCTTGATGGCGCCCGAGCGCAGCGTCTTGCGGTGGTCGGGGATCACCAGGTCGTAGTCGACGCCGATCACGCGGCCGAAGCCACGGCACGTGTCGCATGCGCCCATCGCGGAGTTGAAGCTGAACAGCGCCGGCTGCGGATCGGTGTAGCGCAGGTCGCTGTCGGGGCAGTGCAGGCCGGTCGAAAAGCGCCAAAGGGTCGGTTCCGCGTTGTCGGCCAGCACATAGACATTGACCCGCCCGCCGCCGCGCTTCAACGCCATCTCGATCGCCTCGACCGCGCGCACCTTCTCGGTGGCGTGAATGCGGAAACGGTCGGCGACCACATCGAGCACACGTATTGCCCCCACGCTTGCGGCCGATGCCGCGGCGCTGCCCCCCGAGGGGGCGCTCGTGCCTTGGGGCGGCCCGGCGGCGCTCGGCCGCGACCCGGTCGGCGACTCGACCAGACGCTCGGCCTGCACGCGGGTGAAGCCGCTGGCCGACAGCCACTGCTCGATCTCTTCCGGCGTCGACACCGCTGGCAGTTCGACCGGGAAGGTCAGCACGACCCGGGGATCGGCCTCGGCCGTGCGCGCCATCAGCTCCGCATAGATCGTCTCCGGCGTGTCGTGTCGCACGCGCTGGGCGGTCTGGCGGTCGAACAGGTCGGCCGCGCGGGCGTAGAGCAGCTTCAGGTGGTCGTTCAGCTCGGTCATCGTGCCGACCGTGGAGCGGCTGGTGCGCACCGGGTTGGTCTGGTCGATCGCGATGGCCGGCGGCACGCCATCGACGCGGTCGACGGCAGGGCGGTCCATGCGGTCGAGGAACTGGCGCGCGTACGCGCTGAAGGTCTCGACGTAGCGCCGCTGGCCCTCGGCATACAGCGTGTCGAACACCAGGCTGGATTTGCCCGAGCCGCTGGGCCCGGTGACCACCGTCATCTCGCCGGTGCGGATGTCGAGGTCCAGGTTCTTCAGGTTGTGCTGGCGGGCGCCGCGAATCCGGATCAGGCCGGTGGACGGGCGGGGGTCACCTGAGGACATGCGGTACTTCCTGGCTGCAAACACAGCGAAGCGGGGGATTCTAGAAGTCCGGCGGCCCTGGGTGCATGTGTGGGATCGACATCGGTGGCGGTGCTTGTTACCTTGGTGTTGCACATCTGGCGGGATCCAAGGCCGTAGTGATGGCACAACCTCTGTACCAGGGAGTGAACCCTGGAATCGATCGAACCCGAGACGAACCCGATGACCGAGCTGGCTGGTTTTCCCGACGAGGGCGCGCGCGCAGGTGCCGTGATGCGCCCGCGACGAGAGCCGACCCGCGCCGACGAAGCGGACCGCATCAGGCGTCAGGTGGTGGTCAGCGAAGGTGTGCCTTGGGAGCGGCACCTGGTCACCGGTCGCTGGTGGTGCGCGCCCGATCTTCACCGGCTGCTGGGGCTTTCCGGCGAGGCGTCAGCGGCGTTTGCACCGTTCGACCGATGTGTCGCCGAAGACCGACCGCGCATCGACGAGGCCTGCGCACAGGCCATCGACCAGAGCGGCGGCTTCACGCTGGACCTCCGCCTGACCGATGGCGACGGCCATTTCCGTTGGTGGCGTTGCACCGCCCGCGTGCTGTCGGGTGTCAGCGGCGGGCCCGAATACCTCTCCGGCCTGTTGCGTGAAGTGCATGCCGACAAGCAGGCGCTGCTGACGCATGAGGCGTTGGCTGCGCGTTGCGAACGCGCGATGGAAGCGACCTCAGAAGTGCACTTCGAGCACACCGTTGGGGCCCGCGATTTTTTCATCAGCGACCGCATCTGCACGCTGCTGGGTTACGCCAAAGGCACGCCCGCGCCGGCCCGCGAGGTGTATTTCAGCTGGGTGCATCCGGAGGACCGCGCGCTGCTGCAGGCGGACATCACCGCGGCCAGTGCGGCACCAGGTGCCTGGGAGTCGGTGTATCGGCTGCGCCACCGCGACGGCGGGTTTCGTTGGGTGCGCGCGCGCGGGCGCACCGATGTCAGCGCCCTGGGCGGCCTGCGCATGACCGGCATGCTCACCGACACCCATGAGCAGACGCTGCTGCGCCGCGACATCGAAGCACAGCGCCAGCACCTGGAGGCGATGGTTGAAGAGCGCACCACACGCCTTGAAACCGCGCTGGTTGAAGCGCAGCGCCAGCGCGAACAGGCCGAGCGTGCGAACGAATCGAAGTCGGTCTTTCTGGCGCACATGAGCCATGAGATCCGCACGCCGCTCAACGGTGTGCTGGGGCTCAACGAGCTGGCTTTGCAGGAGGCCGCCAGCACCCAGCAGAAGCGCTACCTGAAGCTGGCGCTGCAGTCGGGGCGCAACCTGCTGGGCATCATCAACGACGTGCTGGACTTCTCGCGCCTGTCGGCCGGCATGCTGCCGCCGGTTGATGAGCCTTTCGACCTGTGTGACGCGCTGGCAGAGGCGATGCGGGTCGTCATGCCGACGGTGCGCACGAAGAATCTCGGGCTGATCTACGACCACATCGGCGCGGTCAGCCGCGTGGTCGGCGATCCGCAACGGGTGCAGCAGATCGTCTCCAACCTGCTGTCGAACGCGGTGAAATACACCGAGCAGGGCCACATCGAGATGCTCACCCACGTGCATGAAGTGGCGCCGGGGCAGTGCGTGGCGCGCATCGTGGTGCGCGATACCGGTTGCGGCATGAAGCCCGACGTGGCGGCCCGCGTGTTCCAGCCCTTCGTGCAAGGGGATGCGAGCCTGGCCCGCCGCCATGGCGGCACCGGCCTCGGGCTGTCGATTGCGCTCGGCCTGGCGCAGTCGGTCGGCGGTTCGCTGACGCTGGACAGCACACCCGGACTGGGGTCGTGCTTCACGCTCGAGTTGCCGCTGCACGTGCAAGCCGGCCCGCAGCCCGGCAGCGGCTGGCCGCCGTCAGGCCATGCCTGGCTGCTGCACAACCGCGCGGTGCCGGCGCAGGCCTTCCAACGGCGGCTGCAGCGGCTGGGCTGGGGGTGCGACATCCTGGCCAGCGTGGCCGAGCTGATCGAGCATGCGCGCCGTGCCAGCGAAGCGCCGGACCTGCTGCTGCTCAGCGAATCCGCTATCGATCCTGGCACCGACCTGGCCTTGCTGCGGCGGGTGCTGCCGCACACCAACATCGTGTTGCTGGTGCGACCCGACTGGAATGAGCCGCCCGTCGAATCGGCCGCGCGGCTGGCGCAGATGCCACTGATCTTCATGCCGGTGACGCCTGCCGCTTTGCTTGAACTGCTGCACATGACCGGGCCGCAGACGGATCACATCGTCTCTGGCTTCAGCTCGCTGTCGGGCATGCCGATGCCGGTCGACGCCGATGAGTCGTCCGACGTGCTGGTGGTCGAGGACAACATGGTGAACCAGGTCATCGTCTGCGAAATGATCGAGGTGCTGGGCTTGCGCACCCGATTGGCCGAAGACGGCGAGGGCGCGGTGCGGGCCTGCCGCGATCGCCCGCCGGCGCTGGTGCTGATGGATCTGCAGATGCCCGGCGTCGACGGGTTGGAGGCGACCCGTCAGTTGCGCGCGATGCAGCAGCGCGGAACGTTGCCCTCGTTCCCCATCGTCGCGCTGACCGCCCATGCCACCCCACAGGACCGCGACAGCTGCACCGCCGCCGGCATGGTCGGCTACCTCACCAAGCCGGTGGCGATGGCCGATCTGCGCAACGAACTCTCGCGCTGGCTGCGCAGCCCTTGAGCTGATCGAAGCGCCTGGCCAGCCGGTTGGCGTAAGACGCGCGGCCGCGTCTTTGGTGACTGCCATCGAGGCTTGCACTTACCCCCTCAGATGAGGGGTTGCCTACCCGAAGTTCGATTACCTATTGTCACCATTGAAGGCATACGATTGCCACGGTGCGTGAGAAAATCACGGCTTAGATGCTTATGTTCTCAGTAAGTTCGCCGCGTTGGCATGTAGGTTTTTTCTGACACCGTTGATACACCTGTTGAGGGTCACCTGCTGTGCTTAGCAACACCATGATCGGCACGCCCTTTGAGGCGCATCACACCCTGCGGTCGCTGCTGCAGGACGAGTCGGACGACGACGACCTGCACCGCTGCGAAGTCGGCCGCAGGCTCTACAAAATACGCAGTGCCGACACGGGCGGACAGCGCAGTTCGGCCAGCATCCTGATCAACCGGATGTATGCCACCCGGGGGTATGCCAGTCGGCCTCTGCCGGATCAGTCCTCGCCCACCCGCATCACGCTGGTGGCCAGCGACCACGAGTCCACCGTGGCCACCATCAGCGTCAGTTTCGATTCATCGGATGGGTTGCAGGTGGACACGCTGTTTTCCCAGGAGGTCGATGCGCTCAGGCAGGCCGGTCGCCTGGTGTGCGAGTTCACCACCTTGGCGATCGACCAGTTCGTCCGTTCGCGCCGCGTGCTGGCATCGCTGTTCAACGTGGCGTACCTCTACGCTCACCGGGTGATGGGCTTCGACACCCTGCTGATCGAGGTCAACCCGCGTCACGTGCTGTACTACGAGCGCATGCTGGGCTTTAAAGTCATGGCGCCGCAGCGCCACAGCCTGCGGGTCGGCGCCCCGGCCGTTTTGCTGGGCATCAACTTGTCCTACATCCGCGAACAAGGCGAGCGGTTCGCAACCTTGTCGGGTGAGAGCAAAGAGCGGTCGTTGTATCCCGACTGGTTTTCACCTTCGGAAGAGGAAGCCATCTTCCGTCGGCTGACACGGTCGAAGGTCTCGCCACAGACTGCCGCGCGCCATCGCTTCGAGCCATTGCAATTGCTGCAGGCGTGAATGTTTGGGGTGTCAGCGTTGCGGTGAGTCCAGGGCGCAGCTGACAGAAGGTTGCGCTGACGGCCGTGACCCCGTTCGGCGGTCGATGTCGGTCAGTCATGGATCTCGTCATTCAGGTTCAGCGCCACCGCGAGCACCCGTGCGCCGTGCACTTCAGAGGCGATCTGCGGCCCGCGCAGGCCTCGCGAGGCAGCGCGCGTGGCGACTGCACCCGTATCGACAGCCGCAGCGTGCGCCCGCACCAGACGCCATCGCGCGAACAGTGTGGCCTGCCAACGATCGGCGCTGGGGCCTTCAGCGCGTGCGATGCACTCGCACGCCTGCAGCAGCAGCTCGAAGCGCTCGGGCCGACGCCAGGCATCGCAGCGGTCGAGCAGTTGCACCCGTTGTTCAGCGTCCATCACCGCGTCGCGGCGCAGCGCTTGGCCCTCGCGCCCCACCAATTCGGCCACCTCGCGGCAGTCGGTCGGAATGCGCCAGCGCTCGCACAGCGTTGACAAGGCAGCCTCAGTGGCTGGGGGCTTGGCGGCGGACAGGCCCAGCCGGTGGGTCACGACCGCGAAGCGCGCTGGCAGCGACAGCCCCCTCTGGGCGGCCAGATCGATCGCCTGACGCCACCGGATCGCTGCTGGTTCGCCGGACGACCAGTCCAAATCGATCTCCGGCAGGAGCCGCGCCAGCGCGCCGCACTGGTGCAGCGTGTCGAACATCCGCGAGGGCTGCACCTCCATCAGGCCGCGCGACAGCTCCTGCCACACCCGTTCGGCGACCAGCGCATCGACCTCGCCGGCGTGCACCATGTCCTGCATCAGCGCTTGCGTTTCGGGGGCGACCTGGAAATCAACGAAGCGCGCCGCAAACCGCGCCACCCGCAGGATGCGCACCGGGTCCTCGGCGAAGGCGGGCGACACATGGCGCAGCAGCCGGGCCTGCAGATCGCGCTGCCCGCCATACGGGTCGATGACCGTGCCGGTCTCATCCTGCGCCATCGCGTTGATCGTCAGGTCGCGGCGCTGCAGATCTTCTTCCAGCGTCACGCCCGGATCGGTGTGGAAGACGAAGCCGTGATAGCCCGGAGCGGTCTTGCGCTCGGTGCGGGCGAGGGCGTACTCCTGCTTCGTGGCCGGGTGCAAAAAAACCGGAAAGTCGCGGCCCACCGGCAGGTAGCCGGCGGCGCGCATCGCCTCAGGCGTCGCGCCGGTGACGACCCAATCGACATCGCTGCCCGGCCGCCCTAGCAGCGCGTCGCGCACCGCGCCGCCGACTTTCCAGGCCTTCATCGGTGAGGGTCGAACCTGCTCGGCCAGTCAGCGGCCGCTCGCGCCGGCTCGCAGCGAGTCCAGCCTCGCCACACCCGCGCGGTGTTGCAGCAGCGGGGTCATGACGCCCTCCATCGCCGCGGGCTGGATGCCGAAGGCTTCGAGGCCGGGCAAATCGCCGCTGAGCACATTTGGCACGCGCATCGAATCGAGGTTGTCGGCGGACATCAGCGGCGCCCCCGGCAGCCAGCCCATCACCATCGCCTGCAACCGGGCGATGCCGTCGGGCAGTGGAATGACCGGCCGCTCGTGGCCCGCGCAACGGCCGGCAAAACGAACCAGCTGTTCCAGCGTGTAGACCGCCGGCCCGCCGCATTCGACGGTCTGGCCAACCGATGACGGCACATCCAATGCCGCCACGATCGCTGCCGCCACGTCTTCAACCCACACCGGCTGGAAGCGGGCCGCAGCGCCGGCCAGCGGCATCACCGGCGCCACCGCCTGCAGGCGGGCGAACAGGTTCAGGAACTGGTCGTGCTCACCAAAGATGACCGACGGCCGCAGCAGCGTCAGGGCCAGCCCTGACGCACGCAACACCGCTTCGCCTGCGGCCTTCGATCGAAGGTAGTGCGATGGCGCGTCGGCGTCCGCACCCAGCGCACTGACATGCACCACCCGCTTCACGCCACTGACCTGACAGGCCGCCACCAGTTGCCGCGGCAGATCCACATGGGCCCGCTGGAACTCGGCCGCGCTGCCGTGGAGGATCGCGACCAGGTTGATCACCGCATCGCAGCCGGCCAGCAGATGCACCAGCTCGACCTCGCTGTGCACGTCGGCACGCACCAGTTCGACGGTCGGCAGCGTGCGCAGGTGCAGCGCACGTTGCGGGCGACGGCTCGGCACAACGATGCGGCCGCCCGCGCCGCCGGATCGCTCGACCAGTTTTTCGCAGACGCTGCGCCCGACGAAGCCGCTGCCCCCCAAGACCAGAATGTTCGACATGGGTTGCCAGACCTCGGTTGGCGATGCGGGTATCGACAGTTTTGGATTCTGCGCGGTCACGGCAGATCCCGATCGGCACTGGCCATTGCTGGATCGCGCGGGCCGATCGAGGTGCCGAGGCGTGCCGACAGCGACACCGCCTCGTTGCTCAGCAAGGCCGCGTAGTAGGCGGCGTTCGACAAGACTTTCTTGACGTAGTCGCGCGTCTCGGTGAACGGGATGTTCTCGGCCCAGGTGGCCGGGTCCAGCGCCGGGCCTTCGCGCCAGCGGCGTGAGCGGCTGGGGCCGGCGTTGTAGGCGGCGGCGGCCAGCGGCTGCGAGCCGGCAAAGTCATCAAGCACCAGCTTCAGGTAGCTGGTTCCCAGGGTCAGGTTGACATCGCGGTCGGTGATGCGCTCATGGCTGTAATCGAGGCCGATCTTGCGTGCCGTCCAGCGCGCGGTGGCCGGCATCACCTGCATCAGGCCCGAAGCACCGACGCCGGAGCGCGCGTCAGTGACGAAACGCGATTCCTGCCGGATCAGCCCGTAGACATAGGCCGCATCCAGCCCGATGGTCTTGGTGCGTGCCAGCACCTGGTCCCGAAATGGGGTCGGGTAGCGCTGCTGCATGTCGACCACGCCGCGGGTGCGCTCGCTGGTGTTGATGCAGCGGTCCCAGATCTCGCGGTCGCAGGCCACCTGCGCGGCGGCCAGCAGTTCACGGTCGCCCAGGGTTCGCAGGCTGAAATTCCATTCGCGCACGCCTTCGCTGCGCAGCCCGATGGCGATCAGCTGCAAGGCCCGGTTCAGCCCGGCATCGCGGGCAGCGGCGTCGCGTTCGGCCGCCGTCAGCGCTGGCGGCCTGGGCGGCAGCGCCACGGTCAGGCCCAGCTTCTCGCTCGCCAGCGTGCCGTAGAAGTGCCACTGCCCGGCGATGCTGGCGAGCATCTCGCGCGCCTGGACGCGCAGCGCCTCGCTGTCTTGCGAGTCCACCGCCAGCGCCTGCAGACCGCGCGCCTTCCAGTAAACCCAGGCGGGGTCGCGTTGCTCGGCCAGGCTCATCGCATTGACACCCTGAATCACCTGCTGCCAGCGGCCTGCACCCTGATTGGCGCGCAGCGCAGCGCGCACCTTCCAGGCGTAGGTGTCGTCGGGCCACGGGTTGTCGCTGGCGTCGTTGCTGGCCAGCCGGTCGGCACGCTGGAACTGATCCGGCGCGTCGCTCGACAGGCGTTGTGCCGACTGCTTGGCGGTGGCCGCCCAGGCCCAGGCGGCCAGGTCGGTGGGCAGCGCGCGTTCCCAGCGCGTGGCGAGCGCGTCGGCGGCCGCCTCGGGGTCGGTGGCGGCCAGCCTGACCAGCGCCAGCGTGGTCAGCTCGGCGTTGCTGCGACCGGCCGCCCGCGCCTGGCGCGACAGGAATCGTGCTGGTGCATCGATCAGCGCCTGCACCGCCTTCTCGGAATTCGAGTCGTTGGTGCCCATCGCGAGGGCGACCGCCTGCGCCACCGCGCGCGGGCGGTTGCTGTCCATCGCCAGCCGCGCCTTGCGCCAGGCGTCAGCGGGTTTGAACACCCCGGCAGACAGCAGCGTGCGCGCCAGCAGCGCGCAGCCGTCATCGGCATCGCGTTGCGCGGCCAAGGCGCTGCGCGCGGCGTCGCCCACGTCTTTGCCCGCCAGGTGCTCGGTGACCAGCGCATAGCAGGTGACTTCGCGGTCGTCGTTCAGCTTGAAGCGCGGGAAGTCGATGACGAAATTCGCCCAGTCGCGGCGGCGCCCCAGTTCCAGCAGCCAGTCGTTGCGCAGCCGGTCTTCGACGTAGCTGCTGCTCCAGCGGCTGTAGAACAGATCGAGGTCGGCCTGCTGCAGTTCGGACAGGCGCAGGTTGGCGTCCCAGTAGGCGACCCACATCGCCAGCGGGTGTTGTGCGGTGGCGGTGGCATCGCGCAGCGCGGCCAGCCGCACGCGGTCGCGCTTGCGGAAGGCATCGCGGGCATCGAGCAGCGGATCGGCGGCCACGCTGGAAGCCGACAGCAACCCAGATGTCGGCACCTCGCTGGCAAACGACATCGTGCTGACCCCTGCGCCCAGCCCCAACGCCATCAGCGTGGCGCACAGGTGCAGGTGAAGGCGCTGGCGCTGGCGGTCACCGCCGCGTGCGGTACAACCCGCTGACGCCGCTGCCGACCCCGTCCACCCGATCCATCCATTCATGTCCGAAACCTCTGTCGATGCGATCAATGCGGCCCGCGCGGCGCAGCGGGCCCGCCTGCTGGCGGCACGCTCGGCCGTCGTGGCGAACGCGGCCATGCAGGCGCAGTTTGCGAGCCATCTTATGTCGGTGCTGCGACAGCTCGCGCCGGAGAGACTCGGGATTTACTGCGCAGTTCGATCTGAATTCGACACGGCGGCGGTTTGCTTGGCCGAACCCGAGCTGGACGACACTGCATTGGCGCTGCCGTACTCCTGGCGCGAGCCCCGCCGGATGGAATTTCGGCACTGGGATCGCGGGCCGCTGACCACCCGCGACGAGTGCCAGATCCTGGCGCCCGACGGGCCGGTGGTCGTGCCCGATGTGGTGCTGGCGCCCTGCGTGGGCTACACCGCCTCCGGCTGGCGACTGGGCTATGGCGGCGGCTACTTCGACCGCTGGATGGCCCAGCACCCACAGGCCACCGTGGTCGGCGTGGCCTGGTCGGTGGGCGAGATCGACGACGCTTTATGGCAGCCGCAGCCGCACGACCGCATGCTCGCTTGCGTGGTGACCGAACGCGGGGTGGTCTGAGCGCCGGATGCCACGGCATGACCACGCTGGCCCCATTTGGGCCAGCGTCTTGCACAATCTGTTCATGAGTACACCCGACGCCGATGATCTCGCCATCCCCGACGAGCGCGCCGCCCAGCGCATCAAGCTGATCGCCGCCCGTCAGGCCTTGTCCGACCGCCTGGAGCGCGCGGTGCAGTTACAGAGCGTGCTGCGGGTCTGGCTGGTGCGGCGCGAGGAAAAGACCATCGGCGGCTACTGGCCGATCAAGGGCGAATTCGATCCGCTGCCGGCGCTGTACCGCTGGAGCGAAGGCGACGAACAGCGGCGCATCGGCTTGCCGGTGGTCGACAAGACCGCCGGAGAGCTGAAATTCCACGTCTGGTTCCCCGGCTGCCCGATGGAACGCGACGCCTACGACATCCCGAAGCCCAAGGGCACCGAGACCTTTTCGCCGCAAATGGTGCTGATGCCCTGCGTGGGTTACGGTCCGGGGGGCGTGCGTCTGGGTTATGGGGGTGGCTTTTACGACCGCACCGTGGACGCGTTGACGCCGCGCCCGTACACCGTCGGCCTGTGCTACTCCAACGGCTTCCTGCCGTTCCTGCGCGCGCGCCCCGACGACCTGCCGCTGGACGCGTTGTTGACCGACGACGGCGTCGTCTGGCAGCGCTGAGCGAGCAACGGAGCCTCCGATGGTTGGCTGGCTCACCGCGCTGAAGGTCATCCCCTGGGCCGATGTCATCGAGGCCGCACCAGGGCTCGCTAAAAGCGCCAAGGGGTTTTTCAAACGCACCCAGGACGCTGTGCCGCCTGCTGCCGAAAGTACGGCGGTGCCGCCGGCCCGCAGCGGTGATGGGGAATCGTTGGCGCAGGCCACGCAGCGCATCAGCGCACTGGAAACCCGTCTCGCGCAGACCACCGAGCGTCAGCAGGCGGCGGCGGCGCTGATTGATTCGCTGGCGTCGCAAAACGCCCGACTGGTCGAAGCGGTCGATGCGCTCGACAAGCGCTGTCAGGGCCTGAAGGTCGCGGTGTGCGTGATCGCGGTCGTGGCGATCGGCGCGTTGGGCTGGGTTGCGGCCATCGCGCGCTGAGGCCGGCCACGGTGCCGCCGGACAGCGTTTTCACCGTCGTGATTGAGCCGCAGGGCTGGCGCTTCGAGGCGCGCAGTGACATTTCGCTGGTCGAATCGGCGCGCGACGCTGGCATCGTGCTGCCCACGTCCTGCCGCAACGGCACCTGCCGCGCCTGCCTGTGCAGCGTGCTCAGCGGCCGCGTGCGTCACCTGATCGACTGGCCCGGCCTCAGCGCCGAGGAAAAGCGCGAGGGCTGCATCCTGCCGTGCGTGGCCACGCCGGAGTCGGCGCTGACGATCGAGGCACCGAAGGCGTTGCGCGCGCCGGTCCAACCACCGCTGGCGACCTGAGCGGCGACGCCCGGGCGATTCACTCGACCTTCAGCTTGGCCAGCGCCGGGTCGGCCGGTGGCGGCTGCATCTTCAACTCGCGCAGCGCGCGCACCACCAGTGTGGCGATCATCAGGTTGCGGTGCGTCTTCGAGTCGGCTGGCACCACGAACCACGGCGCCCAACTCGTGCCGGTGGCCGAGATCGCGTCGGCGTAGGCGCTCTGGTAGGCGTCCCACTGCGCGCGCACGGCCAGATCGCCGAGGCTGAATTTCCAGTGCTTCGCCGGGTCGTCGATGCGTTCCTGCAGGCGCACCCGCTGTTCGTCCTTCGAGATGTGCAGCATGAACTTCAGCACCACCGTGCCGTTCTCGGTCAGCAGCCGCTCGAAGTCGTTGATCTGCGCGTAGCGCTGTGCCGTCTGCTCCGCAGTGATCCAGCCATTGACCACCGGCACCAGCACGTCTTCGCAGTGGCTGCGGTTGAAGACGACGATCTCGCCGGCCCGCGGCACCTGCTGGTGGATGCGCCACAGGTAGTCGTGCGCCAGCTCGTCTTCGTTCGGCGCCTTCCAGCCGACCGCGTGCACGCCCAACGGCGTGGTGCTGCTGAACACGCCGCGCACCGTGCCGTCCTTGCCGCTGGTGTCCAGGCCTTGCAAGACCACCAGCAGGGCCTGCTTGCGGTTCGCATACAGCAGGTTCTGCAACTCGTCGACTTCGAGCGCCAGTGCGGTCACTGCGGCCTTGTCCTTGGCCTTGTCGCCGCTTGAAAAAGGCTTGGCCGTTGGATCGACCCGCGCCAGGTCGAATGCCTTGCCCTTGCCCGCGCTGCTGTGGCGGTAGGGGGCGAGATCGATGTCGCGTTTGTCGGGTGTCGCAGACATGGCGGGGGCGGCGCACAGGCCGATGGAAGCGGCAGGGTCGGGTCCAGTGTAGTGCCCGGTGGGGCGGCGCTTTGCCGTCACAATCGCCGCCGATGAAACGCTTGTCCCACAACGACCATCAGTGGCCTTCCCCGACCCCGGGGAGATCGGGATCAAGGGTGTGCGCATGAGCTTCGTTGCCGTTGATGTGGGCAACACGCGCCTGAAATGGGCGCTCTACGACGCAGCGCGGCCTGGCGCCGAGTTGTTGACCCAAGGTGCCGTCTTCCTGGAGATGGTGGACCAGCTGGCCGACACCGATTGGAAGCAGTTGCCGCCCCCGTCCGCCATGCTGGGCTGCGTGGTGGCAGGCGAGGGCGTCAAGCGGCGCGTGTCGGAGCAGATCGAAGACCTGTGGAACCTGGAGCCGCGCTGGGTGGTGTCCACCGCGCAGGCGGCCGGCGTGCGCAACGGCTACGACCACCCGAACCGCCTCGGTGTCGATCGATGGGTTGCGCTGATCGCCGCGCGCCAGCGGGTGCTGGCCTCGGGCACGCCCCGCGCGGCGCTGGTGGTGATGGTGGGCACGGCGGTGACCGTCGATGCGCTCGACGCCGATGGGCTGTTCATCGGCGGGCTGATCCTGCCGGGCTTCGGTCTGATGCTGCGCGCGCTGGAGATGGGCACCGCCGGGTTGAAGGCGCCGACCGGTGAGGTGGTCGACTTCCCCACCCACACCAGCGACGCGCTGATGAGCGGCGGTGCGCATGCGATCGCCGGTGCCATCGAGCGCATGCACCGCCGGTTGCTGGCCCGCGCGGGCCACGCCCCGTTGCTGCTGATGACCGGTGGCGCGGCCGTGAAGCTGGCGCCGATCACCGATCTGCCGTTCGAGACGGTCGACACGCTGCTGTTCGAAGGCCTGCTGACGTTGCAATCGCAGCGCACGGCCAGCTGACGCGCGACAAACGGCGCAGACTTCAAGCCCTGATCTCGCGAGGACCGACCCATGAAGCAACTCCAGGACGCCTACATCGTTAGCGCCACCCGCACACCGGTCGGCCGCTCGGGCCGTGGCATGTTCCGCCAGACGCGCCCCGACGACCTGCTGGTCGCCGCGATCCATGGGGCCTTGACGCAGGTGCCGACGCTGGACGTGAAGGCGATCGAGGACGCGGTCATCGGCTGCGCGATGCCGGAAGGCGAGCAGGGCTTGAACGTGGCACGCCTCGGTGTGCTGCTGGCCGGGCTGCCGAACAGCGTCGGCGGTGTGACCATCAACCGCTTCTGCGCCTCAGGCCTGACGGCGATCCAGATGGCCGCCGACCGCATCCGCGTCGGCGAGGCCGAGGTGATGATCGCTGGTGGCGTGGAAAGCATGAGCATGGTCTCGATGAGCGGCAACCGGCCGTCGTTCAATCCGGCTGTTTTTTTGTCCACAAAAGGCCTGCGCGACGAGAACATCGGCATCGCCTACGGCATGGGCATGACCGCTGAGAAGGTCGCCGAGCAATGGAAGGTGACGCGTGAGGCGCAGGACGAGTTCGCGCTGCAGTCGCACCTGAAGGCGTTGAAGGCGATTGCCGCTGGCGAGTTCAGCCACGAGATCACGCCGGTCGAGGTGACCGAGCGCGCGCCGAACCTGCAAACCGGGGAGGTGATGCTGAAGACGCGCACCGCCACCACCGACGAAGGCCCGCGCGCCGACACCACGACCCTGGCGCTCGCCAAGCTGCGCCCAGTGTTCGCCGCGAAGGGGTCAGTCACCGCCGGCAACAGCTCACAAACCAGCGACGGCGCGGCCTGCCTGATCCTGGCCAGCGAGCGTGCCATCAAGACCCATGGCCTGACGCCGCTGGCGCGCTTCGTTAGTTTTGCCAACCGCGGCGTGCCGCCCGAGATCATGGGCATCGGCCCGATCGAGGCGATCCCCGCCGCGCTGCGCTACGCCGGTCTGCAGCAAAGCGACATGGGCTGGATCGAGCTGAACGAGGCCTTCGCCGCGCAGGCGCTGGCGGTGTTGGGCACGCTGCACCTCGACCCGGCGCGGGTCAACCCGCTGGGCGGTGCGATCGCGCTCGGCCACCCGCTGGGCGCCACCGGCGCGATCCGCGCGGCCACCGTGGTGCATGCGCTGCGCCGCCACAATCTGAAGTACGGCATGGTGACGATGTGCGTGGGCACCGGGCAGGGCGCGGCCGGCATTTTCGAAAGGGTGTGAGCCTCCCATGAGCATCAAGACCGTTACGTTGAACGGCGTTGCCACGATCGAGATCGCACGGCCGCAGAAGAAGAACGCGCTGACCGCCGAGATGTATTCAGCGATGGCCGCTGCATTGCGTGCCGCCGACGGCGACGCTGCGGTGCGCGCGGTGCTGATCGTCGGCCAGCCGGGCGTGTTCACCTCGGGCAACGACATCGACGATTTCATGAACCGGCCGCCTGCGACGATCGACGCGCCGGTGTTCGATTTCATGCGCGCGCTGGTCGCCTGCAGCAAGCCGGTGGTCGCTGCGGTGACGGGCGCGGCGATCGGCATCGGCACGACGATGCTGCTGCACTGCGACCTGGTCTATGTGTCCGATGAGGCGCGGCTCGCGATGCCGTTCGCCAGCCTCGGGCTGGTGCCCGAGTTCGCAGCCAGCCTGCTCGTGCCGGCACGGGTCGGCCATGCGCAGGCGGCGGAAAAGCTGCTGCTTGGTGATCCGTTCACCGCCGAGGAGGCGGTCGAGATGCGCATCGCCAACGCGGTGCTGCCCGCCAGCGAAGTGGTGCGACACGCCCGCCGCATGGCCGAGCGCTTCAACAGCCTGCCGCCCGGCGCGGTGCGTGAGAGCAAGCGCCTGATGCGCCGGGCGACCCAGGCCGCCGTGCTCGACGCCATCGAGGCCGAGGCGGTGGTGTTTCGTCAGCGGCTGTCGAGCCCGGAAGCGACCGAGGCGTTCAGCGCGTTCTTTCAGAAGCGCAAGCCG
>JANMXL010000086.1:0-9778 GCA_031380885.1 Burkholderiales bacterium | reverse complement strand
TGTCCTGGCTGGCACGTTCGATGGCTTCGTAGTAGTTAAGCAGTTGAGAGTGCATGGCATCGAATCCCGGGCAGACGGTGTGAAGGGCGGGGCTCACCGGCGCAGGCCGTTGACCTGCGGACCGATGGCCGCCCAGGCGCTACGAACCGGCTCGATCAACTGCAGGCATTCATCCAGCGCCGCCTCGTCGTTGTGCAAATTCGCGTGCATCAGACGCAGTTCGACGTAGGTGTAGAGCGCGCCCAGATCGGCCGCCAGCGCGCCGCCGACCGCCATGTCCAGACCCGCGTGCAGTCCTTCATCGACGATGCGCATGGCCCGGCCGATGGCGCGGCCCTTGGCTTCGATCTGCCGACTGCGCAAGGCGCCTCGCGCCTGGGCGATGGCTTCATGAAACCCGTCGAACAACAACTCGATCAGCTTGTGCGGACTGGCGCCTGAAATGCCGGTCTCGGTGCCGACGCGCTGGTAGGCGCAGGCCAGCGACGGCAGGTGGCGTGGGGCGGAGTAGGTGGCTGCAAACATGGTGTCCGATTCAGTGGAGGTTGCTGTACTGAATATCGGCGGGGCCCCGAGTGACTTGAGCTGTCCCGCGGCTCACGCATCGGTCGCTTTTCGCGGGCTGCCGAGCGCCCCGTTGGCCGGGGCAGCTCAACCCGGTCGGTTCCACTGCGCGACCTGCTGGCTCACGTAGCCGGCCAAGCCATTGAGTGACGCGATCTTGGTGTCGAGCGCGCCGTACTGGGCCTGCAGGCGTTTTTGCGTCTGCGCGAGCCGCTGCTCCATCGCGTCCTGCGACTTCTGGTTGCGCTGCAATTTGTCGTTGAGCCCACTGGTGCGCGAGGTCAGCGTGCCGCCGGTGTTCAGTTGGTCGTCGGCGATGCTGCGAAAGCGGCGCCCGAAGCCTTCCGCGCCGGCATCGCCCACGGTGGTGTTGGCAAACAGCGCGCGCATCTGCGGCAGGTTCGCCAGCCCCTGGTCGAGCCGCGTCGTGTTGACCGTCAGGCTGCCGTCGCGCTGCTGCTCCAGCCCGACATCGGACAGCCGCGAGTACGCGGTCGAGCCGGTCGAGCCAGTGCTGAGCAGGCCGCGCAATTTGCCCTGCATCGCGATGATCGCGCCGTCACCTTGCAGCGGTCCGCCCCTGCGGGCCGCCGCGTCGTACTTGGTGTCGGTGGCGATCAGCTTGAACAAGTCGGTGTAGGCAGCGGCAAACTCGGTCAGTGTTTTCTTGATCGACTCGGTGTCGCCCGACACCTTGACATTGACCGCGGCGGTGGTGACGGCGGTGAGCGTCAGCGACAGGCCTTCGAGCAGGTCGGGCAGCGTGTTGCTGGCCGAGGTCACCGCGACGCCGTCGAGGGTGGCGCGCGAGTTGGCGGCAGCGGTTTTCTGGCTGGCGCTGTTCGAACCGACGGACGGGTCGAAGGCCAGGCTGGTGACGCCGCCGGACGCCGGTGCCGGCAGGCCGAGGGTGCCCGGACTGCTGCCCACGCTGACCCGAAAGCCGTTGGCCGCGCCAGTGTCTTTAGATCGCATCACCAAGCGCGCGCCCGACGCGTCGGTCAGGATGCTGGCCGTCACACCGAGCCCGGCGGCGTTGATCTTGTCGCGCAGGGTCTCGACCGTGTCGGTCGCAGCGACCACGACGCTGGCGGTGGCCGCTGGCGTGCGGGGCGCGAAGCTGGTTTGCCCGGCGCCCCAGGTGCCCATCTCCAGCGTCACGGTGCCGGTGCCGACGGCGGCGCTGGACGAGGCGAAGGTTTGCCCGGCCAACAGCGACTGCGCGCCGGCCAGTTGCTGAACCTCCACCGAATAGTTGGCGGCCAGCGCGCTGCTGCTGGTGGTCACGCCGACCGCCGCGTTGCTCGAGCTGACGCTGGTTTGCTGCCAGAACGTGCCCGACGACAGCTTGGAGCTGAGGTCGCGCAGCTTGGACACCGCACTGGTGATCTTGCCGACCTCGGAAATCTGCGTCTGAATCTTGGTGGCGGCGGCGACCAGGTTGTTTTGCGGCTGACGCTCGATCGCCATCAGCTGCGAAATGATGGATGCGACGTCCAGGCCGCTGCCGAGACCGGCGGAACTGATGGTGGCCATGCGTGACTCCTTGCTCCACGACAACAGGCGCCGACGAACCCGATGCGGTTCAGCGGCGCCGCTTCCGACGCGTCGTTCGATCGGTGCTGATCAGGCTATCGGCCGCGCCGCGCGCGACTTGAGCCGCGCCCTGCGCTGACTTGTGAAGTGCTTCGAATCAACGCTGGAGCAACTGCAGCACCTGCTGCGGCAACTGGTTGGCCTGCGCCACCATCGCGGTGCCGGCTTGCTGAAGAATCTGCGCGCGTGACAGGTTGGCGGTTTCCACCGCGAAGTCGGCGTCCATGATGCGGCCGCGCGCTGCGCTCTGGTTCTCGCCGGTGATCTGCAAACTGGAGATGGCGAACTGAAACCGGTTCATCGACGCACCGTAGACCGCGCGCTGGGTCGTGATCACATCGAGCTGCGTGTCGATCGCGGCCAGCGCGGTCGAGGCGTTGGCCTGGGTGGTCAGGTCGCCAGTCACCCCGACGATGGTCGAGGTGGTGATGGTCAGGGTGTCGCCGTTGTTGGCGCCGATCTGAAAAATCACCGGCCCGGCGCTGGCGCCGACGATCGCGTTGCCGTTGAATTTGGTCTGCGTCGCGATGCGGCTGATCTCGCTGCTGAGCTGCTGGTATTCGGCGTCGAGGTTGGCCCGATCCGAGGTGCCGTTGGTGCCGTTTTGCGCCTGCACCGCCAGCTCGCGCATGCGTTGCAACACGTCGGTCGCGGTGGACAGCGCGCCTTCAGCGGTTTGCGCCAGCGAGATGCCGTCGTTGGCATTGCGGATCGCGACGTTGATGCCGCGCACCTGCGCATTCATGCGGTCGGCAATCGCCAGCCCCGCGGCGTCGTCTTTTGAATTGTTGACGCGCAAACCCGAAGACAAACGCTGCATCGAGGTCGCCAGCGAGCCTTGCGACATCGACAGGTTGCGTTGCGCGTTCAATGAGGAAACGTTGGTGTTGATGGTCTGGGCCATGAAGGGCACTCCTGAACAATCCGATCGGACAACCGGGTCTGGGACTCGGCGGTTTCAGGCCTGCGTCAATGCGACCTGTCCGATGGATTCTTGAGCAGGCGTTGCGCCTTCAGTGCGACGAACAGGCCGGGTTCTCCGGTTCAAATCAGAAATGAAAAAACCGCCCCGAAGGGCGGTTGGTCGAGGTGACCGCAGAGGCCTGATCGGTCGCGATCAGCGCAACAGACTCAGCACCTGCTGCGGCAATTGATTGGCCTGCGCGACCATCGCGGTGCCGGCCTGCTGCAGGATCTGCGAGCGCGACAGGTTGGCGGTTTCCACGGCGAAGTCGGCGTCCATGATGCGTCCGCGCGCAGCGGCCTGGTTCTCACCGCTGATCTGCAGGTTTTGAATGGCGTACTGGAAACGGTTCATCGAAGCGCCGTAGACCGCGCGCTGCGTCGTGACCGTGTCGAGCGCCGTGTCGAGCGCGGCCAGCGCGGTCGATGCCGCGGCGGCGGTGGTCAGGCCACCGGCCACGGTGGTCAGCGTGGTGGTGGTGATCGTCAGCGTGTCGCCGTTGTTGGCGCCGATCTGGAACTGCGTCGCACCGGCACCGGCGCCGACGATGGCCGTGCCGTTGAACTTGGTCTGCGCCGCGATGCGGGTGATCTCGCCGCTGAGCTGCTGGTATTCGGTGTCGAGGTTGGCGCGGTCCGAGGTACCGTTGGTGCCGTTTTGCGCTTGTACCGCGAGTTCACGCATCCGCTGCAGCACGTCGGTGGCGGTGGACAGCGCGCCTTCAGCGGTCTGCGCCATCGAGATGCCGTCGTTCGCATTGCGCACCGCCACCGCGGTGCCGCGCACCTGGGCGTTCATGCGGTCGGCGATCGACAGGCCGGCCGCGTCGTCCCGCGAACTGTTGATGCGCAGGCCGGACGACAAGCGCTGCATGGACGTTGCCAGCGAGTTCTGCGACATGCTCAGGTTGCGCTGGGCGTTGATCGAATTGACGTTGGTATTGATAGTTGCTGGCATGGTGAAAGCTCCTGTTAGTGATGAAATTCCCGGCCTAGCTGCCGGCGTTAACTCAGGTGGTGCGGGACCGTCCCGTTGGCCACCCCAGCCTGTACCCGTGCACGAGACGGTTTCATCCCGTCCACCGGCACCACCCGCGCTAGTCAACCGTGTGTCTCGCAGCTCAACAAGCTGCTCAACCCTGGGCCGGCTAACCGGACAACGAATCTGTTTCCAGTCCCGTTGGAATGCATATCGGAGCGCTGGCAGCCGAACTTGAGCGCCGCTCGATGCGCGGTGGCAAAAAATTCACACAAGCCGGGCCGCCCCCGATCGCTGGATCAGTGCCCGCGTTGGCGCTCTGCTCGGGCGATCGAGCCGTTGGCGCGCGGCGCGCGGGGTTCCACAATGCCCCCAACCAAAGTGACCTCCGATGAATTCGATCGCACTCGTTCTGATCGCGCGCAATGAATCCCGCTGCCTGGCGCGTTGCCTGGACAGCGCGCGAGCGCATGTGGACGACATGCTGGTGCTCGACACCGGCTCCACCGACGGCACGCCCGACATTGCCCGGCGCTGCGGTGCGCGGGTGGCCCACTTTCCGTGGATCGACGATTTCTCGGCCGCGCGCAATGCGGCGCTGTCGCAGGTGGCTGCGCCGTGGCGCCTGGTGCTCGATGCCGACGAATGGATTGCCTCGGGCGCCGAAGCGCTGGCCGAACTGCGCGCGCAGCCGCCCGACTTTGTCGGCCTCGTCAGCGTAACCAGCCAGCTCAGCGATGAACGCGGCGAGACCCAGCACGCACCGAGCTGGCTGCCGCGCCTGCTGCCGCGCGGCGTGGCCTACAGCGGTCGCATCCACGAGCAACCGGTGTCGGTGCTGCCGCGCCAGCGCCTCGGCCTGGTCGTCGGCCACGACGGCTACCTGCCCGCGCAGATGGCCCCGAAGCGCGGCCGCAACCGCAGCCTGCTGCTGGCGGCGCTGGCCGAGCAACCGGGCGACCTCTACCTGCGCTACCAGCTCGGCAAGGACTGCGAGGTTCACACCGATTTCGCGCAGGCGCTGCCGCACTACGAAGCCGCCTGGGGCGGCGTCGATGCGGCGGCGTCGTGGCGCCACGATTTGCTGTTGAGGCTGCTGTTCACCTTAAAGAAGCTGGGCCGCTTCGACGCGGCGCTCGCCCTGGCCGAGCGCGAACAGCCGCACTGGCAGCATTCGCCCGATTTCTTCTTCACCCTCGGCGATCTGCTGCTCGACGCGGCGCTGACGCAGCCGGCGAAGGCCGCCGAATGGCTGCCGCTGATCGAGCGCGCCTGGCTGCGCGCGATCGAGATCGGCGAGCGACCGGAGCTGCCGGACAGCCTGCGCGGACGCGGCAGCCACCTCGCGGCCCACAACCTGGCGGCGTTTCACAGCAGCCTGGGTCACACCGATCAGGCCGCGCTATGGCGCGAGCGCGCGCGGCAGGGGCGCGCGGCAGCGGGCCTCTCGGCGCCTGGCTGACCAAGCCTCGAAATGGCGCCGACTCGTGGCGCTTTTCCGGCCACGGGCCAGCGCGGCCTGCGTCTACGCTGCCCGCACCACCCACTACCGTGCGCCGACATTGGCGGCGCCCCCCGACATGGCCCTGGTCCTGCCGACCCCCACCCCGCCGCGCACCGGCTCCGCCGTGCACGGCCGCGCCTACCGCACCTGGCAAGCCGGACAGGCGCACGCCGAGCGCCAACACTGGTCCGACGCGGCGGCCAAATTCGACCAGGCGTTTCGGCTGCATCCAGACGCGGCCTACGGGCTTGCGGCGGCGCATGCGCTGATTTGTGCTGGGCAGTCCGACAGCGCGGTCCGGCGCACGCTCGAGCTGCGCCGCCAGCGACCGGCGCTGGCACTGGCCTACACGCTCGAATCGCATGCGCTGCTCGAACGCGGTCGCCCCGCCGACGCCGCCGACTGCCTGCTCGCGCTGCCGGCCGACGCGCCGCGCGACCGCGCGCACTGGGTCTCGCTCGGGCTGTCGCTGCAGCGCTGTCGGCGCGATGACGAAGCGATCGCCGCCTTCATGCAGGCGCTGGCGCTGAAGATGAACGACGCGGTGCTGCATTTCCATCTGGGCATGTCCTTCAAAGACAAAGGCATGAAGGCCGAAGCCGCCGAATGCGTGCGCACCGCACTGCTGCTCGGGCTCGACGCCAGCGAACTGGCCGCGCGTTCGCAGCTCGTCTTCCTCGAACGCGAGGCGTGCCGCTGGGCACCGGCGGAGCAGGAGATGCAGCGGCTGCGCGCCGCCGTGCGGGCCGCCCCCGACGACAGCGCCATCGAGACCGGGCCGTTCACGCATGCGGTGGTCGGCGACGATCCGCACGAGCTGCGCAAGGTCGCGCATCTGTACGCGCTGCGGGTTGCGTCGTTCGTCACGCCGCTGCCGCGCCGCAGCGCACAGGCGCACGGCGGGCGGCTGCGCATCGGCTACCTGTCGGCCGACTTTCACAACCACGCCACCAGCCAGTTGATGGTGCAAATGCTGGAATGCCACGACCGCACGCGCTACGAGGTGACGCTGATTTCCGCCGGGCCCGACGACGACAGCCCGTTGCGCCACCGCATCCGCGCCGCCAGCGAGCACTTCGAAGACCTGCGCACGCTCAACCACGCCGCAATAGCGCGGCGCATCCGCGCGCTGCAGATCGACATCCTGGTCGACGCCAAAGGCGCCACCTACGGCACACTGATGCCGGTCACTGCGCACCGCGCCGCGCCGCTGCAAGTGAGCTGGCTCGGCTTTCCGGGCACCAGCGGCGCGCCGTATGTCGACTACTTCATCGGCGACCGCGTCGTCACACCGCTGGCGCTGGCCGACCACTACAGCGAAAAGATCGCCCAACTGCCGCACTGCTATCAACCGAACGACGCGCACCGCCTGCAGCCCGTCGCAAGCGCTCGGGCCGACTGGGACGCGCCTACAGACAAGCTGCTGCTGTGCGCCTTTCACCAGTCGTACAAGATCTCCGAAGAGGTGTTCGACCAGTGGTGCCGCATCCTCGAACGGGTGCCCGAAGCGGTGCTGTGGCTGATGCGCTGGAACACCAATGTGCAGGCGACCCTGACCGAGGCGGCGCGTCAGCGCGGTATCGGCGAAGACCGGCTGCTGTTCGCCCCGCTGCTGCCCAACGATGAGCACCTGAGCCGGCTGGCCTGCGCCGATGTCTACCTCGACGCCTGGCCTTGCAACGCCCACACCACCGCCGGTGAGGCGCTGTGGGTCGGGGTGCCGGTGGTCACGCTGCGCGGCGAACCCTTTGCGCAGCGGGTGGCCGCCAGCCTGCTCGACACCCTGGGGCTGCCGCAGCTGATCTGCGACGACCGCGAGCACTATGTCGACTGCGTGGTGGAGCTGGCCCGCGACCCGGCACGTCGCGCCGAGCTGCGGGGGCAGATCGACGCTCGGCGCCGCAGCAGCCCGTTGTTCGACGGTGCGCGTTTCGCGCGCGACATCGAGGCGCTTTACGACCGCATGTGGGCGCGTGCCATCGCGGGCCTGCGGCCGGAGCACCTGCCTGCGGTCTGACACGGCCGGGCATTTGGCCGGGATTTCTGCCGCACATCCGCCCTTCAGGATGCGGCGGGCCGATCAACATGAATGACACCGGGCCTGGCATCGATCGGGCCTCCGTGACGAAAGGCCCCACCGATGAACACTCTCCCTTCCATCCACCTGTGCATCGTGCAGCCTGCGGGCTACGTGCATTCGCTCGGCCTGCTCGACCCTGCGCGCTACTTCCGCTTCCAGTTCCGGCGCCTCGGCGCGACCGTCAGCATGGCGAAGAACCGACTGCGCCACGACGCCGTCAACATCGTCTTCGGCGCCCACCTGGGCTTCGATGCGGCGCTCGGTCAGCGCTACAGCTGCCTGTTCGTCAACCTCGAACAGCTCGGCGCCGGCGGGGCCAAGGTCTCGGCCGACTACCTGAAACTGCTGGCCAACTCGGCAGTGGTCGACTACGACGCCGCCAACGTGGCCAGCTACGCGCGCCAGGTCGACGACGTGCCGCTGGTGCCGTTCCTCTACGCGCCCTACCTGACGCCGGCCGAGCCGTTGCCGCTGGAAGAGCGCCCGATCGACCTGCTGTTCTTCGGCAGCATGAATGCGCGCCGCCGCGCCTGGCTGGACCGCATCGAGGCCGCAGGCCGGTCGGTGACGGTGTTCGACAGCGCGCTCTACGGGCCCGAGCGCGACCACTACATCGCGCAGGCCAAGGCGGTGCTGAATGTGCACTTCTACGAGACCAGCCGCTTCGAGCAGGCGCGGGTCTCGCATTGCCTGTCGCTGGGCACGCCGGTGATCTCCGAGCGCAGCGCGCAGACCCACCCGCACCCCGATTTCGAAGACAGCGTGCTGTGGCTGCAAAGCGAGGAGGAACGGGCGCAGTTTTTCCGGGACGACTTCGGCACGTCGGCCTGTTTCGACGCCATGCGGGCCGGCCTGGATCGCTTTCGCGGCGCCGACCCGATCGAAGCCTACGCCGATCTGCTGGCGTTCGCGTCCGGCTTCGGCGCGCAACGTGCTGCGGGTCGCGACAGCGCGCCGTGGGCGCCGACCCACATCAACCTCGGCTCGGGCAAGGACTACCGCAGCGGCTGGCTCAACCTCGATGTGCAGGACAGCACGCATCCCGACTTGCTGCTCGACCTGTCACAACCGTTGACGCTGCCGTTGCAGATCGCCTCGCCCTCGGCCGGGCCACTGCTGCTGCAAGCCGGCAGCGTGCAGGTCATCAACGCGAACAATGTGCTGGAGCACGTGCCCGACCTGGCCGCGCTGATGGGCAACTGCCTGCGGCTGCTGGCCTTGGGCGGCGAGCTGCGCATCGAAGTGCCGTATGAACGGTCGCCCACCGCCTGGCAGGACCCGACCCATGTGCGGGCGATGAACGAGAACTCCTGGATCTACTACACCGAATGGTTCTGGTACCTCGGCTGGTTCGAGCACCGCTTCGAGGCCACCGAATCGACCTACCTCGACCTCGGCCTGAAGCCGTGCCAACGCGACCAGGCCGGCTTCATGCGCCTGGTGCTGCGCAAGGTCGAAACGACGCCGAAGGAGCGCACCACCGCGCGCACGCTGCAAGCCGAACTGCGCGTGCCCGACGATGAAGTGCTGCCCGAGGAGCGCTACCGACCCGCCGCCCACACCGCGGCTCAGACCCCACCGGCCAGCGCGTCACCGGTCTCGCTCGAAGCGATTCGCACCGCCTCGATGGCGTGAGCAGCGGCTGATTCTTCAACCGCCGGGCACACCGGCAAAACGGCGGCTGAAGGGCGACCGGGCCGTCGGCATCCGCCGACCAGGGCTGTTCAGCGTGCCCTAAGCTTGCACCGTTTAAACTCCGGGGCGGCGTTCGACTGTTGGTCAGTGCTGTATTCAACACCTGACCTCGTCGAAAATCATGCAACAAGCCACGTCGCGCCCGGTACTGAAGGGCTCCTGCAACGATCCGCTGGCGTCCGTTTGCCCCGACGGTGTCAACGGGCAGCCCGCGCCGGCGTTGTCCGTACAGATGAAGAACATGCCAGGATCTGAGCCGCTGCTACCGATTGTTCTGATACACGGCCTGCTCAGCACGCCCCGCGAGTTTGGTCTGATTTCGCTGCCGCTGCAGGCGCGTGGAGCGCCACTGATCATCCTGAACATTCCAGGCTACACCGAGGCCGATCGCCGTCAA
>JANMXL010000071.1:0-3994 GCA_031380885.1 Burkholderiales bacterium | reverse complement strand
ATGGACCAGTACATCGGCGGCATCGAGCACGCGATCCTGCACCTGCTGTAC
The DNA here is from genome assembly GCA_031380885.1 of Burkholderiales bacterium. Classification (GTDB taxonomy): domain Bacteria; phylum Pseudomonadota; class Gammaproteobacteria; order Burkholderiales; family Burkholderiaceae_C; genus PBB1. The sequence continues at coordinate 3,943 of JANMXL010000071.1, read as the reverse complement.
GCGCGCTTCTGGACCAAGGTGATGCGCGACCTGAAGCTGGTGTCGGTCGATGAGCCGTTCACCAAGCTGCTGACGCAAGGCATGGTGCTGAACCACATCTACTCACGCAAGACGGAACAAGGCGGCGTCGAGTACTTCTGGCCGCACGATGTGGACAACACCTTCGGCGCCGACGGCAAGATCGACGGCGCCACACTGAAGCGCGACGGTTCAACCGTGACCTACGAAGGCGTGGGCACCATGAGCAAGAGCAAGAACAACGGCGTCGATCCGCAAGCGCTGATCGACCAGTACGGCGCCGACACCGCGCGGCTGTTCGTGATGTTCGCCTCGCCGCCGGAGCAGACGCTGGAGTGGAACGATGCGGGCGTTGAAGGCGCGCATCGGTTCTTGAAGCGCGTGTGGGGGTTTGGCGCCAAGCATGCTGAGGCGCTCAAGGGCGCCACCACACCGTCTGCGGGACTTTCCGATGCCGGGAAGGCTCTGCGCCGAGAGGTGCACCAGGTGCTGCGCCAGGTCAGCTTCGATTACGAACGCATGCAATACAACACCGTGGTGTCCGGCAGCATGAAGCTGCTGAACGCGCTCGAAGCCTGCAAGGATGCTGGCGCTGCGCCGGTGCTGCGCGAGGGCTACGGCATCCTGCTGCGCGCGCTGTACCCCGCCTGCCCGCACACCACCTGGACGCTGTGGAACGAGCTGGGCTATGCAAAGGTGCACGGCGACCTGCTCGATGCGCCGTGGCCCGAGGTCGACGAGACCGCGCTGCTGCAAGACCAGATCGAACTGATGCTGCAAGTCAACGGCAAGCTGCGCGGCGCGATCACCGTGCCCGCCGGTGCCGACAAGGCCGCGATCGAGAAGGCCGCACTGGCCAGCCCCGAGCTGCTGAAGTTCGCCGACGGCACGCCGGTCAAGCGCGTCGTGGTCGTGCCCGGCCGCCTCGTCAATGTGGTGCTTTGAGACCTGCCCGCCGATGCCCACACACCCGATCGCCCTGCCCAACCCCATCACCTCCGCGGGGCGCCGCGACTGGCTGATCGCCGTGGCAGCACTCGCCATCGCGCCACTGGGCGGCTGCGGCTTTCAGCTGCGAGGTGCGCAAGAGCTGAAGTTCCGCACGGTGCAGCTCACTGGCTTCAAGCCGCATTCGCCGCTGGAAAAGGAATTGCGCCGGGCCGTCAATGCCAGCAAGACCACGCTGGTCGTCGACTCGGGCGGCGAGGCGCAGGTGGTGCTGGAGGCACTCTCGGATCGCCGAGAGCGCAACGTGGTCGCGACCACGACGGCCGGCCAGGTGCGCCAGATCAGCCTGCGCGTGCGCTTCACCTTCAAACTGCGCACGCCGTCCGACCGCGAACTGATCGGGCCGACCGAGCTGCTGCTGGGGCGTGACATCAGCTACAACGAATCCGACGCGTTGGCCAAAGAGCAGGAAGAGGCCCTGCTGTACCGGGAGATGCAGACCGACATCGTCTCGCAGCTCATGCGGCGGCTGGCCGCGGTGCCAGCGCTGTGAGCGCGGCTGAGTCATAACTGCCGATGCAGTTGCGCCTCGACCAGCTCGGCCCGCACCTGCAGAAGGGGCTGCGGCCGCTGTACACCGTGTGGGGCGACGAGCCGCTGCTGCTGCAGGAAGCCTGCGACGCGCTGCGTGCTGCGGCGCGCGCCGCCGGGTACGGCGAACGCCAGGTGCATGCGGTGTCGGGCGCCCATTTCAACTGGAGCGCGCTGCTCGGTGCTTCGCAGGCGATGAGCCTGTTTGCTGACAAGCAGCTCGTCGAGATCCGCATCCCCTCGGGCAAGCCGGGCAAGGACGGCTCGGAGGCCTTGCAACGCTACTGCCAGACGCTGTGCGACGACGTGCTGACGATCGTGCAGTTGTCAAAGCTCGATCGCCAGCAGCAACAAAGCGCCTGGTTCAGCGCACTCGATGGGGCCGGCGTCACGCTGCGTGTCGACCCGGTCGAGCGCCACGCCCTGCCGCAGTGGATCGCGCAGCGGCTGGGCGCGCAGGGCCTGCGGGTGCAGGGCGGCGAGGCCGGTCAGCGCACGCTGGCGTTCTTCGCCGACCGTGTCGAAGGCAATCTGCTGGCGGCACACCAGGAAATCCAGAAGCTCGCGCTGCTGCACCCACCTGGCGAACTGAGCTTCGAGCAGGTCGAGTCGGCGGTGCTGAACGTGGCCCGTTACGACGTGTTCAAGCTCGGCGAAGCGGCGCTGGCCGGGCAGGTCACACGGGCGCTGCGCATGCTGGACGGCCTGCGCGCCGAGGGCGAGGCGGCCGTGCTGGTGCATTGGACGCTGGCCGAGGACGTGCGCGCGCTCAAGCGGGTGCACGACGCGATGAACGCCGGCCGACCGCTGCCACTGGCGCTGCGCGAGGCGCGCGTGTGGGGCCAGAAGGAGCGGCTGTTCGAGCGCGCACTGCCACTGTTCACCGAGGCCGCACTGGCCGAGCTGCTGCACGCCGCGCAGGTCTGCGACGGCCTGGTCAAGGGGCTGAAGCACCCCGACTGGCCGCTGGAGCCGTGGGACGGCCTGAAGCGACTGCTGCTGATGGTGTTGCAGAGCACCTCGGCACCGCCCGCCGCACGGCGTGGCGGTCGCGCGGTGGTGGTGCCGCGGCTGGCCTTGCAGGGCTGAGCCCCGGCGGTAACGCCCGCCTGGGGTCAGTAGCCGCGCGTTCGGCCCACCAGGTTTTGCACAACGTTACCGGCGCGCAGCCGACGCACATTGGCTGCAGCGATTTCAGCGGCGCTGCGCGCATCGGTCTGTGCCGCGGCATGCGGCAGCACGGTGACTTTCGGATGCTGCCAATAGCGGTGATCGGCGGGCAGCGGCTCGGTGTTGAACCCATCGAGCACGGCATGCTGCAAGTGTCCGCGGTCGAGTGCGGCGAGCAGGTCGGCATCGACGACATGCGCCCCGCGCGCCAGGTTGACCAGGCTCGCGCCCGGGCGCATCGCATTGAAGCGAGCGGCACAGAACAGGCCGCGGGTGACGGGTGTCAATGGCAGCAGGTTGATGACGATGTCGGCGGCGCGCAGCACGCCGGTCAGCGCCTCTTCGCCGTGGTGCGCGGCAATCGGTGGCAACACCGTCGGCCTCAAGCTCCAACCGCTGACGCGGTAGCCCTGCGCCGCCAGTCGCAGCGCGACGCAGCGGCCCATCTCGCCCAGGCCCAGCACCGCAACGGCCACCTCGTCGGCGCGCCGCTGCGGCACCGGGTGCCAGGTCTGGGCGCGCTGCTGAGCGGCGTAGGCAAAGTAGCCGCGGTGCAGGCTGAGCACCGCCCACAGCGCGGTCTCGGCCATCGCAGTGCTCATCGCCGGATCAACCATCCGGGCGATCGGTACCGCGGGCGGCAGGCTGACATCGGCGAGCAGCTTGTCGACGCCGGCCCACAGCGACTGGATCAGTTGCAGATGCGTCAGCCCGCGCAATGCGCCGGGCGGTGGGTTGGCGACGATCGCGATGTCGATCTCGGCAGCGTCCACCATCTGTCGATCAGTGACGATGCGCTCATCGGGCAGCGCGGCCTGCAGCAGGCCGCACCACAGGCCGAGCGCCGGGGCGTCGAAGTCGCTGGCGAGCAGGACCGTCACAGCGAGGCGATCAGGGCCTGCAGCGCCTGCGTCACCGTCTGGTGGCGCACCGTGGCGCGGTCGCCCGCCAGTTGCAGCAAAGTGGCCTGAACCTCGGTGGCAGCGGCCAGGCTTTCACGACCGGCGACCGCCAGCCACACGGTGCCGACCGGCTTGCCCGGCGTGGCGCCACCCGGCCCGGCGATGCCCGTCACCGCGACGGCGCGCTGTGCCTGCGACCGCTGCAAGGCGCCGACGGCCATCGCTGTCGCGACCGCCTCGCTGACCGCACCCTGCTGTTCGATCAGGGCCGCGCTCACGCCGAGCAGCTCGGTCTTGGCCGCGTTCGAATAGCT
>JANMXL010000020.1:0-14792 GCA_031380885.1 Burkholderiales bacterium | reverse complement strand
CGGTTCGGAATGTTGACGTTGAGCAGGAACGGGCGGCGCGACGGCGGATTTCGCAGCACCTGCTCGATCACTTGGCGAGCGACTTTCGCGGCGGCATCGAGGTGCCCCCAGCCCTTGTCGACCTGCGAAAACGCGATCGCTGGAATGCCGAACAGAAACCCTTCCATCGCGGCGGCGACGGTGCCCGAGTACAGCGTGTCGTCGCCCATGTTGGCGCCCTGGTTGATGCCGGAGAGCACCAGATCGGGTCGGCGATCGAACAGCCCGGTCAGCGCCACATGCACGCAGTCGGACGGCGTGCCGTTGAGGTAGTGGAAGCCATTGACTGCGGTGTAGGCCGACAGCGGCCGGTTCAGGGTCAGCGAGTTGGAGGTGCCGCTGGCGTTCTGCTCTGGCGCAATCACATCGATCTGGCCCAGGCCCTCGCAGGCCCGCACCAACGCAGCAAGCCCCGGGGCGAGGTACCCATCATCGTTCGCAATCAACAAGCGCATCGCGGCGATTGTAGAAGTGGGTTTGGCGACGCCGCGCCGCCACCGCTCGATCAGGAAAAGAACTGCACTCTGCACAAAAACGGCCTGCTAGCATCCTCCCAACCCTGCGGATCAGGTCACCACCATGCCCGTCAAAGTATTGATTGTCGAAGACAACCCGGTGGCGCGCAGCTTTCTGACCAAGGTGGTGCGGGAGAGCTTCAGTGACCAGCTGATGATCAGCGAAGCAAGCGATCTGGAAAGCGCCCGGCGGCGCATCAGCGAATCACAACAACGCGGCGCCAGCGCACCAGTCGAAGGCGGCGGCCAGCCGAACCTGTTCAAGCTGATGATGGTCGATCTGGAATTGCCGGACGGCAACGGCATGGAGTTGCTCGCCGAGCTGTCGGGCTACCCGGCGACGAAGATCGTCACCACGCTGTATTCCGATGACGAGCACCTGTTCCCGGCCCTGCAGTGCGGCGCCGACGGCTACCTGCTGAAGGAAGACCGTTTCGAGGTGCTGGTCGAAGAACTGCAGAAGATCGTGCGCGGGCAGCCACCGCTGTCGCCCGCGATCGCCCGGCGGCTGCTGACCCATTTCCGCCCGGGTGGCGCGGCAGGCACACCGACCGCCTTGAGCGCGCCATCCGCCTTCCAGAGCAGCCGCCCGTCAGCGCTGGACCGTCCGCGGCCGGCGGAACAGGAGCGGCTGACGCCGCGCGAGAGCGAGGTGCTCACCTACCTGAGCAAAGGGTTCACCATCAAGGAAATCGCCAACCTGATGGGCATCAAATGGTTCACGGTGAACGACCACATCAAGTCAATCTATAAGAAGCTCAACGTCTCCAGCCGCGCTGAAGCTGCCGTGCTGGCGAGCAAGCAGGGCCTGGTCTAGGCCCTGTTCACGCGATGGGAGGCATCGGCGCTGCGTTCTGGTTGTATGCGGCACTGGCCCTGCTGCTGTGTGCAGCCGCCATCACCGTGGTGCGGGCCAAACCGCATGCGGCGAACGCGCTGTACGCGCTGATGGCGCTGTGTCAGGCTGGCAATCTGCTGTGCATGGCGATCGACTCCACCGCGCCAGCCCCGCTGTGGGGCCATGAGAGCCTGAACTTCCCGCTGCGCCGCGGCTTTGATCTGGCCACACTCGCCGCGGCGGTTCACCTGGCCTGCACCCATCCACGGCGCCTGCCTGCCGCGGCTTGGCTGCCCGCTGCCAGCTGGTTGTTTGCCTTGCTGACCTGGCTGGCGGCATACCTCGCTGATGGGAGCGATGGGAGCAATGGAGGCGCTGGCAGCTGGTGGATGACCCAGGCGGCGCTGCTGACCATGGGCTGCGTGGCGGTGGGGCTGATGCATCTGTCGTTCCAATCACACCCGCATCCATTCGCGTTGGTGATGAAGCGTTTCAGTGTGGTGGTCGGTGGCACCTGGGTTCTGGTCCAGGCCACTGTCATCCTGATGTGGCAGCCCGATGTGGCCACACCACTGTCATCGACGAGCCTGCCGCTGGCGGTGCTGGCCTGGCAGGTGCTGTTCGCGCTGGTGCTGGCCGGCGTGCCGTTCCTGTCCAAGTCGCGCAGCGTCGTGCGCGAGCTGTCGCTGTTCGCCATCATCGGCACGCTGGCCATCGTGCTCGACCTGCTGCTCGTCAGCGTGTTTGCCCTGCAACGGTTCGCGGCCCTGACACTGGCACTGTTCCTGTCGATGGCGGTGTACGCCGGTGCACGGCAGTGGCTGGTCAACCGCATGCTGGGCACCCGTGTCAGCAGCACGGAACGGCTTTTCGAGCAACTGTTCCGCACCACCCGTGAGGTCGAGACCCACCCGGATCAGGCCGGGCCCGCGCTGTCGCGCCTGCTCGAAGAATTGTTCGATCCGTTCGAGGTCACGCTGCTGGACAAGGCCGTGACCACCGCACACACGCTGAGCGACGGCTCGGCGATGCTGGTGCCGGTGCCAGCGATCTCCAGTGCGCTCGCCACCGGTGCGCCAGCGACCATCCTGCTGCGCCATGCGCAGCAGGGCCGACGCCTGTTCACCCGCGACGACGTCCGCCTGGCCGAACGCATCGGCGAGCAACTGCGGCGCACCGTCGCTTTCGATCAGGCGGTCGAACAAGGCCGCAGCGAAGAGCGCCGACGCCTGGCGCAAGACCTGCATGACGACATCGGCGCCCGCCTGCTGACGCTGATGTACAAGGCCCAGTCGCCCGAGATGGAAGACTATGCGCGGCACACGCTACAAGACCTGAAAACGCTGACGCGCGGCCTGGCCGCATCGAATCAACCCCTGGCGCACGCGCTGGGCGAGTGGAAGGCCGACATCGCACAACGCCTGTCGGCAGCGCACATCACGCTGAAGTGGACCGCGACGCAGGATGCTGATGTGGTGCTGTCGGTGGTGCAGTGGTCGGCCCTGACCCGCGTGCTGCGCGAACTGGTCACCAACGTCATCGCCCACGCGCAGGCACGCAGCATCGAGATCGAGGTGAGTCTGCTCAACGACCGGCTGAGCGTCACCGTCAGCGACGACGGGATCGGGCAGGCGCCGGCACAGTGGGCGCCAGGTCTCGGCGTCGGCGGCGTGCGCAAACGCCTGCGGCAATTGGGCGGCGAGGTGGCCTGGCAGGAACGCCAGCCACAAGGCATCTGCTGCCGCGTCAGCGTTGAGCGCTTGTCGGCATCGGGTGACAGTCGGAACCACGGGACGACCTGGACACGCCATGAAAAAGACTGACCCACCGCGACACGGTGGGGGCTTTGACCAGCACCGAACCGTTCAAGTGATCGGCGTCAACTTGGCCACCGACAGCGCCAACCACTTCATGCCGTGGCGGCCGAAGTTGACCTGGGCGCGGGCATCGTCACCGCTGCCTTCGAGGGTGACGATCACGCCCTCGCCGAATTTGGTGTGAAACACGCTCTGACCTGACTTCAGGCCGTGTGACGGCGCCTTCGGGATCACTGACGGTGCGGCAGTTTCCACGCGCCCTGCCCCGACGATCGAACCCAGGCCGGAGCCTCGAGCCCACGCCGCCTGGTAGTCGCGTGCGAAGCCTGAACCGAAGGCCTGGTTGCGCGGGGTGATCCACTTCAGCGACGCTTCGGGCAATTCGTCGAAGAAGCGGCTCTTGATGTTGTAGCGGGTCTGGCCGTGCAGCATGCGGGTCTGGCTGCAGCTCAGGTACAGCCGCTTGCGCGCGCGAGTGATCGCCACGTACATCAGCCGCCGCTCTTCTTCCAGCCCGTCGAGGTCGGAGGTGCTGTTCTCGTGCGGAAACAGGCCTTCTTCCAGGCCGGTGATGAACACCGCGTCGAACTCCAGGCCCTTCGCCGCGTGGACCGTCATCAGCTGGATCGCGTCTTGTCCGGCCTGCGCCTGGTTGTCGCCGGCCTCCAGCGACGCGTGCGTCAGGAAGGCGGCCAACGGCGACATGATCTCGCCGGTGTCGGCATCGGGCGTGCTGATCAATGAGGCCATGCCGCTGGTCGCATCCGGCGCTGGCGTGCCCGCGATGGCTGCCACACCGAGCCCCGACAACACCTTCGTCAATTCCGCATCGGCAGCCAACGGCAGCGGCGTGCCGAACTCGTCGACCGGCAGCGCCACCGCGTCCTTGCCGAAGCCCTCCTGCGTGACGAAGGCCTCGGCCGCGTTGACGAGTTCGTCGAGGTTTTCCAGCCGGTCCGGGCCTTCCTTGTCGGTGCGGTAGAAATCGATCAGGCCAGAGGCCTTCAGCATGTGCTCGATGATCTCGCGCAGCGTCAGCCCGCGCGTGGCTTCGCGCATCGCATCGACCTTGGCGACGAAGGCCTGCACGTTGCCGCCGCCCTTGCCGATGACCGCACCCACGCTTTGATACAGGCTGCGCCCGCTGGCGCGCGCTGCATCTTGCAGCAGCTCGATCGTCCGCGCGCCGATGCCGCGGGTCGGGAAGTTGACGACGCGCAGAAAACTGGTGTCGTCGTTCGGGTTCTCGATCAGCCGCAAATAACTCAGCGCGTGCTTGACCTCGGCACGCTCGAAAAAGCGCAGGCCGCCGTAGACCTTGTAAGGGATGCTGGCGTTGAACAGCGCGCTTTCCAGCACCCGGCTTTGCGCATTGCTGCGGTACAGCAGCGCGATGTCGCGTCGCGGGGTGCCGTCGCGGTGCAGCTGCTGCGCCTCTTCGATGAACCACTGCGCTTCGGCAAAGTCGCTGGTGGCCTCGAACACGCGCACCTGTTCGCCCGGGCCGGCCTCGGTGCGCAGGTTCTTGCCCAGACGGCGCGAGTTGCGCGAGATCAGCTCGTTGGCCGCATCGAGGATGTGGCCGTAGCTGCGGTAATTGCGCTCCAGCTTGATGACCTGCTGCACCTTGAACTCGCGCTCGAAGTCGGCCATGTTGCCGACCTGCGCACCGCGAAACGCGTAGATGCTCTGGTCGTCGTCGCCGACCGCGAGCACGGCCGTGCCGTTCGGTCCCGGCGGGCCAGCGAACATCTTCAGCCAGGCGTACTGCAGCCGGTTGGTGTCCTGGAATTCGTCGACCAGGATGTGCCGGAAGCGCCGCTGGTAATGGTCACGCAGGCTCGTGTGATCGCGCATCAGCTCATAGGTGCGCAGCATCAGCTCGGCGAAATCGACGACGCCTTCGCGCTGGCACTGTTCCTCGTAGGCCTGATACACCTGCACCAGCACGCGGCCCTGCTCGTCACGCACCTCGACATCCTTCGGGCGCAGGCCTTCTTCCTTTTGCCCGGCGATGAACCAGGTGGTGGTCTTCGGCACGAAGCGTTCTTCATCGAGCTTCATCGCCTTGATGACGCGTTTGACCGCTGACAACTGATCGGCCGAATCGAGAATCTGGAAGCCCTGCGGCAACGCGGCCAGCTTCCAGTGCGCGCGCAGAAAACGGTTGCACAGCCCGTGGAAGGTGCCGACCCACATGCCGCGCACCGGCACCGGCAGCATGGCCGAGAGCCGCGTCAGCATCTCCTTCGCCGCCTTGTTGGTGAAGGTCACCGCCAGCACGCCGCCGGGCGAGAGCTGGCCGGTCTGGATCAGCCAGGCGATGCGGGTCGTCAGCACGCGGGTTTTGCCCGAGCCGGCACCGGCCAGGATCAGCGACGGCCGCGCGGGCAAGGTGACGGCGGCGAGTTGCTCCGGATTCAGCCCGCGCAGCAGGTTGTCGGATGACGGCACGGCGAGGCCGGGCTCACCGTCGATCTCACCCGTCGCTGCAATCGCGGCACCCACGGGTTCGTCTTCTTCAAACAGCGGGATCGACGGGTCGTCGTGGGGCGCGACGCCGTGGGTTTCGGAGCAGGTGGGCATCGACGAATTTTAGAAGGCCGTTTCGCACGCGGCGCCTGCTGCGGGAGAAAACCGGCGACTTCTCGTTCTGCCGGTGGGTTGACGCTGCGCGCCTGATCCCGCTGCCCGTCGACTCAGTAATCGCCGCCGGCACTGCCTGGCGCCAGGTTGTCGAACTTGGTCAGCGGCTTCAGGAAGGTCAGCTTGACGGTGCCGGTCGGCCCGTTGCGCTGCTTGCCGATGATGATCTCGGCGACACCCGGCTCCTTGCAGGCTTCCTTGGTGTAGTACTCGTCACGGTAGATGAACATGATGACGTCGGCGTCCTGCTCGATCGCGCCGGACTCGCGCAGGTCACTCATCATCGGCCGCTTGTCGGTGCGCGACTCGACACTGCGGTTGAGCTGCGACAGCGCGATCACCGGGCACTGCAGCTCCTTCGCCAGCGACTTCAGCCCGCGCGAAATCTCACCGATCACCGTGGCGCGGTTCTCTTCGTTGCTGCCGCCACTGCCGCTCATCAGTTGCAGGTAGTCGACCACGATCAGCCCGAGCTTGCCGCACTGCCGGGCCTGCCGCCGTGCTCGCGCACGCAACTCGCTCGGCGTCAGCGCCGGGCTTTCGTCGATGTACATGCTGACCGTGCCGAGCTTTTCGATCGCCTCGGTCAGTCGGCCCCACTCGTCGTCCTTCAGCGCGCCGGTGCGCAGGTGCTGCTGGTCGATGCGGCCCAATGAGCCGACGAGGCGCAAGGCCAGCTGGGAGGCGCCCATTTCCATCGAGAAGATGACGACCGGCAGGCCTTCCTGCACCGCCACATGTTCGGCGATGTTCAGCGCCAGCGCGGTCTTGCCCATCGACGGCCGCGCGGCCAGCACGATCAGGTCGCCGGGCTGGAAACCAGCCGTCATGCGGTCCAGGTCGAAGTAGCCGGTGCGCACGCCGGTCACTTCTTCGGCACCGTTCTCGTGCAGCTCGGTCACGCGGTCGAGCAACTGCACGACGAGTGCGTCCATGGACTGAAAGCCCTGCCGCGAGCGCGAACCTTCCTCGCCGATCTTGAAGATCATGGCCTCGGCCTCGTCGAGGATTTCCGAGACCGCCCTGCCCTGCGGGTTGAACGCGCTGGTGGCGATCTCGTCGCTGGCCGACACCAGCTTGCGCAGCACCGCCCGCTCGCGCACGATCTCGGCATAGCGGCGCAGGTTGGCCGCGCTCGGCACGCTCTGCGCCAGCGCATTCAGGTAGACCAGCCCGCCGCATTCCTCGGCCTTGCCCAGGCTTTGCAACTGCTCGAACACCGTGATCACGTCGGCCGGCTTGGTGGCGTTGACGAGTGCGCCAATGGCCGCGTAGATCGCGCGGTGCTCGTAGCGGTAGAAGTCGCTGTCGGTCAGCAAATCGCCGGCACGGTCCCAGGCGCTGTTGTCGAGCAGCAAGCCGCCCAGCACGCTCTGTTCGGCCTCGATCGAATGGGGTGGAATCCGCAGCCGCGCGACCTCGTCGTCGGCGCGGGGCGGAGAGGCGGAAAACGGGGGGGAGGAAATCAGTGCCGACATCTGGAGATCATAAGAGTCCGAATGCGGGGCAGCTGTGGACAAACCTGTGCACAGGCTGGGCACGGGCAGGGGAAATGAGGCTGAAAACGTTTCAGCCGCAACAGATCGGCGACGCGCCACAGCACATCGCGCTCGGGGTCACTGAGGTGCCCATCGGCATAGGCCACCCGCCACAGGTGCTCGACCCTGTGCACCTTCTGCGGCATGTCGAAATGCCCGCTGATGCGCGAGGTGAACGCGAACAGATCGGTGGCGAGCCGCAACGCATGCTCGGCGGCATCGGGATCGTTATTCAACGACGGCGACAGCGCTGCATCGAAAAAATCTGTGATGGACTGGAACATGCTCAAATGACGGCACGAGGCTGCCGCCTGAACTCAGGCACGCACCCGTGTCCCTTTTTCCATCAACCCACACGAGATCGACATGAGCGCTGACAAAGACCGCGGTATCCGCAGACAAAAGCAAAAACGGGCGAAGGCCATGAAGCAGCAGGCCAGGCAGCGCACCCCGGTGGGCAGCGACACGACGCAGGCGAGCGCTCCCGCGACGCAAGCCGCCGCCTGAGTCACCTGGCGCCAGGGCGGCGTGATTCGATCGGCGGGCCACGCCCATCGATCGTCACCCTGGCCGCTTGACTTTCCGCTGCCTGTCCGCATGTAGATGACATCCACATGACATTGACACCACGGGAGTCCAGCATGTCCGCACCCCAGGTCCAAACACCACGCAGTTCTGTCAGCACCGCCCTGGCGCTCGCGCACTTGCTTGAGCGCATCGACCGCAGCGGCGACCCGATCGATGCAGCGCAGTACCAGATCGTGGTGTCGCGGCTGAAAAAGGCCTTGTCCGCCAGCCTGCCCGATGCAGCCTTGACGGCCCTGCTCAACACCTACCCGTCAACGGCCGAGCTGTACGAGAACATGCATTACGAGATGTCCGGGCTGTCGCGCTCGTTGCTCGACAGCGCCGTATCGGCCGAGATGCAGGCGGCCAAACTGCTCGGCAAGTTGTCGCTCCACCCGCGGACTCAGGGCGAGTAAATCACCGCGGTCGGCGGGTGGGTTGCAAGGCGAATACGCTATGTCGTCGAGAATATGACGCATTGTTCTTGAGCCTCACCCCCTTGCCGTGAAACCCCGTCGTGCCTCGCCACGCCTGACCGGTCACCTCGAAGTCAGTACCGACGTGGGCGTGTTCCTTGGCGACAAGCGGGTGCGACTGCTCGAAGCCATCGAACAGCATGGCTCCATCTCGCAGCGGTGGCGGTGGTGACGCATGACTCGGTGGCCTCGCTCGGGCTGGCCACAGGCGTGCGAGCCTGCGCCGCTTTCAAGGCGTCGAGCGTGATCCTGGCCGTGATGGATTGAACCCCCGGAGCCCGTCCATGATGAACCTGAAGACTCACGCCCTGCAGGTGCTGATGGCCGCGGCAGTGGGCGCGATGGTCCTGCCCGCCCGCGCCGACGAGGTGTTGGTCGCCGTTGCCGCCAACTTCGTCGGCCCGTTGGCGAAGATCGGCGAAGGCTTCACCGCGGCCACCGGCCACACGCTGAAGGTGTCGTCAGGTGCCACTGGCAAGTTCTATTCACAGATCGTCGCCGGTGCGCCGTTCGAGGTGCTGATCGCCGCCGACGACGACACCCCGCGCAAGCTGATCGCCGAGGGATACGGCGTGACTGGCAGCCACTTCACCTACGCGATCGGCAAGCTGGTGCTGTGGAGCGCACAGCCCGGCTATGTCGACGACCAGGGCGCGGTGCTCACCACCGGCACCTATGCGCACCTGGCGATCGCGAACCCGAAGCTGGCACCGTATGGGCGGGCAGGCACCGAGGTGCTGAGGGCGCGCGGCCTCGGCGATGCGCTCGCGCCGAAGCTGGTGACCGCCGAGAGCATCGCGCAGGCTTACCAGTTCGTCGCGACCGGCAACGCCGAACTCGGCTTTGTCGCGCTGTCGCAGGTGGCGGTGCCCGGCAAGCCCGCAAAGGGCTCGTACTGGCTGGTGCCGCCGTCGTTGTATGGCGAGATCCGCCAGGACGCGGTGCTGCTGAAGACCGGCGAGAAGAATCCGGCCTCTGCGGCCTTGCTGGCCTACTTGAAGAGCCCGGCGGCGAAGGCCCTGATCCAGTCCTACGGCTACGGGCCATGAACCTCGATCGCCTGATGCCAGGGAGACCCCGCTGAGCGCGGATGCCTGGGCTGCGATCCAGCTCACGGCCGAACTCGCAACCCTCACGACGCTGCTGCTGCTGGTCGTCAGCACGCCGATCGCCTGGCGGCTGGCGCGCACGCGCTCACGCTGGAAGCCGCTGTGGTCAGCGCTCGTGGCGATGCCCATCGTGCTGCCACCCACCGTCCTGGGCTTCTACCTGCTGCTGCTGATGGGGCCTCACGGGCCCGTCGGGCAGTTCACGCAGTGGCTGGGCATCGGCCGGCTGCCCTTCACCTTCAGCGGTCTGGTGGTCGCCTCGGTGCTGTACTCGATGCCCTTCGTCGTGCAGCCGCTGCAGCAGGCCTTCGAGGCGATCCCCGAACCGCTGCTCGAAGCCGCCGCCACACTGCGCGCCTCGCCGTGGGACCGTTTCGCCAGCGTCGCGCTGCCGCTGGCGCGGCCCGGCTTCGTCACCGCCAGCGTGCTGGGCTTCGCGCACACCGTCGGCGAGTTCGGCGTGGTGCTGATGATCGGCGGCAACATCCCAGGTCAGACGCGCGTGCTGTCTGTCGCGATCTACGACCATGTCGAAGCCGGTGAATTCAGCGAAGCGCATCGCTTGGCCGCGGGCATGGTGCTGTTCGCGTTGGTGGTGCTGGTGACGCTGTACGTCGTCAACCGACCGGTGCGCGACAACGCGCAGCCCGCCCGATGATCGACGCTCATCTGCGCCTGCAGCGGCGCGACTTCCAGCTCGATGTCGCGCTCTCGCTGCCGTCGCGCGGCATCACCGCGCTGTTCGGCCCGTCGGGCTGCGGCAAGACCACGGTGCTGCGGGCCTTGGCCGGGCTGGATCGTGCCGCGGGGCGTGTCGCGCTGAACGACGAGGTCTGGCAGGACGATGCCACCGGATGCTTCGTGCCCACGCACCGCCGGCTGCTGGGCTACGTGATCCAGGACGCCGCGCTGTTCCCGCACCTCGATGTGCGCGGCAACCTGAACTATGGACGTCGGCGTGCCGCGGGTGAGTCAGGCCGCATTGCGCTCGACGCGGTCATCGACCTGCTGGGCATCGCCCACTTGCAGGCGCGGCGCCCGGCCACGCTGTCCGGCGGCGAGCGGCAGCGCGTGGCGATCGCCCGCGCGCTGGCGACCGGTGCACGGCTGCTGCTGATGGACGAACCGCTGGCCGCGCTGGACGCTGCGCGCAAGGCCGAGATCCTGCCGTACCTCGAACGCCTGCACCGCGAACTGGCGCTGCCCGTCGTGTACGTCACCCACGCGATGGACGAGGTGGCGCGCCTCGCCGACCACCTGGTGCTGATGCACGAGGGCCGCATCCTGACGGCCGGCCCGCTGACCGATCTGATGGCTCGCACCGACCTGCCGCTCGCCCGGCTCGACGACGCCGGCGTGGTGATTACCGCCGAGGTTGCCGAACACGACACGCTGCACGGCATGACGCGCATCGCGTTCAACGGCAGCTCACTGTGGGTCGGGCATTCCACGGCATTGCTGGGCCAGCCGGTGCGCGCACGCATCCTCGCCCGCGATGTCAGCGTCACGCGGCAGCCACCCGTCGAGACCAGCATCCTCAACGTGCTGCCCGTGGTGCTGGGCAGCGTGCAGCGCGAGCCCCGCACCGCGCTGCTCAGCCTGCGGGCTGGCAACAGCACACAGCAAGGACAGTGGAGTCTGCTGGCACGCATCACGAGCAGAAGCCTGGACGCCCTGAACCTGCAACCTGGCGATGCATTGCATGCGCAGATCAAGGGCGTGGCATTGATGAAATAGGCCTGACGGAACGCCTGCGCGACGCGGAACTCAGGCGCCAGCGGAGGAAATCTGCAGTGGCGCTGGATCCGTCACACAGAGAAAAGCAAAAAGCCCCGCACTTTCGTGCGAGGCCTTGCGTTTCTTGGCTCCCCGACCTGGGCTCGAACCAGGGACCTACGGATTAACAGTCCGGCGCTCTACCAACTGAGCTATCGAGGAACAGCCTGTGAGTATAACGGGCTGTCGGGCATCCGAGCAGGCCGTTTTCGAACTCGGTGCGCAATCGGTCGCGCTGCCGCGCTGCGAAATCAGCCCGCGGCGTCCAGCGCCGCTACACCGCGGCGGCTTTGCACCGCTTGGGCCAGCAGGCGCAGCAGCGGCTCGGTCTCGGCCCAGCCCAGGCAGGCATCGGTGATCGAGACACCGCGGGCCAGTGCCTGCCCAGGGATCAGGTCCTGCCGCCCGGCTTCGAGGTGGCTTTCGACCATCACGCCGGTGATGCGTTTTTCACCGACGGCCATCTGCGCGGCGACGTCGCGCGCCACGTCGGTCTGCCGCTGGTAGCGCTTCTCGGAATTGGCGTGCGAAAAATCGATCACCACCTGCTCGCGCAGGCCCGCCGCGCGCAACACCTCGCAGGCCGCTGCCACATCGGCCGCGTGGTAGTTGGGCTTCTTGCCGCCGCGCAGGATCACATGGCAGTCGGCGTTGCCACGCGTTTCGAAGATGGCGGCCTGGCCCATCTTCGTCATGCCCATGAAGGCATGCGCCGCGCGGGCCGCCACCACCGCGTCGGCGGCCATGCGCACGCCGCCGTCGGTGCCATTCTTGAAGCCCACCGGGCACGACAGGCCGGATGCCAGCTGCCGGTGCGTCTGGCTCTCGGTGGTGCGCGCGCCAATCGCGCCCCAGGACACCAGATCGGAGATGTACTGCGGGCTCAGCAGATCCAGGTATTCGGTACCGGCCGGCAGACCGATGTCGGCGATGGCCAGCAGCAAGGCCCGCGCGCGGCGCAGGCCTTCGTTGATGCGGAAGCTGCCGTCCAGCCGCGGGTCGTTGATGTAGCCCTTCCAGCCCACGGTGGTGCGCGGCTTCTCGAAGTACACCCGCATCACCACCAACAGGTCATCTCGCAACTCATCGGCCAGCGCTTTCAAACGGTGCGCGTACTCGATGGCCTCGTCGTGGTCGTGGATAGAGCACGGCCCAACGACCACGATCAGCCGGTCGTCGGCACCGCCCAGCACCGCCGCCACTGCATCGCGCGCCTCGCATACGAGAGCCTGAGCAGCCGCGGGCATCGGCAGTTCGTCGAGCAGCAGCGCCGGCGAGATCAGCGGGCGCACCGCACCGATGCGCAGGTCGTCAACGCGTGTCGTGTCTTCGGTGGCCAGCGGCGCGGCAGGGCTCAAGGGGGTGATGGGCTTCACGCCGTTCAAGGATCAGCAGCCGAGCTGCGTGGCCAGATCGATCAGGCTGGTGGCGACGCAGGTGTTCGCCGGGTCGGGCCGATCGGGGTTGGGCACGTTCGGGCCGAATTCGCGCGGGCGCTCGATGTAGGCCGTCTGCAAGCCGCAGCCGCGCGCGGCATCCAGGTCGCTCTGATGCGCTGCCACCATCATCACCTGCTGCGGCTGCATATCGCAGACGTCGGCCACGCCGAGGTACAGCTTCGGGTCGGGCTTGTAGGCGCCGAAGGTTTCCGCCGACAGGATCACATCCCACGGCAGCCCGGCGCGCTGTGCCATCTTGAACAGCAGACCAAGATTGCCGTTCGACAGCGAGCAGATCGTGTACGACTCCTTCAGCCGCGTCAGGCCTTCGATCGCGTCGGGCCAGGGATCGAGCTGCTCCCAGGTGCTGTTCAGCTCGCGCCTTTGCTCATCGCTCAGGTGGGTGATGCCGTGGCGGGCCAGCAGCGCGTCGAGCATCTGCAGGTGCAGGTCGTCGAAGCGCGTCCAGCCTTGTTCGCCCGAGTTGACGCGTGCCAGCGCCGGTGGGTAGCCCGCACGCCATTCGCGCGCGAAGGTGTCGCCATCGACAGCCAAGCCCAGCGCATCGACCGCGCGGGCGATGCCGCTGTGCCAGTCGACCACGGTGCCGAAGACATCGAAGGCAAGGACTTTGAGGGGGTGGTCTGTGGGTTCAGCGCGGGTGTCGGTGTTCATGCAGATTCCTGGGAAGGGCTGGCGGTCCGTGTTGCCTCGGCCGCCTCGATGACAGCCCGCCATTTTGCCGCGACCGCTTCGGGCTGTGCAGCAGCCACCAGCGCCCGCACCACCGCCACCGAGCCCACTCCGCTGGCCAGCACCTCGGGCAGCCGCGCCTCGTCGATGCCGCCGATCGCCACCAGCGCGTGATCGCGCATCAGGTGCGCATAGGCGGCGAGGCGGCCGGGGCCCTGCGGCACGGTGGGCATCACCTTCAGGTTGGTCGGGTAGACCGCACCCATCGCGATGTAGCTCGGGTTCAGCTGGTCGACGCGCAGCATCTCGGCATAGCCGTGGCTGCTCAGGCCCAGGCGCAGGCCTTCCCTTCGGATCGCGGGCAGATCCGCCGCATCGATGTCTTCCTGGCCGAGGTGCACGCCATAGGCACCCGCGCGGATCGCGGCCTCCCAGTGGTCGTTGATGAACAGCAGCGCGCCGGTGCCGCGCACCGCGTCGACCGCGATGTCGACCTCGCGCTGCACGGCCGCCGCATCGTCGGACTTGAAGCGCAACTGCACCGTGGGCACGCCCGCTTGCGCCATGCGGCCGACCCAGTCGGCATCGGGCAGCACCGCGTACAGGCCGAGCGACTTCGGGCAAGCAGCGAACGCGTCGGTGCGCGGATGTGGCACGAGGCCGAAGTCGGCCGGCTCGTCGGGCCAGGTATCGGCATCGAACTCGCCGGTGCGCTGAGTGCGGGCGCGCCATGCCAGCGCGACGCATTCGGCATCGGCCTCGATGAACCCGAGCGCCCGGGCCGCCTGTTTGGCGGCGCGGTAGGCGTGTTCAGCGTGGTGGTACTGCGTGGGCGATTCGTCGGATATCGAACGCCCCACGCTGGCGGAGTGCGCCAGGGCGATGGCCTGCGCCATCGCATCGACAGACGCACTCATTCGTGGTGCCAGAACGGCGTGCCCAGCACGGGCGTGCTGGGCTGCGCGGCGTGCTGCTCGCCCATCGCGCCGCAGCGATACGCGCTGCGGCCCGCCTGCACCGCATCGGCAAACGCGCCAGCCATGCCCACCGGGTTCTGTGCAAGAGCAACAGCGGTGTTCAGCAACACGCCGTCGTACCCCCACTCCATCACCTGGCAGGCATGCGAAGGCCGGCCCAGACCGGCGTCGACGATCATCGGCACGCCCAGGCGTTCGCGCAGCACCTGCATCGCATACGGGTTGACCGGGCCGCGACCGGTGCCGATCGGCGCGGCCCACGGCATCACCGCCTGGCAGCCGACATCGACCAGCCGCTGGCACAGCACCAAATCTTCGGTGCAATACGGAAGCACCTGGAAGCCGTCCTTGATCAGCCACTC
>JANMXL010000293.1:0-3921 GCA_031380885.1 Burkholderiales bacterium | reverse complement strand
GCTCGGCGCCTCGGCCTACTCGGTCGCGGTGTTCCACCTGATGACGCACGCCTTCTTCAAGGCGCTGCTTTTCCTGGCGGCGGGCAGCGTGATCATCGGCATGCACCACGATCAGGACATCCGCAACATGGGCGGCCTGCGCAAGCACATGCCGATCACCTGGATCACCTCGCTGCTGGGTTCGCTGGCGTTGATCGGCACGCCGTTCTTCGCAGGCTTCTATTCGAAGGACAGCATCATCGAAGCGGTGCGCGCCAGCCACCTGTGGGGCTCGGGCTTCGCCTACTTCGCGGTGATCGTCGGCGTGTTCGTCACCGCGTTCTATTCGTTTCGGATGTACTTCCTCGTCTTCCACGGCAAGGAGCGCTTCCACCACAAGCCGTTTCCCGGCGAGCACGATGCGCATGGCGACGACCACGGCAGCCACGACGCCACGCCGCACGAGTCGCCGTGGGTGGTGACGCTGCCGCTGGTGCTGCTGGCGATCCCATCGGTTGTGATCGGCTACCTGACCATCGCGCCGATGCTCTACGGCGATCTGTTCAAGGACTCGATCGTCATCAACGCCGAGAAGCATCCGGCGATGGAAGAGCTGGCGCGTGAATTTCACGGCGCCACCGAGATGGCGCTGCACGGCCTCGGCACTCTGCCGTTCTGGCTGGCGCTCGCGGGCGTGGTCACCGCCTTTGTCTTCTACCTGTTGAAGCCCTCGATCCCGGCCGCCTGCGCGCGCATCTTCGCGCCCGTGGTCACGGTGCTCGAGAACAAGTACTACATGGACTGGTTCAACGAGCATGTGCTGGCTGCCGGCGCGCGCATGGTGGGTCGCGGGTTGTGGAAGGGCGGCGATGTCGCCTTCATCGACGGCGCACTGGTCAATGGGTCGGCACGCGGGATCGGCGCGCTGGCATCGGTCGTTCGTCTGGTGCAGACGGGCTACCTGTATTGGTACGCGCTGGTGATGATCCTGGGTCTGATGGGACTGATGACCTGGCAGTTGTGGCCCTACCTGGGCCATCTGGTCGGGCGCTGAGCCCGCGCAGCACTCACAGGGCACGGAGAAAACAAGAACATGGGTTTGTTGAGCCTGGCCATCTGGCTGCCAATTCTGTCGGGCGTGGTGCTGCTGGCGATCGGTCGTGCGGAGCATGTTGCCGCCGTCCGCTGGTTTGCGCTGGTCGCGGCCATCGCCTCCTTTCTCGTCACGCTGCCGCTGATCACCGGCTTCAACATCGGCACGGCGAACATGCAGTTCGTCGAGAGCCACGCCTGGATCGACCGCTTCAACGTGATGTACCACCTGGGCGTCGACGGCATCTCGGTGTGGTTCGTGCTGCTGACGTCGTTCGTCACCATCATCGTGGTGATTGCCGGCTGGGAAGTGATCACCGACCGCGTCAACCAGTACATGGGCGCGTTCCTGATCCTGTCGGGGATCATGGTCGGCGTGTTCACCGCACTCGACGGGCTGCTGTTCTACGTCTTCTTCGAGGCCACGCTGATCCCGATGTACATCATCATCGGCGTGTGGGGCGGGCCGAAGCGGGTCTACGCCGCGTTCAAGTTCTTCCTGTACACGCTGGCCGGCTCGCTGCTGATGCTGATCGCGCTGATGTACCTGTACTTCAAGTCGGGCGGCAGTTTCGATTTGCAGACCTGGTACCAGCTGCCGCTGCCGATGTCGGTGCAGACGCTGCTGTTCTTCGCCTTCTTCGCGGCGTTTGCCGTCAAGGTGCCAATGTGGCCGGTGCACACCTGGCTTCCCGACGCGCACGTCGAGGCGCCGACCGGCGGCTCGGTGGTGCTGGCGGCCATCATGCTGAAGCTGGGCGGCTATGGCTTCCTGCGCTTCTCGCTGCCGATCACGCCCGATGCGTCGCACGAATGGGCCTGGCTGATCATCACCATCTCGCTGATCGCGGTGATCTACATCGGCCTGGTCGCGCTGGTGCAGCAGGACATGAAGAAGCTGGTGGCCTATTCGTCGATCGCGCACATGGGCTTCGTCACGCTGGGTTTCTTCCTGTTCAATGAAATCGGCGTCTCGGGTGCGCTGGTGCAGATGGTGTCGCACGGCTTCGTGTCGGGCGCGATGTTTCTCGGCATCGGCGTGCTGTACGACAGGGTGCATTCGCGCGAGATCGCGAGCTATGGTGGCGTGGTCAACACGATGCCGACCTTCACCGCCTTCGCCGTGTTCTTTGCGATGGCCAACTGCGGCCTGCCGGGCACCGCTGGTTTCGTCGGCGAGTGGATGGTCATCCTGGGCGCGGTGCAGGTGAACTTCTGGCTCGGCGTTCTGGCCGCCACCGCGCTGGTGTTCGGTGCGGCCTACACCTTGTGGATGGTCAAGCGGGTCTACTTCGGCCCTGTTGCCAACCACCATGTGGCCGAGTTGCTGGACCTCAATGGCCGTGAGTTGCTGATCATGACCGTGCTTGCCGCGGCGGTGCTGTGGATGGGCCTGTACCCGAAGCCGTTCACCGACGTGATGCATGTGTCGGTGACCGAACTGCTGAAGCACGTCGCCATTTCTAAGCTGTAAGTCCAAGCTGTAAGCCGAACCGAGCAACGACATGAACTGGCCTGCTGTCCATCCCCAAATCTTCCTGCTGGCGGCAGCGTGCGGGGTCGCGCTGGTCGATCTGTGGGTCACTGATCCGCTGCGTCGCCTCACCTACTGGCTGACGCAGGGCACGCTGGCCATCGTCGCGCTGATCTACCTGTACCAGTACGACGCCGGCCTGTCGGTGTACGCGATGCAGCGCATGGTGGTGGCCGACCCGATGGGCAACCTGCTGGCCTTTTTTGCGGCGGTGGCGGTGATGGTGTCACTGGCCTATGCGCGCCCCTACGCGGCCAGCCGCGACCTGCTCAAGGGCGAGCTGTTCACCCTCAGCCTGTTTTCACTGCTCGGCATCTGCGTGATGGTGTCGGCCAACAACTTTCTGGTGGTCTACCTCGGGCTCGAATTGATGAGCCTGTCGCTGTACGCACTGACCGCGATGCGACGCGACAGCCTGAACGCCACTGAAGCGGCGATGAAGTATTTCGTGCTCGGGGCGCTGGCCAGCGGCTTCCTGTTGTATGGCTTGTCGATGATGTACGGGGCCACTGGTTCGCTGGAAATGGGCGAGGTCTTCAAGGCGATCGGCACCGGTCAGATCAACAAGGCGGTGCTGGTCTTCGGCCTCGTCTTCGTCGTTTCCGGGCTGGCCTTCAAGCTGGGTGCGGTGCCGTTTCACATGTGGGTGCCCGATGTTTATCACGGCGCGCCGACTGCGATCACGCTGCTGATCGGTGGCGCACCGAAGCTGGCGGCGTTTGCCATCACGATTCGGCTGCTCGTCGAAGGCATGTCAGGCATGGCCGAGCACTGGCAGCAGATGCTGATCGTGCTGGCGGTGGGCTCGATGGCGATTGGCAACCTGGCGGCCATCGCGCAGCGCAACCTGAAGCGGATGTTGGCCTACTCGACGATCGCCAACATGGGCTTCATGCTGCTCGGGCTGACGCCCACGGTGATCGGCGCCAACACCTTGTCAGCGGCCAATGGCTACAGCTCGGCCATGTTCTACATCGTGACCTACGTGATGACCACGCTGGGCACCTTCGGCATCATCTTGCTGCTGTCTAGGCAGGGTTTCGAGTCGGAGAACATCGACGACCTGAAGGGCCTGGCCAGGCGCAGCCCGTGGTATGCCGGTGTGATGGCGATGTTCATGTTTTCGCTGGCGGGTGTGCCGCCAACGGTGGGCTTCTACGCCAAGTTCAGCGTGCTGCAGGCGATCGTCTCGACCAACGTCGTCGGCTACATCGTGTTGGCCGTGGCGGCGGTGGTGTTCTCGCTGATCGGCGCGTTCTACTACCTGCGGCTGGTCAAGGTGATGTACTTCGACGAACCGGTCGACACCGCGCCCA
>JANMXL010000291.1:0-1744 GCA_031380885.1 Burkholderiales bacterium | reverse complement strand
CAGCACCAGCACCACCACCGACAGCACGCTCAGCCAGGCGGCCTGGCCATGCGCGCCGAAGTGATCGATCATCACGCCGCTGAAAGACGGGCCGACCGCGCCGCCGACGGTGTAGCCGGTGATCATCGCGGCGGTGCCAGCAATCGCCGAGGTTGATGCGAACTGATGCGCCACGCGGATCATCGTCAGCGTGTACAGGGCGCCACCCACCGCGCCCCAGATGAAGGCGCAGATCCACAACACCGGCGGCCAGAAGGTCGCCATCGCGAAGGCGGCCGATGCGCTCAACAGCAGCACGCCGGCCAGGCCGAAAACAGTGCGCGGCGAGACGTGGTCGGACAGCCAGCCGCAGGGGTACTGCAGGGCGAAGCTGCCCACTCCCAGCGCACCGGCCAGTGACGTCGCCGCCGCCAGCGACAGGCCGGACTGCGAACCATAGGCGGTGGTGATCGAGCCGAGACCGGCCTCGAACACGCCGCCCGCAAAGGCGATCGTCACCAGGCCCGGCACGCTGCAAATCGTGGCCCACAGGCCAGCAGGCAGCGCATCCTCGTGGCCAGCCTGCAGAGCGCTGACCCCGCGGCCGAAGGTGACGAACAGCCCTGCCAGCATCAGCGACGCGGCAAACACCGTCAATGCTTGCGGCGACAGTGGCAACAAGCCCGGCAGGAACGGCCCGACGGCCAGCGCACCGCCGAGCGCGCTCTGGTAGAGCCCGGTGAAACGGCCGCGCCGGTCGGGTGGCGCGTTGTGCGCAATCAGCGCTTCGGTGCCGTTCCAAACCGCTGCCGCGCCAATACCGCCCAGCACCGCCAGCGCACACCACAGCGCGTAATTCGAGGTGAGGGCATAACCCAGCGTCGCCAGCGCTTCCAGGCTCATGCCGATGCGGTAGGCGGCGGCCACGCCGAGCCGCGCGAACAGCGGCGGCATCAGCGGCACCATCAACGCCACCGTCAGGAAGGGCAGCATCGCCAGCACGCCGATCGCCGAGGCACTGACGCCTGCCGTCTGCAGCCGCACCGCGAGCACCGGCTGCAGCATCGCGAACGACATCACCATCAGCGTGGTGGCGCAGGCCACCCGCAGCAGGGCAATCAGGGCGGTGCGGTCGGTGGCGGGGCCTGGCAGGTCGGCCTGAGATGAACTCACCGGCGGGGCGCTCCGGCGACCACGGGCTTCTCGTCGAAATAGCACTCGCCGCCCGTCCAGCGTCCGCCCAGGTCGCCACAGATGCCTTGCGCATGCCAGACCTTCAGGCCGAACACGGCGATCACCACCACCAGACCGCCCAGCATCAACAACCACTTGTCTTTCATCAAATCACAGCCAGCCCTTGCGCCGGAAATAGATGAAGGGCGCGGCGACCGACACCACCATCAAGGCAATGGCGAACGGATACCCGTATTGCCACTGCAGCTCGGGCATGGCCTGGAAGTTCATCCCATAGACGCTGGCGATCAGCGTCGGCGGCAACAGCCCAACACTGGCCACCGAAAACAGTTTGATGATCTTGTTCTGATTGATGTTGATGAAACCGACGGTCGCGTTCATCAGGAAGTTGATCTTGTCGAACAGGAAGGTGGTGTGGCTGTCGAGCGAATCGATGTCGCGCATGATCTGCCGCGCCTCCTCGAACTGCTCGGCATTGAGCAGCCGGCTGCGCATCATGAAGCTGACCGCGCGCCGGGTGTCCATCACATTGCGTCGGATGCGGCCGTTCAGGTCTTCTTCCTTCGCGATG
>JANMXL010000284.1:0-22887 GCA_031380885.1 Burkholderiales bacterium | reverse complement strand
GGAGCGCAGCCGCGCGAGCGCTTCCAGATCGGCCAGCAGGGCCGGCAAGGCGGCCCGTGTTTCGAGCGGCAGGAAGTCTTCCGGCCGGCGCTTGCCGCTGCTCTGCGGCAGCGCCTGCGCCCACAGCCGCAGCACGCGGTGCTCGTGGCAGGGCTTGGCGCCGTGGTCGCGCAGGCGCTGGCGCAGGGTGTCGATCTGCATGGGTTGGGTGCGCGTGTTGGCGCGCGCAGGACGGTGCAATGGTGAGTGTAGGCAGACGTGCTCGGGCACATTGATCGGCGTGGGCCGCCGGTCGCCAATCTTGCCGCGCTGCGCTCGATGTAGTAACTTCTCTACATTGCGGGTACCGACCACCTCCATGACCACCACCATGACCAGCCGTGAATTCAATCAAGACGCAAGCCGCGCCAAGCGCGCGGCCGAGGCGGGGCCGGTGTTCATCACCAACCGCGGCGCGCCCGCGCATGTGCTGCTGACCGTGGCCGCGTACGAGGCCTTGGTGGGCACGCAGGCCAACATCGCCGAGTTGCTGGCGATGCCGGGCGCGCAGGCGATCCGGTTCAAGCCGCCGCGCAGCCGCTCGCTGCACCGGCCGGCTGATCTGGAGTGACATGAAGCACCGACGCGAACCCCGTTCGCGAACCATCCACCGGCTGCCGGCCTGACCCGCCATGTACCTGCTCGACACGAACGTCGTTTCCGAGTTGCGCAAGGTCAAGGCGGGTCGGGCCGACCGGCACGTGAGCGGCTGGGCGCAGTCGGTGTCTGCGGGCAGGCTCTTTATTTCGGTGATCAGCTTGATGGAACTGGAGTCGGGCGTGCTGCTGATCCTGCGGCGCGACGCGGGCCAGGGTGCGGTATTGCGGGCCTGGTTGGCGAACCAGGTGCGCCCGGCGTTTGCAGGCAGGGTCTTGCCGGTCGATGAGGCGGTGGCGTTGCGCTGTGCGCCATTGCACGTGCCCGACCCCCGCCCCGAACGCGACGCGTTGATCGCGGCCACGGCGCTGGTCCACGGCCTGACGGTGGTGACGCGCAATGTGGCCGATTTCCTGCCGATGGACGTGCTCTTGTACAACCCCTGGACGCCGGCGCTTGCAGGTCATCCGTGACGCCGCGGCGACGGGGTTCGGAAGCGGCTCATCGCCCCACGTGCGGCATCCGGAACGGCAGCATCGCCTGCACCCAGCGGCTGTCGAAGCGGGTCAGCGACAGGCTCTCGTGCATCGCGGTGACGGGCTCGCCGAGCCACCGGCTGCGAAGCAGCGAACGGGCGTAGAAGGGCGCGTCGGTGAGGGTTTGCAGGACGCGCGCGGGCGCGCCGCGTGGATCCGCGCTTGCGCCTGCGCTTGCGCTTGCGGTTGCGATTGAACCCCGCGCCGCTGCCTCGCTGCGCGTGCCGCGTTTCACGCCCCAGCGCGTGTCTGGCAGGGCCGCTTCGGGTGGGGGTTCGATGGCCTGCACCGCACCTGTCGCATCGAAGCGCAGGCCGACGCTCAAGGGCGGCGCGCCGATGCGCTCGACGTCGTACAGCACCACGCTGCGGCCGCCCGACAGGTGCGCGCGCGACCAGTCCCAGCGCGTGAAGGCGCGCTCCAGCGGGGCGTCGCCGCAGTTCGAGTCGAAGTAGCCGGGGCCGGACCAGCGCAGCGCCGACGCTGCCAGATCGACCTCGACGCGCGCGCTCGGCGCGATCGGGAACCAGCGGTGCTCACCCTGCGCCGCGAGCACGAGCGCTTGGTCGAAGCGCTGCGCCGCGTGCAGCCGCAGCATGCCGCGAATCCGCGCCGGCCAGGGCACCGCGACCTCGTCGATATTGATCGTCAACGTGTCGCCCTGCCAGTGCAGTGCGCTCGGGCCGATCTTCAGATGGAGGGTGTCGCGTTGCACCTGCGTGCGGCCGCGCTCGCTCATCGCCCAGCGCGTTGCACCGGGGCCGCGGGTGCCAGTGCGGCCACCGCCATTCGCGCCGCCGCCACTGCCGCGCCGGTACAGCGCGACGTTCGGCGCGCAATGGTTCAGCGGGTCGGCGGTGCCGTGCGCCGTGTGCCGGCGCGCCCAGGCGTAGTAGGGCGAGAAGACGCTGCCGATGAAGGCGATGACGGTGATGCCGTGTTTGCCGTCGTCGCTCAGTGCATCGAGGTACCACCAGGCGTAGCCGCCGGGTGCGACCGGGGTGTCGAAGGCCGGGCCGCGTCGCGCGTTGGCGCCGGGGCCAGCGGCGACGCTGCCATCGAAGCCGACGCCCAAGGTGCCGACGACACCGCCATCGACGCCACGCCCTTCCGCAAATCCGCCAGCACGCTTGCCGCCGCCTGCCGGCCCGACAGCGCCGCCATCGGCACGCCAGGCCCCGGGTGTGTCGAGCCGCCCGCCAGGTACAGGCCCGGCAGCCGGCTGCGCGCGCCCGGCCGGCTGAACGACGCCATCCAGCCGTGCGAGGCCTGGCCGTAGAGCGCCCCGCCGGTCGCCGGGAACAGGCGCTCGAACGCCTGCGGCGTCGTCAACACCGAATCGGCCGGGCGGCGTTGTACTTGCAGCCCGCAGTTCGCCATCCGCTTGAAGGTCTGGGCTTCGCAACGTGCAAGCTCCTCGGGGGTGAATGGCCGCGTGTCGCCGGTGGCGGGGGCGTTGACGATCAGCAGCAGGCGCTCGGGCGCGCCGGCTTGTGCGCTGGCTGGTGGCGCGTCGTCATCGCTTCGGTCTTGCGCGCAGACGTAGACGGTGGGCGCGGACGGGAGCTGCGCGCGCTTGAAGATATCGTCGAACTCGCGCTGACAGTCGTTCGAGAAGAACACCGTGTGGCGCGACAGCGGGAAGCCGCGCGTCGGGGCGAGCAGGTTCCAGGTCAGCGCCGACAGCGAGCGGTGCGCGGGCGCACGCTGGTCCGTCGCGCAGATGCTGGCCGCCGCCGGCTACGAGCGCATGCAGCTGCTGCGCACCCGCATGCCTTTGCAGACCCAGTTGCTGATTGCGCAAGTGTCCGGTGCGATTTCGGCGTAAATCCTGTGTTGTTTGATGTAAATCTTAGATGACACAGACTAGAGTAAGTCAAATATGACACTCAAGATGACAACGAATCCTCGCAACCCGCAGCACCGGCTCTCGTCGGCGACCTGCGGCGTTCTGAACTGCACGCCGAGGTGGCCCGCATGAACGCGCTGGCCGTTGTGCTGCAGCAGCCCGAGCAACTCGCGCTGACCCGGCTCGACCTGACCCCCGCCACCGATGAAGACGTGGTCGTCGACATCGAGTGGAGCGGCATCAGCGCCGGCACCGAGCGCCGGCTCTGGAACGGCCGCATGCCGCAGTTTCCGGGCATGGGCTACCCGCTGGTGCCGGGCTACGAATCGGTCGGGCGCGTCAGGCACGCCGGAGCGCGATCCGGCGCCAGCGTCGGCAGCCGCGTCTTCGTGCCCGGCGCCAAATGCTTCGGCGACGTGCGCGGTCTGTTCGGTGGCGCGGCGTCGCGCGTCGTGCAGCCGGGCGCGCGCACCGTGCGCATCGATGACGGCCTGGGCGACCAGGGCGTGCTGCTGGCGCTGGCCGCAACCGCCCACCACGTGACCTCGGGCGCCGGCCAGCAACAGCCGGATCTGATCATCGGCCACGGCGTGCTCGGCCGCCTGATCGCGCGGCTTGCGGTGGCGGCGGGAACGTCACCGGTGGTCTGGGAAACGAACCCGGCGCGGCGCGATGGGGCGCTCGGCTACAGCGTCATCGATCCGGCCGCCGACACGCGGCGCGACTACCGAAGCATCTGCGACGTGAGCGGCGACGCCGCCCTGCTCGACACCTTGATCTCGCGCCTGGCGTTGGGCGGCGAGGTGGTGTTGGCCGGCTTCTACGACACGCCGCTCGCGTTCATCTTCGCGCCCGCCTTCCTGCGCGAAGCCCGCATCCGCATCGCCGCGCAATGGCAGCCGAGCGACCTGCTGGCGGTGCGCGACATGGCCGAAGCTGGCACCTTGTCGCTCGCCGGCCTGAACACGCATCGCCGCGATGCGCTGTCGGCCGACGCCGCCTACCGCACCGCCTTCGGCGACCCGGCCTGCCTGAAGATGACACTCGACTGGAGAGACTGCTGATGAGCGCTTTGGCAACCCCGACCCGGGCCACGCCCGTGACCTTCATGATGAAGGCCCTGCGCGTCGAAGCCGCCATCGAGCCGCCGCCGGTCTCGACCGCAGCGGTCACGAAACAGACCCAGATCATCGCGATCTACGGCAAGGGCGGCATCGGCAAGAGCTTCACCCTGGCTAACCTTAGCTACATCCTGGCGCCGCAGGGCAAGAAGGTGCTCTTGATCGGCTGCGACCCGAAGAGCGACACGACCTCGCTGCTATTCGGCGGGCGCGCCTGCCCGACCATCATCGAGACCAGCTCGAAGAAGAAGCTGGCCGGCGAAGCGGTGGCGATCGGCGATGTCTGCTTCAAGCGCGATGGCGTCTACGCGATGGAGCTCGGTGGCCCTGAAGTCGGCCGCGGCTGCGGCGGTCGCGGGATCATTCACGGCTTCGAGCTGCTCGAAAAACTCGGCTTCCACGAGTGGGGCTTCGACTACGTGCTGCTCGACTTCCTGGGCGACGTGGTCTGCGGCGGCTTCGGCCTGCCGATCGCCCGTGACATGTGCCAGAAGGTCATCGTCGTGGCCAGCAACGACCTGCAAAGCCTGTACGTCGCCAACAACGTCTGCAGCGCGGTCGAGTATTTCCGCAAGCTCGGTGGCAACGTCGGCGTGGCGGGCATGGTGATCAACCGCGACGACGGCACCGGCGAGGCGACAGCGTTTGCCGAGCAGGTCGGCATCCCGGTGCTGTCGGTGATCCCGGCCAACGACGACATCCGCCGCAAGAGCGCCAGCTACGAAATCATTGGCCGCCCGGATTCTCCCTGGGGCCCGATGTTCGCCCAGCTGGCCGAGAACGTCGGCACCTCGGTGCCGATCCGCCCGAAGCCGATGACGCAGGACGCGCTGCTCGGCCTGTTCTCGGCGTCGGCGGTCGGCCGCGACGTGGTGCTGGAGCCTGCCACGCAGTTCGACATGTGCGGCAAGACCGAGAGCAAGAAGGAAACGCTCGAAGTCGTCTACGACGAAGTCTGAGCGGCCGCGCACCATGTCCAAGACCATCCCCATCATCGCAGCGGCGCAGGCAGCCACACCGGCGTCGCCCACGGCCCCGGGCGTGCCCTCGACCACGCTCGACGGTGATGGCATGGGTTGCCACGCCGGTGGCGATCAGTTGCTGGCCGCCGCGAAGTCGGCCGGCAAGTCGGAAGTCCTCGACCAGTACGCAAAGGACTATCCAAAAGACCCCAAAGCCGGCCCGCACGATCAGCCACAGAGCATGTGCCCGGCCTTCGGCTCACTGCGTGTCGGTCTGCGGATGCGTCGCACCGCGACCATCCTGTCGGGCTCGGCCTGCTGCGTTTATGGCCTGACCTTCACCTCGCATTTCTACGGTGCGAAGCGCAGCGTCGGCTACGTGCCGTTCAACAGTGAATCGCTGGTCACCGGCAAGCTGTTCGAGGACATCCGCGAGGCCGTCCACAAGGAAGCCGACCCGGCCAAGTACGACGCGATCGTCATCATCAACCTGTGCGTGCCAACCGCCAGCGGCGTGCCGTTGCAGATCCTGCCGAAGGACATCAACGGCGTGCGCATCATCGGCATCGACGTGCCGGGTTTTGGCGTGCCCACGCATGCCGAAGCCAAGGACGTGCTGGCTGGCGCGATGCTGAAATACGCTCGCAGCGAGGTGCTGGCCGGGCCGGTGCAAGCGCCGCGTGGTTACGACAAAGCGGGTCGCTCCGGCAAGCCCACGATCGCGCTGCTCGGCGAAGTCTTTCCGGCCGACCCGGTGATCATCGGCATGATGCTGGAGCCGATGGGCCTGGCAGCAGGTCCGGTCGTGCCGACACGCGAATGGCGCGAGCTCTATGCCGCGCTCGACTGCACCGCGGTCGCTGCCATCCATCCGTTCTACACCGCCAGCATCCGCGAGTTCGAAGCAGCAGGGCGCCCGATCGTTGGCTCGGCGCCGGTCGGCTACGACGGCACCGAAGCGTGGCTGCAGGCCATCGGCCAGGCGACCAACACCCCGCAAGACCTGATCGATGCGGCGAAAAACCGCATTCTGCCCGCCATCCGTGGCGCGCTGGCGAAAACGCCGATCAAGGGTCGCATCACGCTCAGCGGCTACGAAGGCTCCGAATTGCTGGTGGGGCGCTTGCTGGTGGAGTCCGGCGCCGATCTGCGTTACGTGGGCAGCGCCTGCCCGCGCACTGCGTGGAACGAAGCCGATCTGCAGTGGCTGCAGGCCAAGGGCGTGCAAGTTCAGTTCCGCGCGTCGCTCGAACAAGACCTGGCGGCGATCGCCGAATACCAACCCGACCTGGCGATCGGCACCACGCCGGTCGTGCAGTACGCCAAGGCTCAAAGCTCCCCGGCGCTGTACTTCACCAACCTGATCTCGGCGCGTCCGCTGATGGGCCCGGCAGGGGCCGGCTCACTGGCTACCGTGATCAACGCGGCCATCGGCAACAAGGCCCGCTTCGCGCAGATGAAGGACTTCTTTGGGACGGTGGGCGAGGGCCATTCCTCTGGCGTGTGGGAGCCGGCGAACGGTATTCCGAAAGACCGCCCCGAGTTCAAGGCCGACCAGCGCCGCCAGGCTGAAAAAATGGCGAAGAAGCGCAAGGCCGAGGAGATGATCTGATGCTGGTCTTGGATCACGATCGCGCGGGCGGCTATTGGGGGGCGGTGTACGTTTTCACCGCGATCAAAGGCCTGCAAGTCGTCATCGACGGCCCGGTCGGCTGCGAAAATCTGCCGGTCACTTCGGTGCTGCACTACACCGATGCGCTTCCGCCACATGAATTGCCAATCGTCGTCACGGGCCTGGCCGAAGAGCAACTCGGCCGCGAAGGCACCGAAGGCTCGATGCGCCGCGCACACGCCGCGCTCGACCCCGATCTGCCATCGGTGGTGGTGACAGGATCGATTGCCGAGATGATCGGTGGCGGTGTCACGCCGTCGGGCACCAACATCCAGCGCTTCCTGCCACGCACGATCGACGAAGACCAGTGGCAATGCGCGAACCGCGCGATGTTCTGGCTGTGGAGCGAGTACGGCATGAAGAAGGTGCCGGCACGCAAGCCTTATGCAGAGCGCCCGGCCGACGAGAAACCGCGCGTCAACATCATCGGACCCTGCTACGGCACCTTCAATTGCCCGAGCGACCTGGCCGAGATCCGCCGCCTGGTGCAAGGCATCGGCGCCGAAGTGAACATGACTTTTCCGCTCGGCAGCCACTTGGCCGACGTGTCACGGTTGGTCGAGGCCGACGTCAACATCTGCATGTACCGCGAGTTTGGTCGCATGCTGTGCGAAGCGCTTGAGCGGCCTTACCTGCAGGCGCCAATCGGCCTGCACAGCACGACCAAGTTCCTGCGCAAGCTGGGCGAGTTGCTGGGCCTGGACCCGGAGCCCTTCATCGAGCGCGAGAAGCACACGACGATCAAGCCGATCTGGGATCTGTGGCGCTCGGTGACCCAAGACTTCTTCGGCACCGCCAGCTTCGCGGTGGTCGCCAACGACACCTACACCCGTGGCATCCGCCACTTTCTCGAAGACGAGATGGGGCTGCCGTGCCAGTTCGCGGTGTCACGCCTGCCGGGCGCAAAGACCGACAACGCGGAAGTGCGTCGCCTGGTGAAAGACAAGACCCCACTGGTGATGTATGGCAGCTACAACGAGCGCATCTACCTCGCCGAATGCGGTGGTGGCTCGATGATGAAGGCGAGCTTCATCCCGGCCTCGTTCCCGTTGCCCATCATCCGTCGCCACACCGGCACGCCGTTCATGGGCTACTCCGGCGCGACCTACATCGTGCAGGAGTTCTGCAACGCGCTGTTCGACGCGCTGTTCCACATCCTGCCGCTCGGCACAGACCTCGACCGCGTCGACCCGACACCGGCACGCATCGACGGCCAGGCGCCGAGCCCGTGGGACGCCGATGCGCAGGAGCTGTTTGACGAGTACGTGCAGACGGAGCCGGTGCTGGTGCAGATTTCTGCCGCCAAACGCCTGCGGGACCGCGCCGAACGTGATGCCCGCCGGGCCGGCGAAGCGCGCGTCACGGTTGCCCGCGTGGCGACGTCGCGTGACGCGATGCGGCAAGGAGAGCCGGCATGACGCTCAGCGCATCTTTGTTGTTGATGAATTCGTTCAGCCTGGCGCTGAACACACCGAATGTCGCGGCGCCCTGCCGTGGCTGCCTCGATCGCGCGGGCTCTGCGCGGTACCGGCCAATTGGCCGTCCTTAAGGAGTAAATCCTATGGCTGAAAGAAAAGGCTCTATATCAGGCCTGACCGATGAAGAGGCACAAGAGTTTCATCGATTCTATGTGCAAGGGTTTATCGGCTTTACTGCGGTGGCAGTGATAGCGCACTTCTTGGTGTGGGCTTGGCGTCCTTGGCTCTGATTTGAATCCCGGAAGGGGAATGCTATGGCTGATACGACAAATCTCTCTTTGCAGCAGATATTGAAGAACGACTCAAAAGCGTATCTTGGCATCTTTGCAGTGAGCTTTTGCTTGTTGTTGATGATTGCCGTCTGTGCGCAAGCGATGACATGGCAGTGGCGTTCCTGGTTGCCGGGGGCAGAGGCTGAGAAATCATTGATAGGCGGCGTCAAAGGTGCGGTTTACACCTTTATGTCGCATTTACTTTAGGAGATAGACCATGTGGAGAATATGGCGTTTGTTCGATCCGCTGCGTACGATGGTTGCGCAAGGTATTTTTCTGTTCGGTTTGGCAGTGCTGATTCATTTGGTATTGCTGAGCACGTCGACCTTCAACTGGCTCGATGGCGCGAACTCTCGTGCCAAACTGACGCAGCATGCGTCTATGCCCGCAGAAACGACCTCACCCGTCGTCAAGTGACAGCATCGGGCTTAAGCCCGAGGTAGACGCGGCGCGGGCTCAGGCCCGGCCCCGTCTGCCAACACGAATTTCGCCCACGGCAATTCTTTATTGCCGTGGGCCCGGAGGAGTTGCCCATGGCCACGCTCAGTTTTGAAAGAAAATACCGTATCCGCGGAGGGACCCTGGTCGGTGGGGATCTTTTCGATTTCTGGGTAGGGCCTTTCTATGTCGGATTCTTCGGTGTCACGACATTGTTTTTCACGCTGCTGGGCACCGCGCTGATCCTGTGGGGCGCAGCCATCGGCGGCACATGGAATGTGTGGCAAATTAATATCGCGCCGCCAGATCTGAAATACGGCCTCGGCTTTGCACCGCTGCGCGAAGGGGGGCTCTGGCAACTGATTACCGTCTGTGCCATCGGCGCATTCGGATCATGGGCCCTGCGAGAAGTTGAAATTTGCCGAAAACTCGGCATGGGCTTGCATGTGCCGGTCGCTTTCTCGTTCGCTATATTTGCCTATGTCACCCTGGTCGTGATTCGCCCGGTTTTGATGGGTGCCTGGGGTCACGGTTTTCCGTACGGTATTTTGAGCCACCTCGACTGGGTTTCAAACACCGGCTACCAATACCTGCACTTCCACTACAACCCGGCGCACATGCTGGCAATCACCTTCTTCTTCACGACCTGTCTGGCCTTGTCGTTGCATGGCGCACTGGTGCTTTCGGCAACCAATCCGCCAGCGGGCGAAGTCGTCAAGGCGCCGGAGCATGAAGACACCTTCTTCCGAGACACCATCGGCTACTCGATCGGCACCCTGGGCATCCACCGCTTGGGCCTTTTTTTGGCACTGTCGGCGGTGTTCTGGAGTGCGGTGTGCATCGTGATCAGCGGCCCGTTCTGGACCCGCGGCTGGCCCGAATGGTGGGGCTGGTGGCTGAACCTTCCGATCTGGCATTGATGCGCGTGCATCAGGAGACTCCCCATGGCTGAATACCAGAACATCTTCACCGCGGTACAAGCGGTCGGCCCGACCCACCACGGCATCGAGCACAAAACCGAAAGCACGCGTCTCGGTGAACCTTTGATCGTCCACCTGATCGGCCGCGTCGGCAATGCGCAGATCGGTCCGGTCTACCTCGGCGCTCTCGGACTCGCCTCGATCTTCTTCGGCACGCTCGCGATCAACATCATGGGCTTCAACATGTTGGCGTCAGTCAACTGGGATCCGGTCCAGTTCATCCGCCAGTTGTTCTGGCTTGCACTGGAGCCACCTGCGCCCAGCAATGGATTGGGTCTCGCACCGTTGAACCAGGGCGGCTGGTGGCAAATCGCCGGCCTGTTCCTGACGATGTCGATCTTGCTGTGGTGGGCACGCACCTACCGGCGAGCTCGGGAACTGGGCATGGGCACCCATGTGGCCTGGGCCTTCCTGTCCCCGATCTGGCTGTTCCTGGTGCTGGGTCTGTTTCGCCCGGTGCTGATGGGCAACTGGGGCGAGGGCGTGCCGTTCGGCATCTTCCCTCACCTGGACTGGACGGCAGCGTTCTCAATCCGCTACGGCAACCTGTTCTACAACCCGTTCCACATGCTGTCGATTGCGTTTCTGTATGGCTCGGCACTGTTGTTCGCGATGCACGGTGCCACCATCCTCGCAGTGAGCCGTTTCGGTGGCGAGCGTGAAATCGAGCAGATCACCGATCGAGGCACCGCCTCAGAACGAGCTGCGCTGTTCTGGCGCTGGACCATGGGCTTCAACGCCACGATGGAGTCGATCCACCGCTGGGCGTGGTGGTTTGCGGTGCTGACGCCGCTGACTGGCGGCATCGGCATCCTGCTGACCGGCACGGTGGTGGACAACTGGTATCTGTGGGCGGTGAAGCACCATGTCGCGCCGATGTACCCGGCCGTGTGGGCTCCCGTGATCGACCCCGCGACGCTGCAGGGAGTCAAGCCATGAACAGGAACTTCACGATGACATTGCGCTTGATCTTGCTGTCCGCAGCCGCGCTGTTGGCCGGTTGTGAACGGCCGCCGATCGAAGCGGTTCAGCACGGCTACCGTGGCACGGCCATGACGGAAATCTACAACCCGCGCACGCTCGCAGCCCAGGCGCCGTTGAACCAGGTGCCGACTGCCATCGCGCCTGCAACGCCTGGCGGCCCGGCGGCCACGCTGGTGTACCAGAACGTGCAGGTGCTCAACGACCTCAGCGTCGGTGAGTTTTCGAGGATCATGGCGTCGATGACGGCCTGGGTGGCGCCCGAGCAGGGCTGCACCTATTGCCACAACCCCCAGAACTTCGCGCTGGACGACAAGTACACGAAGGTCGTCGCCCGCAAGATGCTGCAGATGACACGCAAGATCAACGCCGATTACAAGACCCACGTGGCGGAAACCGGCGTCACTTGCTACACCTGCCACCGCGGCAACAACATTCCGGCCAACGTGTGGTTCAAGGCCGAGCCCGAGAAGCGATCTGTGGGTCTATTGGGTGGCAGAGCAGGGCAGAACACGCCATCGAAGGTGGCCAATGGATCGTCGTTGCCTGAGGATCCGTTCACACCGTTCCTGCTGGGATCAGAGGAAATTCGCGTCAACGGAACGATGGCGCTGCCGACTGGGAACAAGCAAACCATCAAGCAGACCGAATGGACTTTCAGCCTGATGACCCACATGTCGACGGCGCTTGGCGTGAACTGCACCTACTGCCACAACACGCGCTCGATGTCGTCGTGGGAAACCAGCCCGCCGCAGCGTGTGACGGCCTGGTACGGCATCCGCATGGTGCGCGATCTGAACAACCAGTACATG
Organism: Burkholderiales bacterium; assembly: GCA_031380885.1. GTDB lineage: Bacteria > Pseudomonadota > Gammaproteobacteria > Burkholderiales > Burkholderiaceae_C > PBB1. The sequence continues at coordinate 11,149 of JANMXL010000284.1, read as the reverse complement.
GAGCCGATTGCCAACGTGTTCCCGCCGCACCGACTCGGGCCCACTGGCGACGTGGCGAAAGCGAATTGCCAGACCTGTCACCAAGGTGTGTTCAAGCCGCTTTATGGCGCCAGCATGCTGAAGGACTACCCAGAGCTGGCCGCTCAGCGACCATCACTGGCCGCGTCGGCAGCTGCGGTGCCGACGGCGGAAGCACCTGCTAAACCCGTGGACGTGGCTGCCAAATAGAGGCCAACGTTCGCCAACAAAACAAAGGCGGCCTTCGGGCCGCCTTTTTGTTGGCGATCACATGCCTCAATGTGTTTACATAATATACATAGTCATGTAATACAAATAAAGCTGACCGCAGGGTCGTGATTTTCGGTCGCGCCACTCGCTTGCTTCCGCATGGCACGCCACCCATGGCGACATGGGCAAGTCTCGATCGATCAGTTGCTTTGGTCGATGCGCCGGTCGTAGGCTGCAACATCGGCCGACGTGCTGCCGAGGATGGGCTTGTCGAGCGGCCTGAAGACCTGGCCTTGCAAGCGTGCCAGAGACTCTGACTTCTCCACAGCCTGAAGGACCACTTCAGGATGGGTCATCAACACGAATGGGTTGCTGCTGAGTTGGTTCGTTTGCATCGCGGGGCTCCTTGGATGGATGAGCCCACTGTAATTTCGCAGCATCTGCTGACAAGTCGTCCTGCCGCCATAAGAAGTGTCAGAAGCGCGCTGACAAGCTGTTACGTTGGCAATCGCCGAGATCAGGCATCACGGTTGCTGAAGCTGCTTGCTCAGCCCGTCGGCCAGCCAATCGCGGCCACGCTGCCTAGCGAAGTCGACGGCCGTCAGCCCCAGATCGTTTTTCAGATCGACCTGGGCACCCGCCGCCAGCAGCAGGTCGACACACGCCGAGGGCCCGTAGTCGGCGGCCATCATCAGCGGCGTCGTGCCGTTCGGTGAGCGGGCATCGACCGCAGCGCCATGCGTCAGCAGCAGTTTCATCGGTGCTTCGTCGGGCGCGGTGGCGGCGTAATGCAAAGGCGACCATCCCGGTCGGTTGCCGACAGCCCCGCGTTGCAGCAGCCGTTGAACCAGGGCAGTCCGGCCGCGCAGGCTGGCCAGCATCAACGCGGTTTCGCCCGACCGATTGGCGGCTTCCACCTGCAGCCGCTCGCTGGCGGCCAGCGCGTTGGCGGCCTCGTAAGACTCGTTGAGCAGCGCTGCGATGATGCCGGGCTGGCCGTTGTCATCGACCGTGTTCGGGTCGATACCGCGCTGCAACAGCGCTTCGATGGTGTGACGATGGTCCCGCTTGATGGCGGTGAAAAAGTCCTCGTAAGACCCGGCCATGGCCGGAGAAATACAAGCTATAACAAATAGATAGACAGTAACTCGAAAGTATTTACTACGATATTTCATCGTGCGCAGCCGGATGAATCTTGAACAGCAACTCGAAGTTGGTGGTCGTCACGCGGGCGAGTTCTTCGACGCTGACGCCCTTCAGTTCCGCCATCTGCTTCGCCACCCACGGCAGCAGCGCCGGCGTGTTGGTCTTGCCGCGAAACGGTGCCGGCGCCAGGTAGGGGCTGTCGGTTTCGATGAGGCACCGGTCCAGTGGCACGAAGCGCGCCACGTCGCGCAGGTCCTGCGCATTCTTGAAGGTCAGGATGCCGGAGAACGAGATGTAGAAGCCCAGATCGAGCGCCGCCCGGGCGACATCCAGGGTTTCCGTGAAGCAGTGAAACACCCCACCGACGCGGCGCTCGCCTTCGGCGGTCAACACGTCGACGGTATCGCGCGATGCGCTGCGGGTGTGAATCACCAGTGGCAACCCGGTGCGGTGCGCGGCGCGGATGTGAACGCGGAAACGCTCGCGCTGCCACTCCATGTCGGCCACCGAACGGCCATTCAATCGGTAGTAGTCGAGCCCGGTTTCGCCCAACGCCACCACGCGTGGCAGCGCTGCGCGGCTGAGCAGGTCGGCCAGCGTCGGCTCCTGCACGCCTTCGTTGTCGGGATGCACGCCGACGCTGGCCCAGAAGTTGTCGTGTGCCAGCGCCAGCGCGTGCACCCGATCGAACTCTTCCAGCGTGGTGCAGATGCACAGCGCCCGCCCCACCCCAGCGGCCTGCATGTCGGCGCGGATATCCAACAGCTTGTCAGCCAGATCGGGATAACTCAGGTGACAGTGGGAATCGACGTACATCGTGCGCTGTGCAGCGGGCTGGCCGCCACCGCGAGACTCAGATGGTCTGGGTCGGTTTCGACGACGAGATCGAGGTGCCCAGCAGCTGTTCGATGCGCAGGCGCAGCACGCGCGTCTTCTCGTCGCTCGGGAAGCGGACGCCGACGCCCTGGGTGCGCCCGCCAGAAGCGTTGGCAGGCGTGATCCATGCCACCTTGCCGGCCACCGGGTAACGCTGGCTGTCTTCGGGCAACGACAGCAGCAGGTAGATGTCCTCGCCGAGTCTGTACTCCCGGGTGGTGGGCACGAACAGCCCGCCTTCACTCATCAGCGGAATGTAGGCAGCGTACAGCGCGCCCTTTTCGCGAAACACCAGCTGGATCACGCTCGGGCGGCTGCCTGCCAGAGCAGGGATGCTGGCCGTGGGCGGGCGTGAGGCGGGTTCGTTCATCGACTCAGTTTATCGAACGTGACGCACTCGTGGACAAAGACTTTGCGGCGAGCGCCGTCTTCGCCTGCAGCACCAGGGATTCGATCGTCAGGGCCGTCTGCCAGGGATGCTCGGCATGCCGTGCGATGCGGCCGAGTTCACGGTACCAGGCGGACAAGGCGGCGATGTCGGCAGCACCGCTTGCAAAAGCGGGCATGGCTTCCGGCGGAAAGTAGCGCGGCGCGGCGCCTGCGGCCACCCGCATGGCGTCGTGGCAGACCTTGAACATCATGTCGACCACACGCGCCAGCGGCCAGGTGGGCAGGCTGGCCTGTTCGCCACGTGCGAGTTGCGTCGGCAGCGACAACCAAACCTTGGCGTCGATGCCGTCACGGAACCAGGTCAACGCTTCTTGCGGTTGCCCTCCGGCTGCTGCCAACAGCACTTCGGGGGCGGACACGCCCTGCCCGCGCAGCCACGCCGAAGCCACCTCGGCATCCGGCACGCCGAGCCACAGAGATTGGCAGCGGCTGCGGATCGTTGGCAGCAGCGTGTCCGCCGACGAACCCGCCAACACGAAACGCAGCCGACCCGTCGGCTCTTCCAGGATCTTCAGCAACGCGTTGGCGGCGATGGTGTTCATGGCCTCGGCGGGGTACACCACCACCACCTTGCCGTGCTCACGGGCGGCGGTGGTGTGGGCGAAAGCCAGGATACGGCGCACCTCGGCCACGCGGATCTCCTTGCTGGGCTTGCGCTTGCCGGTGGCATCGACGGCGCCCTCCTCGCTCGCATCGTCGGCATTCCAGCCGAGCGCGCTGCGCAGCGCTTCCGGAACCAGCACCATCAGGTCGGGATGCGAACGGGCGTGCACCAGCCGGCAACTGGCGCACACGCCACAGGGGCGCGGCCTGTCGGTGTCACTGGCGCTGTGGACCGGTGCCGTGCTGTCGCACAACCAGGCCTGCGCCAGCGTGAGCGCCATTTCGAATTGACCCACGCCTTGCGGCCCGTGCAGCAGCAAGGCATGCGTGCGCTGGGTGGCCAGGGCGTCGCGCAACGGCGCCGCCAGCCACGGCAAGGCCAGCGACGCCGAGGCAGCTGCAGCGGCGGTATCACTGGCCAACGGTGCCTCCTGCATCAGAGGCGGCCCTCCAGCGCGGTGACCACCTGGCGCCCGACCGAGTCGCGATCGGCCGAGGCGTCGATGCGCACGAAGCGCTGGGGGAACGCCTCGGCGCGTGCGAGATAGCCATGTCGCACGCGTTCGAAAAACACCGAGTCCTGCTGTTCGAAGCGGTCGGGTGCGCGCGCGCCCGTCAATCGCCGCGCCGCTTGTTCGGCCGACAGGTCGAACCACAGCGTCAGGTCGGGCTGCAGGTCGTTGTGCACCCAGGATTCAAGTGTCTCCAATACCGCGACGTCGAAGCCGCGGCCGGCGCCCTGGTAGGCAAATGTGGCGTCGGTGAACCGATCGCACAGCACGGTGTCGCCGCGCGCCAGTGCCGGCGCGATCACCTGCTTCACATGGTCGCGGCGCGCGGCAAACACCAGCAGCACTTCGGTCAGTGCGTCCATCGGCGCGTGCAGCAGCGCTTCGCGCAATCGTTCTGCCAGCGGCGTGCCGCCCGGCTCGCGGGTGACCACCACGGCGTGCCCGGCCGAGCGCAGGCGCGTTGCCAGCGGCTCGATGTGGCTGCTCTTGCCAGCACCGTCGATGCCTTCGAGTGTGATGAATCGACCGCGCATTCCGTCCTTGTGGCTCGTGCGTCTTTGCTGCTTGATAGTGACAGCGCGGGGCTACCGCCCGCGCTGGAACTTGCTGACCGCGCGATTATGGGTGGCGAGGTCCTCGCTGAATTCGCTGGAACCATCACCGCGCGCCACGAAGTACAGCGCCCGGGACGGATCGGGCCGCACCGCCGCCAGCAGCGAAGCCTTGCCCGGCATCGAGATCGGCGTGGGCGGCAGGCCATTGCGCAGGTAGGTGTTGTACGGTGTGTCGGCCTGCAGATCGCGCTTGCGCAGGTTGCCGTCGAAAGCGGCACCCAGTCCATAGATCACCGTCGGGTCGGTCTGCAGCGGCATGCCGATGCGCAGGCGGTTGATGAACACCGCGGCCACCTTGCCTCGGTCTTCCGGCTGACCGGTTTCCTTCTCGACGATGGACGCCAGCGTCAAGGCGTCGTCGGGGGTGCGCAGCGGCGTGTCGGTGGCGCGCGCAGCCCAGGCGGCGGCCAGCCGTTGTTGCATCGCATGGTGTGCCCGCCGCAACACGGCGAGGTCGGTGCTGCCTTTGCTGTACGAATAGGTATCGGGGTAGAAGCGCCCTTCGGCCGGCGTGGAAGCATCTCCGAGTGCGGCCATCAGTTCGGCATCGCTCATTGCAGCGGTGGTGGGCTTCAGTGCGTCGGCACGCGCCAGTTCTGCGCGGAACTGTTGCAGCGTCCAGCCTTCGATCAGCCGCACGAAGGCCTTCGATTCGTCACCGCGCACCATGGTGCCCAGCAGCGAGATCGGCGTGGTCTGACGATCGATCTCGTAGCTGCCGGCACGGATCCGGCGGGACTCGCCCGACCAGCGGAACCACTCATACAGCAGCCATGCCGGCGCACGCACGCCGGACTGCACCCAAGCGTTGGCGATGCTGCGTGGCGAGGTGCCGAGCTCGATCGACACCTCGACCGTGTCGGTGGCCAGATCGAGCGGCCGGTGCAACCAGGCATACAGCCATCCGGCGGCGAGCACCGCCATCGTGGCGATGACGATCGCCAACCTCGCCATCCAGCGCTTCATCCGATGTCTCCGGCCGGTCCGCCGACGCCGGGGGTGCGGACTTTTGCATGACACCGAGGGCTGCCGAGCAACATTGTGCAAATCATAATCGGCGCATGACCCTGCCCTCGCCGTCGTCGCTCGCCGTGCCGCTGTCCCACTGGGGCGTGATACGCGCCGTCGGCGCAGAGGCGGCCCAATTTCTGAACGGTCAGTTGACGCAGGACGTCCAGTCGCTCGGGCTGGGTCAAGCGCGGCTGGCCGGCTACTGCTCGGCGAAGGGCCGATTGCTGGCGAGCTTCGTGATCTGGAAGCCCGGCGACGAGGAGGTGCTGCTGGCCTGCCATGCGAGTGTGTTGGCTGCAACGCTGAAGCGCTTGTCGATGTTCGTGCTGCGTGCCCAGTGCAAGCTGAGTGATGCAAGCTCAGAAGCGGCCTTGGTCGGTGTGACCGGTGAGCGCGCGCAGTTCGCCACCGAGGGTCTTGCGGTCTGGGGCCAGCGTGCCGACGCGAACGACACCTGGATTCGACTGCCCGATGTGGCGGGCATCGCACGTGCCTGGAAGGTGACGAAGGCCGCAGCGCCTCAGGCTGCAGATCCACTCGCACTCGCTGCTTGGCAGCAGCTGGAAGTCGACAGCGGCATCGTGACGATCGAAGCCGCAACCGCCGATCTGTTCGTGCCGCAGATGCTGAATTTCGAGCTGATCGGTGCGGTCAATTTCCAGAAAGGTTGCTACCCGGGCCAGGAGGTCGTGGCCCGTTCACAGTACCGTGGCACGACCAAGCGCCGTACGTTCCTGTTCGCAGCTGACGGGCCGGTCACCGCCGGACAAGAGGTGTTCCACAGTGGCGACCCGACCCAGCCTGCGGGGCTGGTCGCCAGCGCCGCCCCCGCGCCAGACGGCAATGCAACGTCGCTGGCCCACCACGCGCTGGTCGAAGTCAAGCTGGCCGTGTTGGACGGCGGCACCCTGCACCTGGGGTCACCCGATGGTGCGTTGCTGATGCCCTGCCCGATGCCTTACGAGGTGCTGAGCACCGAGCTGGCTTGAACCTTCTGTCCCCGATGTCACGCGAGCTGTATGTGTATTACCGGGTGGCCGTGCATGACGCCGATGCCTTGCGGCTCGCCGTGACCAAGATGCAAGACCGCTTGCGACGCGAGGTCCCGGGTTTGCAGGCGCGGCTGCTGCGGCGGAATGACCCAACCGCAAGTTCGGACACCTGGATGGAAACGTATGCGGTGTCACCGGCCGTCAGTGCGGGCGGCGTCAGCGATGCATTGCGCGCGACGATCAAGCAACATGCCGCCGCATGGCGCCATTTGTGCGACGGCGCGCGCCACACCGAGGTCTTCGACGCATGTGCCTGATCGCGCTGGCCATCGATCAGAGTCGGCGCTTTCCGCTGGTGGTGGCGGCCAACCGCGACGAATTTTTCACCCGCCCCGCCGCACGCCTGGCCTGGTGGACGCCCGATGCCGGCGGGCCGGCCATCCTTGGCGGGCGTGATCTGGAAGCCAGTGGCACCTGGCTCGGCTTGACCGCGCAAGGCCGGCTGGCAATGCTGACCAATGTGCGCGACCCGTCGCGCATCGATGTGCAGGCGCCCTCACGCGGGCAGATCGTGCCGCAGTGGCTCGCCGGCACCGAGCCCACCGACCGCTTCTGGATGCGCACCGCGCTGTCGGGCTACAACGGATTCAACCTGATCGCCGCTGATTTCAAGCGCGGCGAATGCTTCTGGGCCTCCAACCTCAACGCCCATCCGATGCGGCTGGAGCGCGGCACCTACAGCGTGTCGAATGCCTCGCTCGACACCGCCTGGCCGAAGACCACGGCGTTGAAGCACCGTCTGAGCCTGGCCCTGGACGAGGCCGACTCGGTCGATGCATTGGCAAGCGCCCTGTTCACGGCGCTCGGCGATCGACGGATTGCCGCCGACAGCGAGCTGCCGGCCACCGGCGTGCCGATCGAGCTGGAGCGGGCGCTGTCGGCTGCCTTCATTCGCTCCCCCGAGCGCCAGTACGGCACGCGCTGTTCAACGCTGGTGATCAGCGAGCGGGTCGGGCGCGGCATGGTCACCCATGTGATGGAGCGCAGCTACACCGCGAGCGGCGCCGTCGCACTGCTGCGCCAGGCCACGCTGAAGCACTGGCCACCGCGCTACAGCGACGAGGGGCCGTCAACGCCGGTTGAGCAAGCGGTGGTGTCCGACGGCCCGCGCACCCGCGTGCGCAGCCTGCTCAAGCCCGCGTCGGCGCCGCGCCGCGCCGTCAGGCGCGCGGCACCGTGAACGTCAGCGCAAATTGCCGGTGTGGCCCAGCGAGTAACGGCCGGGCTGTGGCCAGACAGTGAGCCCGTGTGGCTCCTGGCCGACCTTGATGGTGTCGACCGCGCCGCTCTGGGTGTCGAAGCGGTAAACCACGTTGTCGAAGCGGCCTGACAGCCACAGATGCCGGCCGTCGGCGCTGACGTTGCCCATGTCGGGGCTGCCGCCGCCGGGCACCGGCCAGGTCTGCTCGATCTTGTGGCTCGTGAAGTCGATCACCGACACGCTGCCCTGCCCGCGCTTCTTGCCGAGCACGCTGTTGCTGCCCCGGTTGGCCACGTACAGCTTCTTGCCATCGCGGCTCGGGTACAGGCCATGCGTGCCGACACCCGTCGGGATGAAGCCGATCTGCTTGAAGCTGGCGCCATCGACCAGGTGCACGCCATCGGCCATCATGTCGGCGATGAAGAGCACGCTGCCATCGGGTGAGAAACGCACATCCTGCGGCATGCCTGGGGTGGTGCAGATTTCAGCGCCGAGCTGCGACGGATCGGGAACCTTGCGCGGCTTCTTGCCCGGCTTGGCCAGCAGCGAGAGCACCTCCGGACGCTCGAAGTAGCGGCTCAATTTCAAGGTGGCGATCACCCGCTTGTCGACCAGATCGATCTTCGTCAGGCCACCGCTGAATTCGCAGGTGAAGAAACCGTAGCGGCCGTCGATCGAGAAATCGGCATGGTTGATGCCCGCGCATGCGGGTGTTTCGATCGCATACTGCAGCGCCATCGTGTGCGCATCGCGGAAATCGAGGCGTTTGTGCGCCTCGGCGACCACGATCGCATGCCGACCGTCGGGCGTGTAGTACATGTTGTACGGGTCGTCCACCGCGATCGATGCGCCGGGCTTGCCGGTCAGCGGATCGATCGGCGTCAGGCTGCCGGTCGTTTTCCGCTCGGCATTGTTGGCAACCCACAGCGTGCGCAAGTCCCACGACGGCACCACATGCTGCGGATTGATGCCGACCTTGAAGGTGTCGATCACCTTCAGCGTTTTCGGATCAATCACCGACACCGAGTTGGCGGCGCGGTTCGGCACGTAGACGCGCTCGAGAGCGCCCAGCACTGCCGGGCTCAGCTTGCCGGCGCCGACCTCGCTGTACAGGTTGTGGCGATCGATTACCGGTGGCATGCCGGGCACCGTGACCACCGGCCCGGCGTTTGCTAAGGCGGCGGTTTGCGGTGGCTGTGAGTTGATGCTGCCGACGGTGCAGACGAGCGCCAGGGTCGGTAGCAGCCGCTGAATCAAGAAAGATGGATTGAGAAATCGTTGCATCGCAGCGTGTGACATCGAAAGGTGTGAAGTAGTGGAGTGTGAATGTTCGTCAGCACTCAGCGCGGCCTGGCAATCGCCTGTTGTATCGCTGCGGTGGTGCGCGAGACGATCAACTCGACGCCCAGCTGCCCAAGTGCCGCGCTGGCCAGTCGCGGATGACCGCTCACGCCCAGCGCTTTTTCAGCCGCAGCATCACGGTCGATTTTCATCTGATCACGACGCACCAAGCTGGCGTCAGTCGCCAACATCAGCGACGTATCCGCCGCGCCGGCGTGCAGCCCGATTTGCGCGTCTGTCAGCCCGTGGTCACGCAGAGCCAGGTTGTACGGCGCCTGTGCCGCCTCGTAGTAGGCACCGATGAAATGTGCCCGCGCTGACGACGCGGCCCAATCGCGGTTGAGCCGGGTGGCCACGGCTTCGAGCAGCGGCTGGTAGCCACCGTGGTCACCGATCAGCACCACGTCGGTGAAGCCGTGCTGCTTGAAGCTGCGGGCTGCCCCGTCGATGACGGCCTTGAAGGCCTCATCGGGGATCGACACCGTGCCGGCGTAGCGCATGTGCTGGGTCGGCGGCGCGATGTGCCCTTCCGGCACGTAGGCGACGACCGGCGCCACCAGCGTGTGGCCAAGCAATTGCGCGATGCGCTCGGCCAGCACCTTGACGCGCACATTGTGTTTGCCCAGCGCCATGTGCGGCCCGCTTTGTTCGGTGCCGCCGACCGGAATGATCACCGTGCTCGTGCCGGTTTTGACGGCATCACGCACTTCGGTCCAGGTCAACTCATCGAGTTGCACGCTGGAGGGGGCTGCCTGAGCCGCGACGGTGCCTGCGAGCAAGGCAACGGCGAGCAACATCGCTAGAGCATTCACAGTGACATCGAGCTCAGTGTCAAGACAGTGGAGAGAAAAAAAAGCCCGAAGGCATCACACCTTCGGGCCCGAGCAACATCGTAACGCCCCCCGACGACCGCGGGCGGCATCACCGCGTGGCCATCAGTGCTCGTTCTTGTCGAAGAACTGTTCGTCTTCGGTCGAGCCCTTCAGCGCCCCCGTCGACGCCTGCGCCTCGATGGTCGTCGTGACGGCATCGAAGTAGCCGGTGCCGACCTCGCGCTGGTGCTTGACGGCGGTGAAGCCGCGCTCGGCGGCGGCGAACTCGGCCTGCTGCAATTCGACGAACGCGGTCATGTTCTGGCGCGCATAGCCGTAGGCCAGGTTGAACATCGAGTAGTTCAGGCTGTGGAAGCCGGCCAGCGTGATGAACTGGAACTTGTAGCCCATCTTGCCGAGCTCGTGCTGGAACTTGGCAATGGTGGCGTCATCGAGGTTCTTCTTCCAGTTGAACGACGGCGAGCAGTTGTAGGCCAGCAGCTTGCCCGGGAACTTGGCGTGGATCGCAGCGGCGAACTGCTTGGCGTAGGCCAGGTCGGGCTTGCCGGTTTCGCACCAAACGATGTCGGCCACTTCGGCATAGGCCAGACCACGCGAAATCGCCTGCTCCAGGCCGGCCTTGCTGCGGTAGAAACCTTCGACCGTGCGCTCACCGGTCATGAAAGGCTTGTCGTTGTCATCGACGTCGCTGGTGACCAGGTCGGCCGCTTCGGCGTCGGTGCGGGCAATGACCAGCGTGGAGGTGCCGGACACATCGGCAGCCAGGCGCGCTGCGTGCAATTTGGCGACCGCTTCACGTGTCGGCACCAGCACCTTGCCGCCCATGTGGCCGCATTTCTTGACCGATGCCAATTGATCCTCGAAGTGCACGCCCGAGGCGCCAGCTTCGATCATCGACTTCATCAACTCGAACGCGTTCAGCACGCCGCCGAAACCGGCTTCGGCGTCCGCAATGATCGGCGCGAAGAAATCGGTGTCGTTCTTGCCCTCAGACCACTGAATCTGGTCGGCGCGCGTGAAGGCGTTGTTGATGCGCTTGACGACCATCGGCACCGAGTTCGCCGGGTACAGCGACTGGTCGGGGTACATCTCGCCAGCCGAGTTGGCGTCACCCGCCACCTGCCAGCCCGACAGGTAGATGGCCTTCAGGCCGGCCTTGACCTGCTGCATCGCCTGGTTGCCGGTGAGCGCACCCAGCGTGTTGACGAAGGGCTCGGTGTTGACGAGGTTCCACAGCTTCTCCGAGCCACGCCGCGCGAGTGTGTGCTCGACCTGCACCGAG
>JANMXL010000270.1:0-4743 GCA_031380885.1 Burkholderiales bacterium | reverse complement strand
TTCATCTGTTGGTAGTAGCTGCGGCTGCGCACGTCGCGCATGAAGAGCAGCACTTCGAGCGGCTTCACGTCGGTGCCGGTGGCGATCATGTCCACCGTGACGGCGATGCGCGGGTGGTAGTCGATGCGGAAATCTGAAAGCGTGCCTTCCGGGTCTTCGGCGGTGTAGGTCACCTTCTTGCAGAAGGCGTTGCCCTGGGCATAGACCTCGCGCACGATGTTGATGATGTCGTCGGCGTGGCTGTCGGTCTTGGCGAAGATCAGGGTCTTGGGCACTTCCCTGCGGTGCGGGTAGATCTTGGTTTCGATGGCGGTTTTCATCGCCTGGATCACCTGGCGAATCTGGCTCAGGTTCACGACCGAGCGGTCGAGGTCGCGGCCGGTGTAGGCGGTGTCTTCGTCCACCTGCGCCCAGCGTTTGGCGCGGCTCAGGCGGTCGCGGTGGTCCACCCATTCGGTGGCTTGCAGCACGGCGCCGCGTTGGGTTTTTTCGGTCTCGATCAAGTAGACGTCGTAAGGCACGTTCACACCGTCGGACACCGAGTCTTCGTAGCTGTATTCAGCGACGACGTTCTCGTTGAAGAAGCCGAAGGTGCGCTGGTCGGGTGTGGCGGTGAGGCCGATCAGGAAGGCGTCGAAGTAGTCGAGCACCTGCTTCCACAGGTTGTAGATCGAGCGGTGGCATTCGTCGATGACGATGAAGTCGAAGGACTCGATCGGAATCAGTGGGTTGTATTGAACGAACTTGGCCTGGGTGTCGATCTGCCGCAGTTCGTTCAGGGAAACATCTTCGGCCGATTCATCGATCGCTTGGCCGCAGAGCATCGAATACAAACGCTGGATGGTGCTGATGCACACCTGTGCATGCGGGTCGAGCGTGGGGCTGCTCAAGCGCTGCACGCTGTACAGCTCGACGAACTTGCGCGGGTCGTCGGGCGGTGTGTAGGCGCGGAACTCCTGCTCGGCTTGTTTGCCGAGGTTGCATGTATCGACGAGGAACAGCACGCGCTTCGCACCCACGAACTTGAGCAGCCGGTAGATCGCCGTGATGGCGGTGAAGGTCTTGCCGGCGCCGGTGGCCATCTGGATCAAGGCGCGCGGGCGGTTGTCGGCGAGCGAAGTCTCCAGGCCGGTGACGGCGCTGATCTGGCAATCGCGCAGGCCTTCGGTGGGCAGCGGGGGCAGTTGCTGCGCCAACCGGCGGCGCAGCGTGTCGGGTTGCCGGCGCCATGCGTTCAGCGTTTCCGGGCGGTGGAAGTTGAAGACTTCGCGCGAGCGTGGCGCCGGGTCGCGGCCATCGGTGAAGCGGGTGACCTGGCCGGTGCTTTCATAGAGGAAGGGAAGTGGCTGGGTATCGAGCCGCCACTTAAGCGAGCTGGCGGCGTAGCGCGCGGTTTGCTGCTCGAAGAAGGTAAGGATGGTCTCGTCCTTCTTCGCTTCGATCACGCCGAGCGGTTGCCGGTCGACGAACAACACATAGTCGGCCGGGCCCGTGGCGGTGGGGTACTCGCGCACCGCCACGCCCAAACCTGCACCGAGGTTCAGCGCCTTGTGGTCCTGCACGAGCCACCCGGCCTGCGCAAGGCGCTGGTCGATGGACAGTCGAGCTTGGGTTTCGGGGGTCAAGTTCAGTGGCCTGAGAGGTGTCGGCGGATGGTAAGGGGTGGCCGCGACTCAAGGCTCGCTGTAGCGCGCTACGTGTGCCCCATCAACGCCTGCAAATCAGCCAGCGTATCGGCTTCGTGCAGCGGCTTGTCATCGCGGATTCTGAGCATGCGCGGAAACCGCACTGCGATCCCGCTCTTGTGGCGGGTGCTCAGGTTGATGCCTTCGAAGCCCAGCTCGAACACCATCGTCGGCCGCACGCTGCGCACCGGGCCGAATTTCTCCAGTGTCGTCTGCCGGATCACGCGGTCGACCGCCTTGAATTCGTCGTCGGTCAGGCCGCCGTAGGCTTTGGCGAAAGCGACCAGTTGCAGGCCGCCGGGCTGTGCTGGCTGGCGCGCCGCGATCGCATCAACCACCGCCTGCGCCTCGGCGGCGTCGCGCGGCGGGCGGTTCCACACCGCGAAGGTGTAGTCGGTGTAGACGCTGGCGCGGCGGCCGTGGCCGGCCTGTGCGTAGATCAACACCGCATCGGCGCTCAACGGATCGACTTTCCATTTCCAACAGGCGAGCGGCCGCGCGCCCGGCGATGCGCCCCCCTGCTTGCGGCGCCCGCTGCCGTAGTGCGCATTGCGGTGCTTCAGCATGAAGCCTTCAACGCCTCGGGCTCGCGATTGCACCCGCAGCGCCGCCAGTTCAGGCCAGGTGCCGTGCAGCAGCGGCGACAGGCGCAGCGATGGCGCGTCGGCGGCCAATGCGTCCAGCGCGGCGCGCCGAAGATGCTGCGGTTGTTCTCGCAGATCGACGCCACCTTGCTCCAACAGGTCGTAGGCCATGAACGTCACCGGTGCGTCGACGAGGATCTTCTTCGTCAGGTTCTTGCGCCCGATGCGCTGTTGCAGCAGGTTGAACGGCGCGGATCGGTCGCTGTTGGGCAGCCACACCAGGATCTCACCGTCGAGCACCGTGCCATCGGGCCAGGCTTGCGCGATGGCCACGACTTCGGGGAAGCGGTCGGTCACCAGCTCCTCGCCACGCGACCAGACCCACACCTGCCCGGCGCGCCGCACCACCTGCGCGCGGATGCCGTCGTACTTCCACTCGACCAGCCAGTCGCTGGGCGGGCCCAGCACCGCCTCAAAATCATCGATCGCCACTTCGACCGGGTGCGCGAGGAAGAACGGATACGGTTGCCCGGCGTCACGCCCCGGCTCGGTATCCGCCGACACCAGCCGCGCAAAGCCCGCGGCATCGGGCCGCGCGGTCTTGTCGGTGGTGCCCATCATCCGCTGCGCGACCACCTTGGCATCGAGCCCGGCCCACTCGGCCAGCGCGCGCTGCACCAGCAGCTTGCTGACGCCCACCCGAAAGCCGCCGCCGATCAGCTTGGTCAACAGGAAGCGCTCGTCGGCATCGAGCTCATCCCAGTACGCAGCGATGCGCACCGCCTGGGTCTCTGGCGTCTCGTCACGCAATGGCAGCAGGCGCTCTTCGATCCACACCGCCAACCCAACATCGCTGCGCGACGAAGGTGGTGGCAGCACGTGCGCAATGGTTTCGGCCAGGTCACCCACCGCCTGGTAGCACGCGTCGAACAGCCAGTCATCGATGCCGGCGCGCGCACAGGCCAGCGAGCGCAACACGCCGTTCGGCACGACCTGGCGCGGCTTGCCACCGGCCAGGAAATACACCGCCCACGCGGCATTGGCCGGTTCCGCAATGGCGAAGTAACGCTTCAGCGCCTCGACCTTCGCGGTCGTCGCGGTGCTGGCGTCGAGTTCGCCATAGAGCTGTGAGAAGGCCTTCATTCGATCGGCAAAAGATCACAAGCTGGCATCGCAATAGATAACACATTTGTTACTATTGATGCGTGGATCACGTCATCAGCTACTACAGCGAGGCGGTTCAGGAGCACATTCTTGAACTGCCTGACACCTTGGCCGCACGCTATGTCGTCTTGACGCGCCGGATGCTGGCAGTTGGCCCCCACTTGGGCGAGCCGCACACCAAGGCGATGGGCGAGGGGCTGTTCGAGCTCAGGCTCAAAGGCGCCGACGGCATCGCCCGGATTTTTTACTGCACGCTGATCGGCAAACGCATCGTGATGTTGCACAGCTTCATCAAAAAGACAGAACGAACGCCTGCGCGCGAATTGGCCGTCGCGCGCCACCGCATGAAGGAGATCAAACATGAAAACCCATGACGACATCGTCAAGCAACTGGTGGGACGCCCGGGCGTCCGGATGGAGGTAGAGCGCATCGAGCGCGACGAAGCCTTTTTGCTTGACGCCTTGCTCAAGGCCCGCCGCGAAGCGGGGCTCACGCAAGCCGACGTGGCCGAGCGCATGGGCACCCAGGCGCCAGCCGTGGCCCGGCTCGAACGCGCGCTCGCGACTGGCAAACACTCACCGTCCATCGCCACGGTGCGCAAGTACGTCAAGGCCTGTGGCAAGACGCTTGTTTTGCGGGTGGCTTGATATGAGCCCGTCGGCGCTGCGATCGTTGTTCATTCGAACTCGGCCCCGTCGGACGAGATTGGGGTCGCCATCGACTCATCGCCATACTCGGTTTTGAACGACCCCGCCTGCAGCCCTTGCTGCTCCAGCCAACGCACCATCACCGCCTCGTAGCCGTGCGTGACGATGACACGCTCGGCGCCCGTGGCGGCAATGGCGCGCTGCAGCCCAGGCCAGTCGGCGTGGTCGCTCATCACGAAACCGCGGTCAACCGCGCGGCGGCGGCGCGCACCGCGCAGCTGCATCCAGCCGCTGGCAAAAGCATCGCTGGCCTCGACGCCACCCACCGTGAAGCCGCGTGCCCAGCTGCTGCCCTGCACAGCGGGCGGGCCGATCGCGATGGCGCGGCGCAGGCTCGCCTTGTCGCTCACCTCGCTGATCGGCTGCGTGGGCGGCAGGCGCACGCCTTCGGCGCGGTAGGCGCGGTTCAAAGGCTCGACCGCCGCGTGCACGACGATGGGCCCGATGCGATCGTCAAGCCCGGCCAGCAAGCGCTGCGCCTTGCCGAAGCTGTAGCCCATCAGCAGGCTGGCGCGACCGGCCTCGGCGTTGGCACTCCACCAGGCGTTGATGTCGGCGTAGACCTCGCGCTGCGGCCGCCAGCGGTAGACCGGCAGGCCGAA
>JANMXL010000257.1:0-14798 GCA_031380885.1 Burkholderiales bacterium | reverse complement strand
GTCATGAAGCTGTTTCCATCGGCTGTCACGCTTGCAACGTTCGCCATGATGTTGATTCCGGCAGCGCAGGCACAAACCTCCGCCGCCGAAGCGCAGGTCAATGCGCTTGAAAGCCTGTTCGGCAAGCACGCGGGTTTCCGGCGCGCTCAGGCCAAGGGCCTGTGCGCCAGCGGCTACTTCGTCGGCAACACCGTCGGCCGCGCGCTGTCGGGGGCATCGGTGTTCAGCGGCGAGAAGATCCCGGTGATCGCCCGCTTCTCGGTCGGCGGCGGCAACCCGAAGGCCAGCGACAAAAGCAGATCGGTGCGCGGTCTGGCGTTGCAGTTCAGCCTGCCCAAGGGCGAACAGTGGTTGACCGCGAACATTTCGGCGCCGATGTACTTCATCAGCAAGCCGCAGCAGTTCGCGCCATTTTTTGCAGCGCGCCTGCCCGATCCAGCCACCGGCAAGCCCGACCCGGTCAACCTGACGCTGTTTTCAGAACTGAACCCCGAGACGACGCGGCAAGGCGCCTACCTCGCGAAAGCGCCGGTGCCGGCCAGCTATGGCGCGGTGAACTACTGGGGCGCGAACGCCTTCGAGTTCATCAACGCCCGCGGCCACAGCCAGTTCGTGCGTTGGCAGTTCGTGCCGCAAGACGGCACGCTGGGGCTGACCGATGAGCAGATCAAGTCGCTGCCCGCCGACTTTCTGGCCGACGAACTGCGTGCACGCGTCGCCAAGGCGCCGGTGGTGTTCGATTACAAGGTGCAGCTCGCCGAAGCGGGCGATGTGCTGACCGACCCGACCCAGGTCTGGCCCGACAGCCGAGTCGTGGTGCCGGCCGGCAAGCTCTACATCGACAAGGTCGAAGCGACTGACGGCGGTGCGTGCGACAAGATCACCTTCAACCCGCTGGTGCTGCCCAAGGGCATCAAACCATCGGCCGACCCGGTGCTGCTGGCACGCGCCGCACCGTACGGCATTTCGCTCGGCCGTCGGCTGGGCGAAGCGGCGAAGTAAGCTACCAGGCCAGCGATCGAGCAGCGATCGAGCCCCGCCGTCGGCCGCCGGCGGACTTTTCCCGTCACCCGATCAAGCACCGCAATCCTGCCTTTTTTTGGCCCACCGCGGCGCCGCAGATTCGGTCAGCATGCGAGCCTGTTGGTTGAAGCCGAACGCATCACGCCACACGTGCACCCGCCTGATGACACGTCGGCCCTGAGGATTCCCACCGCATGTCGACGTTTGGAACGCTGCCCGAAACTCGCCAGAGACAGATCGCCCATCCGGTGGTGCTCAAAGGCGTGAACCGCACCTACCGGCTCGGCGCGGTGGATGTGCCGGCGCTGATCGACATCAATCTGGTCATCCTGCCGAACCGCTTCACCGTGATCTCGGGGCCGTCGGGCAGCGGCAAGACCACCCTGCTCAACCTGATCGGCTGCATCGACCGAGCCGACCAGGGCTCGATCATGGTCGGCGGTAAACCGGTGCAGAGCATGGACGACGACACGCTGTCGGACTTCCGCGCGCGCCAGCTCGGCTTCGTGTTCCAGAACTTCAACCTGCTGCAGGTGCTGACCGCCTACGAAAACGTCGAGTACCCGCTGGTGCTGACCGGCGTGCCAGTGGACAAGCGCCGCGCCCGCGTGACCGCCCTGCTGGAAGCGGTGGGCCTGGCCGACCGCGCGAACAACCGGCCGGGTCAGTTGTCGGGCGGCCAGCGGCAGCGCGTGGCGATCGCGCGGGCGCTGGCACTGCGGCCCCAGCTGGTGCTGGCCGATGAACCGACTGCCAACCTCGACAGCAAAACCGGCAGCGACATCATCGCGTTGATGCGCGAGATGCAGCAGCGTCACAAGGTGTCGTTCATCTTCTCGTCGCACGACCCGAAGGTGCTCGAAGCTGCCGATGACGCAGTGCACATCCACGACGGGCGCATCACCTCGATCGAACGGCGCCTGGCGATGGCGGAGTCGCGCACATGAACACCGTGTCGCTGGCCTGGCGCAACCTGCTGCGCAACCGCAGGCGCTCGCTGATGACACTGGTCGCCATGGTGCTGGGCCTGATGGCCATCCTGCTGTTCGGCGGCTACATCCGTGACATCAAGTACGCCATCCAGACCGACAGCGTGAAAGTCACCGGGCACCTGCAGATCCAGCACAAGGACTATTTCCGCTTCGGCAGCGGCAATCCCGCGGCGTACGGCATTGCGAACTACGAGCGGATCCTCGCCGCCGTCAAACAGGATCCCGAGCTGGCAGGCCTGGTGACGGTGGTCACGCCCACCCTGCAGTTCGGCGGCATCGCGGGCAATTTCTCGGCAGGCGTGTCGCGCACGGTGTGGATCAGCGGCAGCGTGGTGGAAGACCAGGCTCAAATGCGCCTGTGGAACGACTACGGTCGCCGCATCCTGTCGAAACACCTGTCGCTGGCCGGCACCCCGCTGGACAGCGCGGTGATCGGCACCGGCGTGGCGCGGGTGCTGCAGCTGTGCTCGGCACTGCACGTGCCTGATTGCCCGCCGGAGACCGCCAAGACAGCCACCGCAGGGGCCGCGCTGGACGATGACATCGCCGCACTGGCCACCGGGAACACCACACCTGTGGCCGCGCAGGCACCGGGGCAGCCCCGCATCGAGATCCTCGCGACCAATTCGCGTGGCGCGCCCAATGTGTCGGCCGTCAACGTGCTGCGCGCGGAGTTTCAGGGCATCAAAGAACTCGACGACATGTTCATCGGCCTGCACCTGTCGCAGGCCCAGCGGCTGATCTTTGGCGCAGCACCTCCCCAGGTGACCGCCATCATCGTGCAACTCAAACACACAGCACAGATCCCGCAGGCCCG
This sequence comes from Burkholderiales bacterium, assembly GCA_031380885.1. GTDB lineage: Bacteria > Pseudomonadota > Gammaproteobacteria > Burkholderiales > Burkholderiaceae_C > PBB1. The sequence continues at coordinate 11,966 of JANMXL010000257.1, read as the reverse complement.
CGAGCGGCTTGAAACCTTGCTGGAAACGAACTTCAAGGACGAACCGATCAGCGTGATCGACTACGAAACGCTGAACCCGTTTTACGGCCAAACGCTGGCGATGTTCAACGCCATCTTCAGCTTCATCTCGGTGCTGATCGGTGCCATCGTGCTGTTCACCGTGTCCAACACGATGAGCATGGCGATCATCGAGCGCACGGTGGAGATCGGCACGCTGCGCGCCATTGGCCTGCGGCAGCGCGGCATCCGCGCCATGTTCGTCACCGAAGGCATCATGCTGGGGTGTTTCGGCGCCGTGCTGGGTCTGGGCGCCGCGACGGCCGGCGAGTCGTTGTTCAACGCGTTGCATCTGTCGTGGATCCCGCCCGGCCGCGTCGAACAGGTCGCGCTTTCGGTGCGGTTGACGGGCGAAAATACCTTGATGATCGGCAGTGCCGTGGCGCTGATGATCGTTGCCGCGCTGTCTGCCATCCTGCCGGCAGCGCGTGCAGCCCGCATGAACATCGTCGACGCCTTGCGCCATGTCTGAGCACCCCGAAGGATTCGAAACCACGATGCGCATCTACTTTTCCAGGGCCCTGATCGCCCTGCTCGCCTGCCTGGGCCCGATGTCATCGGCGCATGCCGCCACCGAAGCGCAGACGATCCTGGCGGCCAGCGATGCGGTGCGCAATCCGGCCCGGTCGTTCGCCGTCACGGTGAACCTGATCGAGTACCGCAGCGCCAAGCAGACCGACAACAACACGCTGTCGGTGTACTCGAAAGCCGACGCCAACAGCGGGCAGTACCGCAGCCTGATCCGCTTTGCCGCGCCGGCTCGCGATGTCAACAAGCTGATGCTGAAGAACGGCAACGACCTGTGGTTCTTCGATCCCGCCAGCCAGGCGAGCATCCGGCTGTCACCGCAGCAGCGGCTGCTGGGTCAGGCCTCGAACGGCGACGTGGTCACCGTCAACATGGCGAAGGACTACGTGGCCGAGTTGGGCGGCGAGGAAGACATCGTCGATGGTGAGCGCGTGCCGCGCCATTGCCACAAGCTGATGCTGGCGGCCGCGTCGCCCGATGTCACCTACCACCATGTCGAGATGTGGGTCGAGGCGGGGACCGCACGGCCCGTCAAGGCGCGCTTTTTCGCCGAGAGCGGCCACCTGCTGAAAACCGCCTACTACCGCAAGTTCCTGCCGCAGCTCGGCCGCGAGCGGCCGACCGAGGTCGTCATCATCGACGGGCTCGACCCGGCCTGGGTCACTGTCATGCGTTACAGCGACTACGCCTGGCGCGACGTGCCCGAAGCCTGGCTGCAACGCGATTACCTTCCGCGCTTCAAACCGGAGTGACCATGCGCCGCCACACTGCCTTGCCCGCCCTGCTGATCTGCACCGCGCTGTCAGCGCCCGCCACCCGCGCCGCCGCGGCGCCCGATGCACTGCCCGATGACCTGGACGCGCTGTCGCTTGCCGACAAGGTGCCCAGCGAGCCGGTGGCTGTGGCCCGGCCGTGGCGGCTGTTCATCGAAGGCAGCCTGCGCCGCACCTCGATCGACGCCCCCGATTCACACTACGAGTCCAACCGCGCATCAATCGACGGGCGCATCGACGCGACCCTGACGCCTGGACTGCGCGCCGTGTTCTCCGACCGATTGGATCTGCGGCACAGCAACCGTCCCGGCATCGGGGGTGACGTCAACACCGTGCGCGAGGCCTACCTGAGCTGGGCACCGACCGACCACCAGATCATCGATCTCGGGCGCCTCAATGTGCGGCACGGATCGGCCTACGGCTACAACCCGACCGACTGGTTCAAGGAAGGCGCGGTGCGGTCCATCGTCTCGCTCGATCCGGCGGTGTTGCGCGAGAACCGCCAGGGCACCGTCGTGCTGCAGGGCCAGCAACTGTGGAGCGTCGGGTCGCTGACGGCCGCCTACTCGCCCCACCTTGCCGACAAGCCCAATCGGGGGACGTTCTCGCTGAACGTGGGCGCCACCAACCCGAACAACCGCTGGTTGTTGGTGGGCAGCACCAAGTTCAGCGACAAGCTGAATGCGGAGGTGCTGCTGTACGGCGGCGAAGGCATCCGCGAGCAGCTGGGTCTGAACCTGTCCGGTCTGGTCGGCGACGCCACCGTGGTGTTCGGCGAATTCAGCGCCGGCAAAGGGCCCACACTGATCGCGAAAGCACTGGGCACCCCCAACGCCGACAGACGATTCCACAGTCGTGCCGCGGTGGGGCTGACCTACACCACCGCGTTCAACCTGAGCCTGACCGCTGAGGCCGAATACAACGACGCCGGGCCGACGCGCCGCCAGTGGCGCGCACTGCCGGGGATCAACCCCTTCGGCCAGCTGGGCCTGCTCGACACCAGCCAGACGCTGCAAGACCTGCCCGCCCGCAGCGCTGGCTTCCTCTATGCCTTGTGGAAAGACGCGCTGGTGCGCCGCCTCGACCTGTCGGCCTTTGTGCGCCGTGAGAACGAAACCCACAGCCGCGTGCAGTGGCTGGAAGCGCGCTACCACTGGGACCGGGTCGATCTGGTCGCGCAATGGCAGCAGTTCTCCGGCTCACGATCGTCCATCTTCGGCAGCGTCCCGCAGAGCCGCACCATCGAGCTGGCGTTGCGTTTCTACCTGTGATGAGAGGCAGGCGCGACACTGCGTCGCAGTGCACACACTGACAGCGAGCGTCACCCCTTGATGACCGCCCCCTCGGACTGCGACCCTGCCGGCTCACCTCTGTCCCAGGAAGCCCGCTTGCTGGTGGCGCTGCTGCGCAGCTCGCGGCTGTTCTTGCTGTTCGGCGAGCAAGGGTCTGACAAGTCCGCGTTCCTGCAATCGTCTTTGCTGCCCTTGCTGCAGCGGCGCAGCGCAGACCAGCAGACCTCGGCCCCACCCCGCGAGACAGGTGTTGTGGTGCCGTTTCCCGACCGACGCCAACGCGGCAGCGCGGCGCGGCGCAAGCGCGAGGTGGTGGTGCTGTTCGACGACTGGTCGGGCACGCCGTTGACCCACTTGCACGCCTGCCTGCGGCGGGCCGCCAGCCCCACCGAGTCCACTCCACCTGCGCAACCGCAACGACTGACCGACAGCATCTGCACCCTCGGCGAGCGTTTCGACATCCACTTCATTGTTCTGCTCGATCGATTCGAGGAGTTCCTGCGCCTGCCGCCGCAGCGTGGCGGCGTCACCGAATTCACCGACGAACTGGTCGAGGCCCTGAACGCCCAGCCGCTGCCGGCCAGCTTCCTGCTGTCACTGAACGAGGATGCGCGCCGGGCCTTGGTCGGGCTGCGACGCCGCATCCCTGGTTTCGATGATTTCTCGCTGAAGTTGCCCGGTGTTGCTGCGGTCAAGCCGCCACCGATCTCGGCATGGCCCGTCGATGTGGCGGCCGCACTGGCAGTCACACCCGCGCAGGCGGCTGCCATCGCCATTCCCGCCTCACCCGACGCCTCGCCGGCATCAACGCCACCGCCGATCAAGCCGCCGACGCCCGTGCGCACGCCGATCAAGACAAAAGATGTCTACGCGCTCATCGAGGACACGTTGAACCGCACGGCGACTGACAACGATTGCGAACCGTTCCAAGGCAGCCAACCCGGAGCGCTTGCACCTGCCATGGTCAAACCATCCCCGGTCGCCCCGCCACGCCGAGCAAGAAAGGCCAAGAATTTGACCTGGCCCGATGAAACCGACGCAGAACCCGCCGCCCCACCGGTCGCTGCACCGCGACGCCGCCAACGCGCCAAACCAACGCTGATGGGCCGTTGCAAGGCGCTGATCTCACGGCTGTGGCGGCCGCAACGCGAACCCGACTGAGCTCCCGTTCACACGCGAGTGACCATGCGCAGAGGCAAGCAAACGCGCCTGCATCGCCACACAACTCACGAATCACAGGGGCATGGCCGAAACCGGCCGTGCGAAACTCATTTGCCTATTCTTGAAGCGGTTTGGAACATGAATCCTCAGTCCCCCATCATCGCGGTCGTCGGCCTGGGTTACGTCGGTTTGCCGCTCGCGGTCGAGTTCGGCAAGCGCTTTCCGACCATCGGGTTCGATCTGTCCACGCGCAAGGTCGAGGCCTACCGCCGTTTCGAGGACCCGACCGGTGAGGTGTCGTCGGAGCAACTGCGCGCAGCCACGCTGCTGACGTGCACCACCGATGGTGCCGCCTTGAAAGACGCCGACTTCATCGTCGTCGCCGTGCCGACACCGATCGACGACGCGCGCCGTCCCGATTTCTCGCCACTCGTCAGCAGTTCGGAGACCGTCGGGCGGCACATGAAGCGCGGCGCGATCGTCGTCTACGAGTCCACGGTGTATCCCGGCGCGACCGAAGAGATCTGCGTGCCGGTGCTGGAGAAGTTCTCAGGCCTGAAGTGGAAGCAGGACTTCAACATCGGCTACTCGCCCGAACGCATCAACCCCGGCGACAAGCTGCGCACGCTGACCAAGATCGTCAAGCTGGTGTCGGGCGACACGCCCGAGACGCTGGCGGTGGTGCAGAAGCTGTACGGCGACATCATCGATGCCGGTGTCTACCCAGCCAGCAGCATCCGCGTGGCCGAAGCGGCCAAGGTGATCGAGAACACCCAGCGCGACCTGAATATCGCGCTGATGAACGAGTTGTCGTTGATCTTCAACCGCATGGGCATCGACACGCTCGAAGTGCTGGAAGCAGCAGGCACCAAGTGGAACTTCCTGCCGTTTAGGCCGGGGCTGGTCGGCGGCCATTGCATCGGTGTCGACCCGTACTACCTGACACACAAGGCCGAGATGCTGGGCTACCAGCCGCAGGTGATCCTGGCCGGTCGGCGCATCAACGACAGCATGGGCAAGTACGTGGCCGAGCAGACGGTCAAGCGGATGATCGCCGCCGGTCAGGCCGTGAAAGACGCCGACATCATCGTGCTCGGCATGACCTTCAAGGAAGACTGCCCGGACCTGCGCAACAGCAAGGTGATCGATGTGATCCGCGAGTTGCAGTCCTATGGCGTCAAGGTGCATGTGCACGACCCGCTGGCCGACAACGAGGAATGCCTGCACGAGTACGGCATCGGCCTGACCGAGTGGGATCAGCTGCCGCAAGCCTCGGCGATCATCGCCGCGGTGGCACACCAGCCGTACAAGCAAATGGGCGTGGCCCAGCTGCTCGGCAAGCTGAAGCCACGCGGCGTGTTCGCCGACGTGAAATCGGTTTACGACCCGTCCACGGTGGCGCAGGCGGGGCACGATCTGTGGCGACTGTGACCGCCTATGCGGCGCTGCAGTCCGCGCTGCGGGCCAAGCCGAAAACCTGGCTGGTGACGGGCGTCGCCGGCTTCATCGGGTCGAACCTGCTGGAAGCCTTGCTGATGCAGGACCAGCGCGTGGTCGGGCTGGACAATTTCGCCACCGGCCACCAACGCAACCTCGATGAGGTTCACGGCTTGGTCGGCGCCGAACGGTGGTCGCGCTTCAAGTTCATCCGCGGCGACATCCGCCAGCTGCCGGACTGCCACGCTGCGTGTGACGGCATCGATGTCGTGCTGCACCAGGCGGCGCTAGGCAGCGTGCCGCGCTCACTCGCTGATCCGGTGACCACCAACGCGGTCAACGTCGACGGCTTCCTGAACATGCTGGTGGCCGCCCGCGACGCGAAGGTGCAGCGTTTCGTCTATGCCGCGAGCAGCTCGACCTATGGCGACCACCCGGCGCTGCCCAAGGTCGAAGACCGCATCGGCGCGCCGCTGTCGCCCTATGCGGTGACCAAGCTCGTCAACGAGCTGTATGCCGACGTGTTCGCCCGCGCCTACGGGCTGCAAAGCATCGGCCTGCGCTACTTCAATGTCTTCGGCCCGCGCCAGGATCCGAATGGTGCGTATGCCGCGGTGATCCCGAAATGGATTGCCGCGCTGATCGACGGCCGGCCAGTCCAGATCAACGGCGATGGCCACACCAGCCGTGACTTCTGCTTCGTCGCCAACGCGGTACAGGCCAACCTGCTCGCGGCCTGCACGCAACGCGCTGACGCCATCAACCAGATCTACAACGTGGCGGTGGGCGACCGCACCAGCCTGAACGAGTTGTTCGCGCTGCTGCGGCAGCACCTGACGCCGACCTTTGCGCAGTTGGGCGACGTGCAGCCCGTGCATGCCGACTTCCGACTTGGCGACGTGCTGCATTCGCAGGCCGACATCGGCAAAGCTGCCGCCCGCCTGGGCTACCAACCCAGCCACCGCATTGGCGAAGGCCTGGCCGAGGCAATGCGCTGGTACATCGTGCAGGCGCAGCGCCAGGGCACCGCGACCACGCCATCACTCTGACGCGACAGTCAGTCTGCGAAGGCGCGTGAAGCGCCACGATCTCGCGGCGCGTTGCTGATCTCGACCGAAAAGATCGCCAGCAACAGCAACAACAGCGCGACCCGCGGCACATCCATTACGCTGCTCACCAGGCCCACGCACAGGCTGCCGCACAGCGACGCGGCCAGGAACGGGGCGATCGGATGAACCACCGTGCCGCGCCGCAGCACCGCACCGACCAGGCACCCCACCGCCACGGCCATGCAGACGGCAAACGCCCCCATCGCGACCACGCCGCGCTCGATCAGCACTTCGAGCCACAGGCTGTCGATGTGCCACGGAACGTAGTAGCCCTGCGCCGACGGGAACCAGCGAGCCATGCCCTGGGCGAAGTCGCGGTTGACCAGCAGTTCCGCTCGGTCGAGGCCGACGAGGCTCAGATGGCGGACGTCGACCTGGCGGCCCGCGTCGAACATCGACACAGAAAACACCCCCTGTCGCGGTGCCCAGGCGCTGCCCGGATCGAGTGGCGGCCCGCGCAGGACTGCCACACTGCGGCGCCACTCGGTACCAGTCGGCAACACACGCAGCCACGCCGATTGGCAGTGCCGCGGATAGAGCAGGTGCAACTCGCACAGCGAGAGGTACACATCGGTCTGTACGGCAGCACGGACGTCGAACGCCACCTGATGTGGTCCCACGGGGTTCAACGCCACGCGCTGCGTCAACGCGAGCAGGCCATCGATGTCAGAGCGTGTCTTGGGCCCGAGCACGCGAACGAAAGCCGCGTCCTGCGGACCGGCGGCGCCGATGAACTCAACCCCGCCCGGAAACTCCCGGCGCGGCACCTCACGCGCATACGCCGCCGGCAAGCGCCCGGCACCGATGCCGAGCAGCCAGTCCGCGGGGCCGTGCATCAGCCCCAGGCCGTTGTGCCAGTGCTGACGCCGACTGTCCAGATCCCGATCGCTGGAACCGATGCGCGCACGCATGTACGAACCCAGTCCCAGCACAGCCGCCACCTCGAGGGCCAGCGCCAGCGTCAGGGCGACACCGGCCAGCGTGCGCCAGCGGATGTGCAGAGACGGCAATCGCCGCCAGCGCAGCAAGACGATCAACAACAGCAAGGAACCCAGCACCGCGCCGTAGACACCGCGCGAGAACGTGGTCAGGCAGGCATAGCCGGTGAGCAGCGCCAGCGCCGCCAGCACGCTCCAGCGCAGCGGCGTGCGGGTGATCCACAAGGCCCAGACGACGAAGGGCGTGGCCAGCGCCAGGTAGGCGTCGATGGCCGCGCCACCGACATGCATTTCCCAAAACAGCGCGGTGGTGCGGTAGCGGGTCGAGAAGTCCCACAGGCCGGTGTAGGCCAGTCGCTCCCACAGCACCGCCAGTGCGACGACGCCGAGCCCAGCGACCATGCCCCCCGCCAGACGGCGGACGCTGGCAGACGGGTCGGATTGAACATCGCGCCGCAGCAAGGGCCACAGCAGGGCGGCGAACACCACACTCTTGATCACGCGCCAGGCGTTCAGCGGATCGGCATACCCCTGGAACAGGCTGAAGACCGCGTCATTCGCCATCGACATGCCACGAACGCAGGCCACGGCGCTGGCGACGGCGAAGACGATGGCGGCGATGGTGAAGAGCCGACGTTGTGCAGACGACTCGCCGGCCTCATCGCACGGTTCAGCAGCAGAAAACCCCCTGCGCGCATAGCCGCCGCACACCGCCCCCAGACACAGCAGATCGAACTCCTCGACCGTGATCCAACCGGTCCACGGCGCGAAGTTAAGCAACGGCAGGGCCGCCGGCAAGACGAACAACCAGACGCCGGGCCGCCAGGCGACCCACGCGCCCCACAACAGGAAGGCCGCACTGACCACGACCGGTGCCAGCGGGTGATGCAGCGCCAAGGCCAGGCCCATGGCAAGTGCCACTGATGCGGCCAGCAGGCAGCCACCTTGGGCCCAGACCTTCCGGCCGCGGTCAACCATGTCGGCGCGAGGCCATCGGCGTCATGTGCCTTCGACGACCCCGGCAGCACGCCAGGCCGCACCCATCAGACCAGCACCTCGGCGCAGGGTGGATGGCCCAGGAATTTCTGCGGGCTGGCGCTGGCGCCGTACGCCCCCGACTGGAACACCACCACCAGGTCGCCGATCTGCGCCACCGGCAGATCCATCCGATCGGCCAGCAGGTCGAGCGAAGTGCACAAGGGCCCGACGACCGAAGCACGCTCGTGATCCGGCGCATCGGCCCGGTTGCCGATCGTGACCGGGTGGTTCTTGCGGACCACCTGCCCGAAATTGCCGGAAGCCGACAGGTGGTGATTCATGCCGCCGTCGGTGACCAGGAACACCTGCCCGCGTGAGACCTTGCGATCGACGATGCGGGTCACGTAAATCCCGGCCTCACCCACGAGGTAGCGACCCAACTCGATCACCAAGGCCAAGCCAGGCAAATCGGCGCGTGCCCGCTCGACCAGGCCGCTCAGGTGGTCGCCGATCGGTGTCAGATCGAGTCGGCGCTCGCCAGGGAAGTACGGGATACCGAAACCCCCGCCGAGGTTCAGCGACTGCGGTGGACACGGCGCACACGCCGCCAGACGCACAGCCAGGTCATACGACTTCAGCTGCGCCTCGCAAATGGACGGCGCGTGCAGGTTCTGCGAACCGGCGTACAGATGAAACCCCTCGAAATCAAGGCCCAGGGCCGCGATCTGCTTCAGCACCTCGGGCACCTGCTCGACATCAATGCCGAATGGCTTCGGGCCACCGCCCATCTTCATGCCGGCACTCTTCAGCTCGAAATCCGGGTTGACGCGCACCGCGACACGGGCCGGCAGCCCCAACTGCTGCGACGCTTGCGCCAGCAGCGGCAGCTCGCGTGCGGACTCCACATTGACAAGCACCCCAGCCGCCACCGCCTGCCGGAGTTCAGCGTCACGCTTGCCCGGCCCGGCGAAGCTGATGTCGCGTGGCGCGGCACCGGCGTCGAACGCCACGGCCATCTCGCCGGCCGACGCGACATCGATGCCATCGACCCAGCCGGCCATCAGCCCCACGAGCGCCGGCATTGGGTTGGCCTTCATCGCGTAGTGCAGCTTGATGGCTTGCGGCAATGCGGCACGCAACTCAAGGACTCGGGCGCGCAGCAGGCCGCGGTCGTAGGCGTAGAACGGTGTGCAGCCCACGCGCGCAGCCAGCCGCGACAGCGGGAAGCCGCCGACCTTCAATTCACCCGCCACGACTGGGAACTGGGTCATCGGCGCGTGGACGGGCGCCGTCGGCGCGCGGGGAGGTTCCGATGTCATGGCCTGCTCACTAGGGCACATGGCTTTGCACCGCGCCCGGATAAGCAGGTGGCGCACTCAGCGGACGGACGCTGCGTGGATGAACGTATTCGGCCCGCAGGTCCAAGGCCAGGTGGCGGTAGGAGCTGACCACCGGCTTCCGAAAACGTGTGTGCCGGCCGGACTCGCTGAGCCGGTAGTCGTGATGCACCGCATCGACGAACAGCGGCACGTCGCCGCTCACGTCATTGAGCACCTGCGTCGGGTCGGACGTGTGATACCCACCGAGGCCGGACAGCACGTTGTTGGCCGACACGATGCTGTCGGCGCCCGGCGCTGCGCGAAGGAAAGCGCCGCCGTACGGATGGTCGTTGACGAGGGTGTTGCTCATCAGAAACAGGCGATTTTCCGGCCGCTGGTAACCCTCCTGTCCGAAAGAGATCAACGTGGCGTTTTCGCCGTCGCGGCCCTGCTGGATCACATTGCCCACCAGCACCGCGATGCCGCCGTTGGGCAGGTCGACTTCATAGCTGGCGCGGCCGCCATTCTCATCAGTGATCCGGTTGTAGCGGATGTCGTTGACCGCGGCGCGGCTCTTGATGAGGTGGCCGACATTGCCGTGGTGAAAATAGCTGCCGGTCACACGCAGCGAGGCGATGTGGCCCACGTAGAGGTGGTGGCTCTGTCCGCCGCCATCGCCGTTGTAGCCAAATTCGCTGTTCTCGATCTCCAGCCGTGACTCGGGCGTGTTGGACGTCAGCAGCCCACTTTCATTGCCCCAGAAAAGACAATCGCGGACGATGAGATGCCCGCTTTCGAAGCGGATGCCCGCACCGTTGTGGTCGTCGACACGGGCGCCAATGAAATCGATGCCGGACACCTCGAAGTCACCGTTGCGTATCACCCAGATGGCCTTGTCTTCCGCGCTGCGACCGTCGGCGTAAAGACGGGCATGGCCGCCCACACCGCGTATGACCAGGCGCTTCTGCTGCCACAGCGCCACATCGCCTCGGTAGTCTCCGGCGACGATCTCCACCGTGTCGCCATCCTGGGCGAGCCGTGCAGCCTCTGCGATGCTGTGGATGGCTTCGGCGGGCCCGACGCGCAGGACTCGACCCGCAGTTACTGCAGCAGGGTGTTCAGCCGTTCGCATCAGCGGCGGTGGCGCCGGAATCACAAACGGGCGGCTCTGCCGCTCACGCTGCGAGGGCTCGTCCAACGCCGTGCGCACGATCCCCATCACGGGGAGTGCGATCGCCTCCAGTTTGGAATGCCCCTCCAATCGGCGCTCGGCATAGTCCATCAGCCGGCCGGGCGTCTGGCCCAGATGAACGCTCAAGCCCACCAGCGCAGCCAGGCACAGCAGCACCAGCAGCAACGCGGCACCTGACCAACGAACCCACCGCGGCAACCGTTTCACCGGAACAGCGATCGGTCAGACGCCGCAGCGGCTGACGATTCAGCCTGCTGCGGGAAATGCGCAGTTTCAGCCACGCGAACAAGTGATCGGCAAGCGTGATCCATTGCCTGAAAAGGTGCGCACTCGCGCGTGTTTCGAGATTCTGGGCACACGCCAGCGTGGCGGGCGTTGGCATACTCTGCGATCGGTCGCAATTGCTGCGTCAATGAAATGACCCGCTCATCCATGGCTTTTGACATCCCCGGTTTTGACCGCGACAGCGCAGGCAAACCTCGCATCGCGACAGACGATAGCAGCCTGTTCGCTTACGGCAACTTCATCCGTCAGACCGAACAGCTGATCCTCGACCTGTTCGGTCGCGGGCTGCTGTCGGGCACCACGCACACCTGTCTGGGCCAGGAGCTCTGCCAGATGGCCGTGGTGCGCGCGCTCCATGACATCGACGACGTGGTGCTGTCCAACCACCGCAACCACGGCCACTTCCTCACGTACTCCGGCGACCCGCTGGGGCTGGTGGCCGAGATCATGGGCCGCGAAGACGGCGTGTGCCGCGGTTACGGCGGCTCGCAACACATCGCGCTGCGCCATTTCCACAGCAACGGCGTGCAGGCCGGCATGACCGCCATCGCGGTCGGGCTGGCGCTGGAACGCCAGCGCCGCAGCAGCCGCAGCCTGGTCTGCGTGATGATCGGTGACGGCACGCTCGGCGAAGGCCTGCTCTACGAGAGCATGAACATGGCGGCCATCTGGAAGCTGCCGGTGCTCTTCGTGGTTGAAGACAACGGCATCGCCCAGACCACGCCGACGGCGTCGACGCTGGGCGGTGGTGACATCTGCGCGCGCGGCGCCGCCTTCGGCCTGAAGACCTGGCGGCTCGACGATGCGGCGGCCGACTTTTCGACCAGCGTGCAGCAGCTCGTCGATTCACTGCGCGACGGCAGCGGGCCCGGCATGCTGGTCGTCGACACGTGCCGG
>JANMXL010000150.1:0-28357 GCA_031380885.1 Burkholderiales bacterium | reverse complement strand
TGACCGTCAGCGTCGCGCCAGCCGATGCACCCGCCCCGGCATTGGCGGTGCTGACCGCGCCGCTGTTGTTGACGTAGCTGCCTGCTGCGGCACTGCTCACATTGACCGTGATGTCGCAACTGCCACCGGCCGGCACGCTGGCCCCGCTGAGCGCCAGCGAAGTGCCGTTGGCCGCTGCCGTGACCGTGCCGCTGCAACCGGCGCCGCTGATCGCACCGGCCGGGCTGGCGGTGTTGACCAGGCCGCTCGGGTAGGTGTCGGTGAAGGCCGCGCCGGTGGTCGCCACCGCGTTCGGATTCGTCAAGGTAATTTTCAGCACCGACGCGCTGCCCGCCACCACCGATGTTGGCGTGAAGGCCTTCAATACGGTGATGTGGCTGAGCACCACCAGGCTGCCGTTGACCGACGTGCTGGTGCCCGCGTTGGTCGTTGTGACGGCGCCCGTGTTGTTGACATACGTGTTGGCCGCGCTGCTGGTCACGTTGACCGTGATGTCGCAACTGCTGTTGGCCGGTACATTGCCCGCGCTCAGCGCGAGTGAACTGCCATTGGCCGCGGCGGTGATGGTGCCGCTGCACCCCGTGCCGGTGATCACCGCACCCGGTGCGGCGGTGTTGACCATCGCGAACGGGTAGGTGTCGGTGAAGGCAGCACCCGTCACCGCCGTGGCGTTCGGGTTTTGCAGGGTGATCTTCAATAGCGTCGTGTCGTTGGTGCCGATCGAGGCAGGGGTGAAGGCTTTCACCACCGTCAAGGGTGCCGGCCCGCTGACCACGCTCAAGGTGCCGATCGACGCCGAGCCATTGCCCGCATTGGTCGTGCTCACCGGGCCGCTGGTGTTGTTGTAAGTGGCGGCGCTGGCGCTGCTGACGTTGACCGTGATGTCGCAACTGCCGCCCGCCGGCACGCTGCCTGCGCTCAAGGCCAGCGAGGTGCCGTTGGCGGCCGCCGTGACGGTGCCGCTGCAACCGGCACCGGTGATGGCACCGGCTGGCGTGGCGGTATTGACCAGGCCAGCGGGGTAGGCGTCGGTGAAGGCCACGCCCGCCAACGCGGTGCCGCTGTTGGCATTCGTGACGGTGATCTTCAGCACCGAGGTGCTGCCCACCGACACTGCCGACGGGGCGAAGCTCTTCACGACCGTGGGCGGCGACAGCACCACCAGTGTGGCGCTGCTCGATGCAGCGGTGCCGCCGTTGGTCGTGGCCACCGTGCCGCTGTTGTTGGCGTAGCTGCCGGGCGTGTTGCTGGTCACGTTGGCAGTGATGTCGCAAAAGCTGCTGGCCGGGATGTTGCCCGCCGACAGCGCCAGCGACGTGCCGTTGACGCCCGCCGTCACCGACCCTGTGCAGCCTGCGCCGGTGATGGTGCCGGCCGGCGTGGCGGTGTTGACCAGGCCGCTCGGGTAGGCGTCGGTGAAGGTGGCGCCGGTGATGGCCACGCCGTTCGGGTTCGTCAGGCGAATCCGCAGCACCGAAGTCGCCCCCGGTGCCACCGCGCTGGCGGTGAACGACTTGGCCACCGTCAGCGGCGAGCCGACCGACACCGTCAAGGTGGCGCTCGACGCATTGCCGGTGCCGACGTTGCTGGTGCTGATCGCGCCGCTGCTGTTCAAGTAACTGGCGGCCGTGGCACTGCTGACGTTGACCGTGACATCGCAACTGCCGCTGGCCGGGATCACGCCGCCCGACAAACTCAGCGAGCTGCCGTTGGCCGCGCCGGTCACCGTGCCGCTGCAACCGGCGCCGCTGATGACAGCGGCGGGAGTGGCGGTGTTGACCAGCCCGCTCGGGTAGCTGTCGGTGAAGGCCGCGCCGGTGATGGCGGTGCCGGCGTTCGAGTTGACCAGCGTGATCTTCAACAGCGAGGTCGCCCCCACCGCGACCGTGGTCGGCGTGAACGACTTGGTGGCCGCCGGCGCGAAGGGCACGCTGAAGCTGGCGCTGGCCGCCGAGGTGTTGCTGCCTGCACTCGTCACCAGGGCACCGGCTGCCAGCGTGTTGGTGTAAGTGCCGCCCGTACTGGCCACCACGCTGGCAATCACCGTGCAGCCACCGGCCGGAATGCTGCTGCCATTGGCCAGCGTGATCTTGGTGTCGCCCGGTGTGGCAGTCACGCCCACGCAGGTGCCGCTGCTGTTGGCCGGGCTGGCCACGGTCATGCCGCTGGGCAGGTTGTCGATCAATGCGGCGCTCAGCGTGATGGCGCTCGCGTTGCTGTTGCCCAAGGTCAAGGTCAACGCGTTCGGCGTGCCGGGGGCTATCGGCCCGGCGCTGGCGAAGCTCTTGGCCAGCGTCGGCACGTTCAGCGCCACCGCGCTCAGCGTGGCGTTGGCGATGTTGCCGGTGCCGCCGTTGGTCGATGTGATGGCGCTGCTGGTGTTGACATAGCTGCCCACGGTGGGCGCCACCACGTCGACGCTGACCCGGCACGTCGCACCGGCCGCGACCGACGCGGTGCTGAAGGCCAGCGATGCCGCACCGGCGCTCGGCGTGAAGCTGGGCGAGCCGCAGCCGGTGGTGCTGGCGTTCGGCACCGACGCCACCACCATCGCACCGGGCGAGGTCGGCAGCAGGTCGGTGAACGACAGGTTGGCCAGCGCCAGCCCGTTCGGGTTGGCGATGTCGAAGCGCAAGGTGGTGGGCACGCCCACCGCCACCGGCGAGGTCAGGAACGTCTTGCTGATGATCGGTGCGGCCAGCACGTCGACGTTCGCCAGTGCCGCCGCGCCGGTGGTGGCCGGTGTGGTGGACGTGACGCTGCTGGTGGTGTTGGCATAGGTGCCGGCGGCCGGGGCCGTCACCCTCACATCGACCGTGCAAGTGCCGCTGGCCGGGACACTGCCTGCGCTGAAAGACACCGAGGCCGCACCGGCCACCGGCGCGAACGTGGCCGCACCGCAGCCCGTGGTGCTGGCGCTGGGCACGGCCGCTACCACCATCGCGCCCGGCGCGGTGGGAAAGGTGTCGCTGAACGCGACGCCGGTCAGCGCGGTGCCGGTGTTCGGGTTCGTCAAGACGAAGCGCAACACCGCTGGCACGTTGGCCGCCATCGGGTTGGTCAAAAAGCTTTTCGTGATGCTGATCGGCGCGGTCGCCACGACGGTGAGGCTGGCCGTGGTGGCCACGCCGGAGCCGCTGTTGCCGGTGGCGACGCTGCCGGTGCTGTTGCTGTAGGTTCCCGCCGTGGGCGCCGTCACGTCGAACTTGATGGTGCACAAGCCGCCACCGACGATGCTGCCGTTTGAGAACGCCGCCGACACCGCATTGGCAACGGGCGCAAACGTCGGCGCACCGCAGCCGCTGACCGAAGCATTGGGCACCGCGGCCACCTTCATCGCGCCGGGCGCGGTGGGCAACACGTCGGTCAACGCGACACCGTTGATGGCCTGGCTGCCGTTCGGGTTCGAGATCGTGATCGTCACCGTCGAGGTGCTGCCAGTGCCGATGGTCGACGGGCTGAAGGCCTTGCCGATCACCGGCGGCGCCAGCGTGGAAATGGTCGCGGTGGTGGTGTTGCCGGTGAGCGCGCTCGGCCCGGTCGCGCTGACCGCGCCACTCACGTTGGTGTAGGCACCGACCGCGTTCACCGTGATGTTGACCTTCACCGTGCAGGTGCCCCCGCCGGCAATGGTGCCTGCGGAGAACGCCAGCGAAGTCGCGTTTGCCGCCGGTGCGAAGGTGGGTGTGCCGCAACCTGTGGTGGTTGCCGCCGGTGTGGCGGCCACGGTCATCGCACCCGGGCTGGTCGGGAAGGTGTCGCCGAAGGCCACGCCGGTCAGCGCGGTGGTCGGGTTCGGGTTGGTGACCGTGAAGGTCAGCGTCGATGTGCCGCCGACCGCGATCGGCGACGGCGAAAAGTCTTTCGCGATGCTCGGCGCGACCACGCTGCTGACCACCAGGGGGGCGGTGTTGCTGACCACACCGGTGCCGGCATTGGCGCTGCTGACTGCGTTGGTGGTGTTGTTGTAGGTGCCCGCCGTCGGGGCTTTGACGTTGACCTTGACCAGACAACTGCCGTTGGCCGGCACCGTGCCGCCGACCAACTTGACCGCCGTGCTGCCGGCCGCCAGTGCCGCGCCGCCGGCATCGCTGAGCGTGCCGCCGCAGCCGTTGGTGATGGTGGTGTCGGCCAGCGTCATCGCACCCGGCGTGGTCGGGAACACATCGGTGAAGGTGGTGCCGACGATGTCATTGCTGCCGTTGGCGGCGGGGTTGGTCAGCGTGATCGTCAGCACGCTGGGGCCGTTCGGGATCACCGGGCTGGGCGCGAACGATTTGGTGATGGTCGGCGGCGTCATCACCAGCAGCGTGGCGGTGTTGCTGGCCGCGCCAGCGGCGGCGCCAGTTTGCGCGGTGACCACACCGCTGGCGGTGTTGGCGTAGCTGCCGGAGGTCGGCGCGGTGATGTCAACCCGCACAGTGCAGGTGCCGCCGGCCGCGATGCTGCCGCCCGAAAATGCCAGGCTGGCGGCACCCGCCGCCGGTGCGAAGGTGGGCGCGCCGCAGCCGCTGGTGCTGAGATTGGGCACCGCCGCCACGACCATCGCGCCGGGCGTGGTCGGCAGGGTGTCGGTGAAGCCGACGCCGGTGAACGCGGTCGCGGTCGGATTGGTCAAGGTGAACACCAGCGTGCTGGTACCGCCTTTGGGCATCGGGTTGGTCAAGAATGTCTTCGCGATGGTGCCCGCGCCAACGCCGACCGTCACCGTGGTGGCGTTGTTCGAGGTCACCGAATCGAAGGTGGTATCGGCCACGGTGAAAGTGGTGGCCACGCTGTTGGTGCCACCGGCCACGTTGGTGGTCACAGGCACGTTCAGCGTCGGCAACGCGGCACCCACCACCAGGCTGGTGGTGGTGTTCGTGCAGGTCACGGCCGGGCCGCCGCTGCAGCTCCAGCCGGTGCCGAATGGCCCGCCGCCGACCAGCGTCAGCCCGCTCGGCAGGGTGAAGGTGACCGTGAAATTGCCACTCGCGCTTTGCGGCCCGTTGTTGACCACGTTGACCGCGTACGACGCGCTGCCGGTGCGCGCAAAGTTGCTGCTCGACGGGGTGGCGCTGATCGCGATGTCAGCGAACTTCGGGCTCGCACCGAGGTCGGAGTAGGCGTTGGCGCCGCGCGCGTTGGTGAAGCCGCCGTTCAACCCCAGGTCGACGATGCCGGTGCCGGGCGAGCCCAGCGCCACGCCGTTGTCGATGAAAGTCAGGCCGGTCGGGCTGCCGGTGGTGAGGGTCGCGGCCGAGGTGGTGGACAGCGCCGGCACGGCACCGCTCGGCGGCACCAAGATGGGGTTCTCCAGCACACGAAAGATGGTCGAGCTGGTGACGATGTAAAGATCGCCATTCGGCGTAAAGGCCAGGTCGCCGCCACCGTTGAGCGGCGGGCCGCTGACAGTCGCAACAATCGTCGGATTGCCGGTATTGCGGTCGATCACATAGATGTTGTTGGTGCCCGGATTCATCGAGAACATCTGCCCGTCAGCGCGAAAGCCCAGCCGATTCGTGACGAAGCCCAGCGGCGTCGGCAAGATCGTGTTGGTCGCGGTGGTCGGGTCCCAGTAGGCGACGCGGCCGGGCAAGACCGTCTCGGCGTAGTAGACGCGCCCGGTGATCGGGTCGCGCCCGAAGCCGTTGGTGGTGAACTGCAGCGTGCCCACGCTGACCGCCGCGCCGGAGCTCGGCGTGATCGTGTACAGCGTGGTGCCGACGTTGCCGTAGACGGTGTTGTCGGGTGGCACCGGCAGGGCCATCGCGTTGCCTGCAACGCCGCCGAGCAGCACCAAAAGCGTGAGCACCAGCCAGCGCGCCACGCAGCTCGCCACCCCCTGACGCGCAGCGCCGCGCATGCATCGTTTCAACTGGGCAACGCGGTTACTCAAGGTGCACACCGTGTTCAAAACAAGCCCTCGTCAAATTTGAAGCGCAGCCGCAAAAAGCCGCCAAGCTGGGTGTAGTCCTGCGCCGTCAGGTCGCGGTCGGAAAAACCGAGCACGTTCCATCCCACACTGAACCACAAATTTTTGGCCAGCAGATACCCCACTTCGCCCCCCAGGCCGAGTTGCTGCGCCCGCCCGCCGCCGCCGATCAACGCACTGGCCTGCAGGCCGATGTCCCACTTCGGCGCGAGGTCGTAAGTGAGGCGGCCGGCGATCAGTTCGGTGTGGTAGGTGCTGGACAAGCCGACCGACTGGTCTTGCGCCCATTTGCCCGCCAGCCGACCCGCCAGCGACAGCCGCGCATTGACCTGCTGGTTCATGTGGCCCGAGACGATCACCACCTGCCGCCCGCTGTCGCCGACCCGTGGGTCGCTGGTGTCGGTGGTGCGGTACTCGACGCGCATCAACGCGTTGCGGCGGTTGGCACCGCGCTCGCGCCAGGCCAAGCCGAACTGCAGCCAATCTTCGGTTTTGTCGGCTGCATTGCGCTGATGCAGGACGCTCAGCAAGTTGCGGCCGAGCGCGGTCCAGGCCTCATCGATTTTGTACGACACGCCCACCGTGCTGAGCAAACTGTCGCTGCTGGTGCTGTGGCGCAATTCCAGCCGCGTCGCGCCTTTCCAGTTGGGCGCTCCGGTGTACTCGACGCCGCCGACCACCGAGGTGCCTTCACCGCTGCGGCCAGTGCCGCTGCCGCTGTTTTTGCCGTCGACGCTGTGGACACGCTCGAAGCCGCTCGACAGCGACCAGCCGTCGCCCAGCTTCCAGCGGTTGCGCAGGCCGATGGCCGCCTCGGCCTGTCGGCCATCGATCGCCTCGCGCATGCGGTATTCGCTGACCAAGTTGGCCTCTGGCAGGTATTCGGTTTGCACACCGAACACGGTGGCGTTGCGTTGCTGCGAGTCATTCAGTCCGTAGCGGCTGCCCAGGCTGCTGATGAGCTCGTGGCGCGCATACAGACGGGTCGCGTTGCTGTAGCGATACTCGCCGCCGACGGCGGCCTCCCGGCGAGCCGAATGCTCGACATCTTGCTCGACCTCGGTGAACACGCTGGCTTTGGGCAGGCCGGGCACCTGCGCGATGAGCTTGGCCAGCACGGTGTTGCTGCTGCTGTTGGCCGTGGCAGGGCTTGCGGCGGGTGCGGCGATGGGCGCAATCGGCGCCGAAGCCGATGCTGCGGGACCGGGTGCCGCCAGCGGCGCATTCAAGTCGATGCCGCTGCTGTGGCGGACGCCGATTTCGCCGCGCAGTTTGTCGCTCCAGGCGTGCTCGATGCTGAACTGCTCGCCACTGCGGCTGGCCGACGAGGCCAGGTCGTCGCTGAGCAAGCCCTCGGCCTTCAGCAGCGTCTTCTCGCTGAGTCTGTAGGTGGCTTTGGCCGTCACATCGCGGCGCGCTCGGGTGACCGACGCCGAGGGGTTGTCGAAGCCGGCATCGGCGTTGACCACCTGCGCCTGCGCCTGCAGTTTGTTGCCGTCGTGGCGCAGTTCGATGCGTGCCGCATTGCCGCTCGCATGCAAGCCCAGCGGCGTGTCGGTGTGCGCCGCCTCGGCCGCCACCGAGGTGCCTGCGGCCAGCCGCAGCGTGCCGCCAAGGCTGTACAGCGTCAGCGGTTGCAGCGGGTCGTTGTCGCGCACCACCCCCGCACTCAGGGCAATCAGCTCGTTCAGGTCGATGCGCCCGTTCACCCCGCTAACCACACTCTCGACGCCACCGCGATCGACCTCGTAAGTAACGCGCAGCGAGTTGGGATTGAAGTCGGCATCGAGGCTGGGCAAGGGTCCTTTCAGCAAGATGCCGCCGCCGAGGGTTTCGATCTCGTAGTCAACAAAACGCGTCAGCGGCACGCGCCGCAGCACCAGCGAATTCTGGCTGCGGTCGCGGGTCAGCAGCTCGACTTTTTCGCTGTTTTCGATCAACGGCGATTTGCTCAATGCAAACGGGCCGGAAGTGCCGACCGCGGGCAGCTCGTCGATCACTTGACGGCTGGTGGTCTTCGCGGCGAAGGCGGTCACGCTGCGGCTGCCGTCGTCGGCCTCGAGGTGCCCGCGGACACCGTTCAGGCTGCGGCTGAACTGGCCGAGCCGCCGCTCGTCGAGCGGCACGCCGCCGAGGCCATAGGCACCGCCGATCGCACCAAAATTCGGGCTCGCATTCACACTTCCAATCGCACCGCCAATCGCACTTCCGTTCGTCGTTCCGTTCGCTCCGATAGCGCCGCTGCCGTCCAGGTTGCTCACCGCACGGCCGGTGCGCGATTGCACGCGTGGCTCGGTCTGTGTGTTGAAGTCGCCGTACAGCGCATACGACTTGCCGCGGTCGAGGCGCACGTACAAGCGGCCGGTCGATTGCGCCTCGAAGCCTTTGACCGAATCGTCGCCGTACACCGGGTAAAACTCGCCCGGCTGGATGTCCCGAAACAGCCGCTCGCGGGTGTCTTTGTCGGAGTCGTAGGCCAGCGTCAACAAGGCCGAGCCGAGCACCTTGCCTTTGAGGAACACGGCCCCGCGCGCGCCCACGTCGCCGCGGCCGTTGTCGAAGCGGGTCGAGACGTTTTTCAGCGCCTGCTCGAAGCCGTCCTGCGGGTTCGCTTTTTTCACGACACCGCCTTTGAGGTTGCGCAGGTTGAGCACGCCTTCGATCACCCCGGCTGCGATCATCGGCCGCAACTCCGCGATGTAGCTGAGCTTGGCCTGCGACTGCGCTGCGCCCGAAGCCGCCTGCACCAGCACATCGCCCGGTTCGCCCGGCGATTCCAGCTCGACCACCATCCGACCGCCTTCCACGAACACCTGCAGCCCCGGCTCGTCGGGGTCGAGGTCGCGCTGTTGCCAGCGGCCGTTGCTCGCGTTCAGCGTCACTGGCGTCGGCGAGGTGACGGCCACACCGGCCGCGTCGAGCGGCTCGATCACCACCTTGATGAGCGAGCGGCCATCGGCCGGCAAGGCCTCGGTCGGCGCGCTCAGTCGCAACTGCGCCAGAGTGCCGGGCGCGATGACGGTGATGCTGTGCCGACCCGCCACGACGGCGGCGGCGCCGGGCACGCCCGGGCTGTCGGCGGCCGGCTGTAGCAACTCCAGCGTGTTGACGCCGGGTTTCAAATCGACGCCGACGTATTCGGCCACTTGCAAGGCCTGCGACTCCAGGCTGCGCAGCCGGCCGATGCGCGACGCCGACAGCAGCGTGCCGTTGACGCGCAATTCGAGGTTGACGCCCAGCGCGCCTTTGACGACCACCGTGGTCTGTGCAAAGCCCAGCACCTGCGCGGGCGACGGGCTGACGATGACCGGGCTGTTGTCGAGCGTGGCCATCGCCTCGTCGGTCAAGGTGGGCGCGGCCGAAGCCGCTGATGCGGCCGACGCAGCGCTGGCGGCGGACGACGGCAGCCCGGCTGCCGACTTCGGCGGCGAGGGCAAGGCGGCCGACCCCGTTGGCGTTGACACCCCCGCGGGGTTGCCGGCGCCCCCGAACAACGCAGCGAACCCTGCACTGCCAGACCCTGCCAACGGCGCGCCCACGCCGCTGCCGATCACGCCGCTGGCGGGCAAGGCTTTCGGATCGGTGACCGGCGGCAGGCGCGGGTCGGCGGCGAGGCGCGCGTCGCGTGCGGTTTCGGTGAACTGCTCGGTGCGCGCCACCGCGTCGCTGCGCGCGGCGATGGCGGCCTGCACGGCATCGCTGCAACCGGCCACCGCGAAATCGGCGCGTTGCAGCTCGCCGTTTTTCATGTCGATGAAGCGGCTGCCGGCATCGCCCGCATTGCGGTTGGCGAGCAGCGCGAGCTGCGCTTCGCCGGGCGCACCGACGTTGAACGGCAAGCTGGTGCGGTCGAGCTTGAGCACATGAGTTTGCGGCTTCAGGCCGTACAGGCTGTAGCGGCCGAGCCGGTCGGTGGTGACATGGGTGCCGTCCTCCAGGTACAGCCGCACCCCGGCGATGCCCGGTTCGCCGTCGTCGCGCTCGCGGTTGTCGTTGCAATCGGCGTACACATTGCCGAGCAAGAAACCGCGGTCGCTGAACACGCCGGGCAACACCTGCACCAACGCGCTGCTCTCGTTGCTGAGCTTGGGCAGCGGCCCGGCGGTCGTCGCCTGCGCGCGGTTGATGCCGTCGCCGCGCAACGCGCCGGGGCCGACACGCACCCGGTAGGTCAGCGTCAGCACGGCGGCGTCGTTGAGCGAGCCCACGTTGAACACCAGCGCCGGTCCAACCTTGCCTTCGGGTTCGGGCAGCACCGAGCCGTCGTAGCGCGTGCTGCGGCCATCGATGCGCGCGCTGCCCCTCAGGTAAGCGAAGCCGGTCGGCAGGCGGTCGTTGACGCGAATGCGGCCGAGCAACTGGCCGGTGACGTTCTTGATCTTGATTTGGTAGTCGACAAACTCACCCAGCTCGACGGTGCGGCGCGAGGCGGTTTTCTCGATGAAAAACCCGGCCCGGGAGTCGGCATCGAGCGGGATGTCGAGGTGCACCGGTTCGCTCTCGGCGGTGATGGTGAACTGCGCGCCGTAGGAACCCGCATCGACCAGCCGCTCGGCCGGCTGCAAGCTGGTGGCCAGCGTCGATGGAAAGGCGTAGGGCGTCGGCGGCACCACCTGCAAGCGGTAGACGCTGGGCGCAACCAACGGAAAGCGGTATGCGCCGTCGGCGCCGGTGGTCAGCACGTTCGGGGCGGCGGTCACGCCGTCGTCCAAAAAGACGTGCGCCAGTCCGTTCGGGTGACCGCCGTTGCCCGCACCGGTCACATCGAACAAGCTGACCACCGCGCCTGCCAGCAGCGCGCTGGTCTTGCTGTCGAAGACCACGCCGAACGGATCGACCAGCACGTTGGCCTGCAACAGGGTGGCGCCGCAGCCGGTCACCGAAACGGTCAACTCGTCGTTCGGCTTGACGCTTAAGCGGCCGTCGCCGCGCACCAGCGGCGTGTGCAGTGCGTCGGTGGTGGGCACCGAGGGTTCGATGCGGAATTCGCCGGTGTTGGGCCCCGTCTCGGTGGCGACGAACGACTCGATGTCACGTGCCTTGGCCGACGACACCGTGAGTTGCTGGGTCTCGGCACGCAAGGGATCGAGGTTGCAGCGCGAGGCGACAAACGACACGTAAAACGGCTGCCCCGCCGCCAGCGCTTTGGCCGGCCGCGTGTAGTTGGCATCGGCAAACAGCTTCAAGGCTGGCGGCTGATCGGGCACCACCATGCGCACCGGGTTCGAGTCGACACCAACCGGCTGCGTTTGCAGCCCGTCCATGAACAGCAAGCGCCCGATGTTGTCGATCGGGCCAGCCGCGTTCGGGTTGATTTGCACTTCGAGGCTGCGTGTGAACGATTGGCCGGGCGCGATGTCGGCCGCAAAACCGAACGCCACCGCATCGACCTGGCGCAGGTCGGTCGGCGGCGTGCGGGTGTAGTTGTGCTCGGGCTGGCCTTGCAGGTGGTAGAGCGGCAGCGCGCCGTTGGCCGCACCGAGCGCGGTCAGCGTGGTGTTGGCAGGGATCACATCGCGCAGCAGCACCAAGGCCAGCGTCGCACCGTCCACCGTCACCGGCAAGCCGCTGGCGGGGCGGTTGCCGGTGTTGCTGGCGGTCAGCGTCAGCAACACGCGATCACCGGTCTGTGGCGTCGCTTTGTCAGCGCCTGCGGCCAGTTGCATCAGTGCGCCATCGGCCACCGTGACGCTGTCGATGTTGGCCGCCGTGACGCCCTGGGCGACGCTGCGGGCGCTCAGGTCGAGCCGCGCCACGCGGCCTACGCCCACCCCATCGGCAATGCCGCCGAGCAGCACCAGATCAGCGAATTCGCCAGGGGCCAGCGGGCCGAACTCATCGCCGTTGCCCAGCACCGGCTCGTTGGCGTCGGCAATGCCGTTGCCGTTGCGATCCCACACCAGACGCAGGTCGGTCAGGTCGTGGTCGTCGTCGCTGCGATTGGCAAAGCGCAGTGTGTAGCGGCTGCTCGCGTTGCCGGTGTTGGTCAGGCGGTGCGTCAAGCCGGCATTGCCACCGGCCGCGCGCTGCAGCATGTTGTTGCTGGTCAGGGTGAGTGCTTCGAGCGCCTGCACGGTGATCGACACCGTGTTCGATTGAATGGTCGCATTGAAGCCGCGGTCGGTGTCGAAGTAGGTCGCGTGAGCGGTGTTGTCGAGTCGGCTGCCGGCCAGGGGCGCCGCTTCAGCGCTGCTGCCGAGCGCGGCCCAGGCCGCCAGCAAGCACCAACTGAGGTTGGTGGCGTGCCGCACCCAGCGGGTGAGAAACCCGGCGATGCAGCAGCTCAACAGCGGCGGTGCGTACACGGTCTGAGGCGTCCTGCGGGGTGGTGAGGGAGCGGCAGCGTGGGGCACTGCCGACCCAGGGTCGAAGCCGGTTCGGCGTCGGTGCGGGGTCACTCACCCCAGCCGGAGCGGCTGCGGTGAGTGGTTGCAGGCGGTCGGCCTGCGAGGCATTGCCGACGTCGGCATCGCATCACGGGTTGATGCGAACCCCGAAGTTCATCACCGCCGAGGCACCCGCGGCCAGCGTGCCGACGCTGGCGCTGACGGTGCCGGTGCTGCCGGCGGTCGGCGCGGTGATCGAACCCTGGCTGATCGTGGCGACCACTGCGGCGCTGTAGGTCGTGTTGGCCGGAGTGGCATCGCTGACCACCACGCTGAGCACGCTGGAGGTGCCGATGTTGGTGATCGTCACGCGGTACCGAACGCAGGCGCCGGGCGCCGCACCAGCGGTGATGTTGGCGTTGCTGAAGGCGGTGTCAGGAACGCCGTCGCAGTTGCCGTCGATGGATTGTTCCTTCAGCAGCACCAAGTTACCGGCAATCACCGTCGTGGTGTCGGTGGTCGACACCACCGCTGGCGCAACCGCACCGTTGATGCTGCCCGCGGTGGTGACCGTCAGCGTCGCGGTGTCGGTGACACCGGCTGCCGCGCCGCCGGTGGCGCTTACGCGCACCAGCAAGCGCAGGCTGGCACCGGCGGCAATCGGGCCCAGGTCGGCCGGGGCGTTGACCACCGGGTCACTCGGGTCGATCACGCCGTTGTTGTTGGCGTCGCGGTAAACGATCGAGCTAAAGGTGCTCTGCGTGTTGGCCAAGGCCAGTGCGATCGTGCTGCTGCCGCTGTTTTCCGTCACGTTGCCCGCGTTGGTCAGCGTATGGGCGTAGACGATCGAGCTGCCTGCGAACACCTGGCCCGAGTTGCTCGGTGCGATCTGAACGTTGCGCACGGTGCTGACGACCACCGCCTCGTGGATGCGGTCGGTGGTGCCGCTCGAAGGCGACAACACGCGGAAGAACAGGTCTTGCCCGGCACCCGGGATCGCGGCCTGACCGGCCGGAATCGTCACGTCAGCAAACACCTGCTGCGCACTGCCGGCGTTGACGACGCCGGTGTTGGTGATGATGGCGCCCGCTGCATTGCGAAACACCACCGTCCAGCCCGCAGGCAAGGCCAGTGTCGAGAAGCTCGCATTGGTGCTGGCAGCCAGATCGAAGGTGTCGGACACGCCGCTGGTGTTGTTGACGAACAGCGTGAAGCGGGTGGTGGTGCCCGGCCCGGTCGTGTTGGTGGTTTGCGCCGCGCCCTCAGGGCCCGCGCCGACACCCACCACACCGCCGCCGCCGATGACTGCATTGCCGGTCAGGTCGACCGAGTTGGCTGCGATGGCCGTCAAGGTGTCGCTGACGGTGGCGGTTTTGGTCGGGTCAAGCTTGGAGGTGGCGGTTTTACTGACCGAGAACGGGCCGCCGGTCGAGTTGGTTGGCAGCGTGGCGCGCAGCACCACGTTGTAAGTGGCGCCACTGGCCAGCGTGCCGGTGTCGGGCACGCCGTTGCCGTTGGTGTCGAGCAGCGGCGTCAAACCGTCGGCCTGGTAGAGCTGAAAGCTGGTGCCGGCCGGAAAGCTGCCGGTCGGCAAGGTGATGTCGAAACTGTCCGGCGTGTTGCCGTTGTTGCGAACCACGTTGCTGAAGCTGACCGTGCTGCCTTGCGCCGCGCTGGCCACGGTTTGGCCGGTCATCGTGACCGCAGGCACCGCGCTGACCGTGAACGTGAAGGTGTTGGTGTTGAGCGGGCCGACGCTGGCGACGCCGTCGTTGTAGGTGGTGTCGGCGGTGTTGTTCAACGGGCCTGCCAACTGGCCGGTCGCACTGCCGGTGTTGTAGGTGTTGATCGTGACCTGGAAGGTCACGGTACCGGTCTGGCCCTGCGCCACGCTGCTGATCACGGCGGTGGCCTGGTTGGCTGCGGTGACCCCGAAGTCGTAGGTGATGGTCGGGCCGCTGCCTTGGGCGTCGGCATTGCTGGCGTCGGTCAGCACCGTGCTGCCGGAGGCGCTCCAGCGTGCCGAACCGGCCACGTAGGTCATGCCGGCGGGCAGCAGATCACGAATTTGCACCGCGCTGGCGGCGGTGTTGCCGCTGTTGTTGTAAGTCAGCGTGACGGTGTGCGGGCCGCTGCCCGGCAAGCCGCTGGCCGAACTCATCGACTTGGTGACGTTGATCACCGCATTCGAGGTCACGGTGGTGGTTTCAGTCACGCTGTTGGACACGCCGCTGTTGAACGTGCTGGTGGCGGTGATGACCAGGCTGTCGGTGTTGCCCGATGCGGCCGTGTTGGGCACCGTGCCAACCGCGACGAAGCGAAACACCTCGCCCATCGCGAGGGCGGTGCTTGCGGTGATCGGGGTGGTGTTGTCGGCCACGCCGTCGCCATTGGCGTCGGCATAGAACACCACCGAGGTGAAGTTGAACGTGCCCGACTGGGTCGAACTCAGGTTGAAGGTATCGACACCGTTGCCCGAGTTGGTCAGCGTCACCGGGTAGCTGACCTGGCTGCCGACACTGACGGTGCGGCTGGTGCTTTGCGCCAGCGTCAGGCTGGCAACCTGTTGAACGATCGCGGTCACCACGTTCGAGGTGACGGTACGCGGCGTGTTTGACGCGTCGGTGTAAGTGGCCGACGCCTGGTTGCCGATGGCGGTGCCGGCCGCCGGGGCTGCCACTGCCGCGTCCGGTGTCAAGCCCACCGCCGCTGCCAGCGCCAGCGCGCCACAGGCCAGCGACGTGCGCCGTTGCAGGCGCTGCCTGATGCCGCCAGACACGAGGCGCGTGGCGCTGCGTGCGAAATTTGTCCAACTGAAATTCATGATGTGGTTCCCGGTGAGCTGATCAGCACCCGCTGTATCGGCAGGATTTGTGACTTCTTGACGTGTCTCTCTCACACCGATCAGCGCGCTTTGGGCGCTGGCGGAACGGCAGTGGCCGCCGCGGACGGCGGCTCACTGGGGGTTTGAATCGGCGCCGCGCCATTGACCACCCGCACCCGCGCGATGGTGGTGAACGTCGCGCCCGCCGCGAGCTGCTGCTCGGGCCAGCGCAGCGCGCGGTATTCGGCCAGCGGCACCGGCACCTCGACCATCTGTCCATCGGCGCGTCGGGTTTTGCGCAGCAGCGGCACGGGCGCGTAGACCTTGCCGTCGAGCGTGGCCAGCACCGCGCTCGGCACGGCGCTGGCGCCGACCCATTCGGTGCCCGCCGGTATCGGCAGCTGCGTCACCAGGTGCGTCACCGCTTGTTTGCCGGGGTTGGTGTAGACGGTCGCGTACTGGAGCAAGTCACCCGGCTTGACAGCCCGTGCCGGTTGCAGCGCCTCAGCGCCATCGGCCTGCTTGACCACCGTCCACACCTTCAGCTCGCTGGTGAGGGCGCCGTTGTCGGCGTGTGCCGACATCGACAACAAGGCCGACATCAAAAGAGTCCAGTGGTAGCGCTTCATGGCTTCATGCCTTTGAGAGTGATTGGCGCCGTCGGGGCGCCGGTGGAGGGTGTGGATGTCGCGCCGACTGGCGGCGGTATCGGGGTGCGGTGGCGTCGTGCGCAAGGCGTAGAACAGATGCGGACATGTTGGCTGCTGCGGCAATTCCCGATCGCTCGAACAGACTCGCCAAGGGGGCTCTGATCTCACGTTCTCAAGTCGGCAGGAGATCGGTCTGAAGCAGATCGAAGGCGCCGTACGCGAAACCGCGAGCGCACATTGTAAAACAATGTAACTGCGCTGAAGCTGGGCAAGTCAAACCTGCGTGTGAAACTCGGGGAGCCGCCCGCCGTAGTTCAATGGACAGAACGGCCGCCTCCTAAGCGGCAGATACAGGTTCGATTCCTGTCGGTGGGACCAGAGACGAAGCCAAAAGACACACCTCGACAGACCGCAAGCTCCGAGCTTCATGAACGCCACTGAGGCGGCCTTCATCGGTCGGTGGTGCAGGCCTCACGCCGCAATCTCAGCAATGAAGGCCTTGAGCTCCGCTTCACGGGACGACCGGCGAGATCGTTCCAAGGTGCCGAGTTCATGGCAGACGTCAGCACCGCGTTGTTGATGGTCCAGCTGTGAGATGCCTCCAACTGGCGGCCGAACACCATCGGGCGCGCCAAGGAATCCGGCCGGCGCAGGCGCAGCATGTCGGTATCGACCCAGCACAGCCTGGTCTTCCGGATCATGCGGCAGCGGAAAAGATTGGAGAACTTCGCGAAGGAGCGCCGGCCATCGGCGATATAGCGGCCCACCAGCGACTCATTCGGGCAGATGTCGCGGGCATCGGCCCATTCAACTCCGGGCGGCACCTCGCAAGCAACGTCATGGCTGTACAGCCGAAGGCGCGCCCCGAAATGTGGGAACGATGCCAAGCAGCGCTAGATCAGCGGGTCGAGCGGGCCTTGCCGACAGCGACCCGCGTCGACGCGTCGATGTCGCCTTACTTTTTGTCCAGAATTTCTTCGTCCAACCCCTTCGACAAGGCGGCTCCGGCGTCGGCACTCATCTCAACGGGCAGCACGGCACCGTTCGGGAACATCAGTTGCACACGCACATTGCCGTCGGTGTCCGAGGCGGTCACTCCGGCTGCCAGCACTTCGAGGGCCGGCGGCGGCGATCCCGCAGCCTTTGAGGACTTATCAAGCAATGCGATGGCGACGGCCGGGGCGAGTTCGGTCGCGATGGCGATGTCGGTGGGCGATTTCTTGGCCCGCTTCGCCTTCGAGGCAACCGACTTGCGTGATGGAGTGTTCATGGGTTGCTCGGATCAAGGATTGCGGGCCACGCGAAATATACGTGAGCGCTCTGCGGCACTTTGTTGCACAAGCGGGGCAGTGGAGGAGGCCAAGGCGCATCGGTTCGCCCGCCACCAGGGGTGAGAAGCCAAGCCGACCGCCGCGGTGGTCGATCAACAATTCGTCGAAGGCCGCTTCGGTCTTGCTCGCTGGGCAGCGTTCGCCGCTGCCCCACGCCCTGGGTCGATGGGGACGGTTGTGGATGGGTGAGTGCGCTGTCCACCAGGGTCAGCGTCGTCACCGGATCGGCTTTCGGGGTTCTGAATAAGCTGAACATGCGCGGTCTTGTCGTCGATCGATGACCATGCGGGTCGGCGGCTGGGGGTCATCGCCGCGAACCCATGGACATCACCCCGCCATCGGCGGCACGCGGTCAGACTTGACAGTGAATCGAGATTTCTTTTGGGCTGCGGCTTCATCATCGGAAACTAAGCCAGCCCAGGCAGCATCCATCCAACCCTGGGTTCTATACTGAGATGAGGATCGAATGCACAAGCCAGTTAGAGGGTCGGACATGGGTACGAAGCTCAAGATTTCAGGATGGATCGCGCTCGGTGCGGTGGCGGGGGCATTGGCGACGATGCAGTTGCAGGCCACGGCGCGCAACTCGGTCAGCTCACTGCCACTGGACGAACTGCAGCAACTCGCGGCCGTGTTCGGCATGGTCAAGAGCGACTACGTCGAACCGGTCGATGAAAAGAAGCTGATCACCGACGCCATCGGCGGCATGGTGGCCGGGCTCGACCCGCATTCGCAGTATTTCGACAAGAAGTCGTGGAAGGAATTCCGCGAAGGTACGACCGGGCGTTTCGTCGGGGTCGGCATCGAGATCGGCATGGAAGACGGCCTGGTGAAGGTGGTCACGCCGATCGAAGGCTCACCGGCCTTCCGCGGTGGCCTGAAAAGCGGCGACCTGATCACCAAGATCGACGACACCGTGGTCAAGGGCTTGACGCTGGAGCAGGCGGTCAAGCGCATGCGCGGCGAGCCGGGCACCAAGGTCGTGCTGACGCTGTTCCGCAAGTCCGAGGATCGCACCTTCCCTGTGACCATCGTGCGTGAGGAAATCCGCACGGTCAGCGTGCGCGCCAAGGTGGTCGAGCCGGGCTACGCCTGGTTGCGCGTCAGCCAGTTCCAGGATCGCACGGTCGAGGACTTCGCCCGCAAGCTCGAAGAAATCTACAAGCAAGACCCCAACCTCAAGGGCATCGTGCTCGATCTGCGCAACGACCCGGGCGGTCTGCTCGAAGCGTCGGTGGCGATTTCGTCGGCTTTCCTGCCAGCGGATGCCACTGTCGTCACGACCAACGGCCAGATTCCCGAGTCGAAGTCAATCTTCAAGGCGGCGCCCGAGTACTACCTGCGGCGCGGTGGTGCCGATCCACTGCGGCGCCTGCCGGAGGCGCTGAAATCGGTGCCGCTGGTGGTGCTGGTCAACGAAGGCTCGGCCTCGGCCAGCGAAATCGTTGCCGGCGCCTTGCAAGACAACAAGCGCGCCACGGTGATGGGTGCGCAGACTTTCGGAAAGGGCTCGGTGCAGACGGTGCGGCAGCTGTCGCCGGACACCGCGCTGAAGATCACCACCGCGCGGTACTACACGCCGAGCGGCAAGTCGATCCAGGCCAAGGGCATCTTGCCCGACGTGATGATCGACGAGACCGCCGAGGGCAACCTGTTCTCGGCCCTGCGTCCGCGTGAAGCCGACCTGGAAAAGCACTTGCAAAGCGGCCAAGGTGCCGAGGTCAAGGACGAGGCCCGCGAGAAGGCGCGCGAGATCGCCCGCAAGAAGCTGGAAGAAGAAACTGCCAAGAAGGCCGCCGCGCCGATCAAGCCCCCGGCCGAGTTCGGCAGCGAGGACGACTTCCAGCTCGCGCAGGCCATCAACCGCCTGAAGGGCAAGCCGGTGCTGGTCAGCAAATCGATGACCGAGCGCAAGGTCGAGACAGATGCGAACTGAGGCGCCTCGGCATTCAGGGCCGTACACAGCCAGTCAGTGATGCCCCGCCGCATTCCACGCCCTCCAACGCCCGCTGCACGCGGGCGTTTTTTCGTGCCCTCGCCCCGATGAACGACGACCAACTGCTGCGCTACTCGCGCCACATCCTGCTCGACGAGATCGGCATCGAAGGCCAGCAGCGGCTGCTGTCCGCCCATGTGCTGGTGATCGGTGCCGGCGGACTGGGCTCGCCGGTGGCGATGTACCTGGGCACGGCCGGTGTGGGCACGCTGACGATCGTCGATGACGACACCGTCGAGCTGACCAACCTGCAGCGCCAGATCGCCCACTCGATGGCGCGCCTGGGCCTTGCCAAGGTCGATTCCGCAGCGGCCACGGTACGGGCCATCAACCCCGACGTGCGGGTGGTCGCGCTGCGCGAACGCGCCGATGCCGCGCGGCTGAACGAACTGGTTGCCGAGGCCGATCTGGTGATCGACTGCTGCGACAACTTCGCGACGCGACACACCGTCAACGCGGCCTGCGTGCGGCACGCCCGGCCACTGGTGTCGGGCGCGGCGATCGGCTTCGACGGGCAGGTCTCGGTGTACGTGACCGGCCAGCGTGATCGCCGCGAAGCCGAGCACCCGTGCTATGCCTGCATCTTCCCGCCTGACGCGACATTTGAAGAAGCGCGCTGCGCGACGATGGGTGTGTTCGCGCCGCTGGTCGGCATCATCGGCAGCGTGCAGGCGGCCGAAGCGCTGAAGCTGCTGGTTGGCGTCGGCACGTCGCTGGCCGGTCGGCTGCAGATGCTCGACGCCCGCCGGATGGAATGGACCGAGATACGGCTGGCCCCCCACCCTGGCTGCCCGGTGTGTGCTGCGCCGCACCGTTGACACCCCTGTACCCACCGACACGCTAAGCTGCACCGCATGGACAAACGCAACGAACTCACCGCCCGCAATTTCCCGACAGCCCAGGAAGACGCCAGCACCGCCGCGCCGCCCTCGCTCTATGGCGGACCGGAGAGCGCCTACCGCCTCGCCTTCACCGACAACGATTTCCTGCTGCGCGAAGAGTTGCGGCCGGTGCGCATGCAGCTCGAACTGCTGAAGCCGGAAATGGTGCAAAAGCAAGCGGGCATCGAGTCGACCATCGTGATCTTCGGCAGCGCCCGCATCCAGTCGCCCGAGGCTGCCGCCGCCGATCTGGCGCGAGCCCAGGCCCGGGACGACGCCAGCGCCGTCCGCGCCGCTGAGACCCGCGTGCTGATGTCGCGTTACTACGACGAGGCACGGCGCTTTGCCGCCCTCGTCACGCAGCGCACCGCCGCCATGGACACGCCGGTCTACGTGGTCACCGGCGGTGGCCCAGGCATCATGGAAGCGGGCAACCGCGGCGCGTTCGAGGTCGGCGGCAAGAGCATCGGGCTGAACATCGTGCTGCCGCACGAGCAGGAACCGAACCCGTACATCACGCCCGAGCTGTGCTTCCAGTTCCACTACTTCGCACTGCGCAAGATGCACTTCCTGATGCGCAGCATCGCGCTGGTGTGCTTCCCTGGCGGTTTCGGCACGCTCGATGAATTGTTCGAAACGATGACGCTGGTGCAGACCGGCAAGTGCCGCAAGCGGCCGATCCTGCTGTTCGGGCGCGAGTTCTGGTCGCGGCTGATCAACTTCGACGTGCTGATCGAAACCGGCATGATCTCGCCCGGCGACGTGCACCTGTTCCGCTACGTCGAGACCGCCGAGGAAGCCTGGGCCGTGCTCGAAGCGGAATACGGCTTCGACGCACCACCCACCGAGACCGGCGCGTTTGCGGTCGACATCTGACGCCATCGACCGCCCGCGCATGAACCAGCACCTCAGCCTGATCGGCGCGCCCACCGACATCGGTGCCGGCAAGCGCGGTGCCAGCATGGGGCCGGAAGCGCTGCGCGTCGCCAACATCGTGCCCGCGCTGCAGGGCCATGGGCTCGAGGTGGTGGACCGCGGAAACCTCAGCGGCCCGACCAACCCCTGGCTGCCACCGGCCGATGGCTACCGCCATCTGCCGGAGGTGATCGCCTGGAACCGCCTGGTGCACGACGCGGTCTACACCGAGCTCAAACTGAATCGCATGCCCGTTTTGCTGGGTGGCGACCATTGCCTCGGCATCGGGTCGATCAGCGCCGTGGCGCGCCACTGCCGCGATGTCGGCAAGCGGCTGCGCGTGCTGTGGCTGGACGCGCATGCCGACTTCAACACGCAGACGCTGACGCCCAGCGGCAACCTGCACGGCATGCCGGTCGCCTGCCTGTGCGGTCACGGCCCCAAGGAGTTGATCGAGATCGGCGGCCACGTGCCGGCAATCAGCCCGAAATGGGTGCGGCAGATCGGCATCCGCAGCGTCGATGCCGGCGAGAAGCGCTTCGTGCACGAGCAGGAGCTCGATGTGTTCGACATGCGCTTCATCGACGAGATGGGCATGCGCCACGCGATGGAGCTGGCACTGGCCACGCTGGACGTCAACATCCATCTGCACGTCAGCTTCGACGTCGACTTCCTCGATCCGCCGATCGCCCCAGGCGTTGGCACCACCGTACCCGGCGGGCCGACCTACCGCGAAGCGCAGCTGTGCATGGAAATGATCGCCGACACCGGGCGCCTCGCCAGCCTCGACGTGATGGAGCTGAACCCTGCGCTCGATGTGCGCAACCAGACTGCCGAGGTGGCGGTGGACCTGATCGAAAGCCTGTTCGGCAAGAGCACCTTGATGCGGCGGTGAACGCCCGCAAAAAAGGCCCGCAGCGCGGGCCTTTCAAACCGGGGAACCGGAAAAACTCAGCTCGACTTGGCGGCGCGGCGACGGGAGAACACACCCATCAAACCCAGGCCGAGGCCGAACATCGCATAAGTGGCGGGCTCAGGAATCGCTGCCACTTGTAGGAGCTGACCGCGGATTTCGCCGCCAGAGTTGGCACCGGTGTGAATATTGACGTATTCGAGACCCGCTTTCAGGTTGCTCAGAAGCGTTGGGCTGGGGCTCGTGATGTTGTTTCCGCCGACCAGCAAAGTGCCGCCCGAAAATATCGACACGAACGGTGCAGCCGCCAAATTGACCTGGACGCCGCCATTGACGCCCACAGCACCTTGATGGAGGTGGTAAGCCACCGGATTGAACGACAGGCCGCCGGATGCCACCATTGAAAAGCTGTAGCTGTCGTCTGCGGCGGCAACCGTATTCATGTCGTTGTAGAACAACGTGGCAACACCCGTGGCGGACGAAGTGACTGGTGGGTTCTCTTGCGCGCCAGTCAACGTGGCGTTGAACTGAAACACGATGGCGTTGGCAGCCATCGGCAAAGCCAGCAGCGCAGTGGCTGCGGCGATCGTTGAGGCTAGTTTTTTCATGTGAAGTCTCCTAAAAAAAGGCATCCAGACGCCCAGCCACAGCTCGGCGGTGCAACGTATCGGCGAGCCCTGTTTATATCCCGGCAACGCACGCCCGGCACAGCACGCCCCCACAGTCAAGGGGCGGGGGTTACCCCCGTATGGACCACCGGCCGACCATATTCACCGCGCCAGCAAACGGCTCACCGCCGTCACATCCTCGGGCTTCAGCTGCCCCGCCGCCTGACGCAGGCGCAGGCCACCGAGCAGGGTGTCGTAGCGGGCTTTCGACAGGTCGCGGCGCGTGGTGTAGAGCTGTGTCTGCGCGTTCAGCACATCGATGTTGACGCGCACGCCGACGCGGTAGCCGAGCTGCGTGGCTTCCAGCGCCAGCGCGCTCGACGATTCGGCCGCTTCCAGCGCCAGCACCTGCGCCTGCAGCGACTGCACGCCGAAGTAGGCCTGCCGCGTGCCCAGCGACACCGCGCGGCGCGCTGCTTCCAGGTCGTTCTGCGATTTGTCTTCGAGCGCCAGTGTTTCCTGGATGCGGTTCTGCACCGACAGCCCGGTGAACAGCGGCAAGTTGAACTGCACGCCAATGCTGCCGCTGTTGGTGGTGCCACTGCGCGACAACTGACTGCCACTGTTACCCGACGAGTTGTACTGGCTGCCGACGCTGGCCACCGCGTCCAGCGTGGGCAGGTGGCCTGCGCGCGCCTTGCTGGTGTCGAGCCGCGCGACCTCCAGCGACAGCTGCGCCAGCCGCACCGACGGGTGCTGGGCATCGGCATTGCGGGCCCAGACTTCCGCATCGGCAGGCGTGATCGGCGGCAAGGTGACCGGCGGTGTCAGGCCCTTGGGCTCGACGTTGCTGCGGCCGACCAGCAAGTCGAGCGCGATGCGCTTGTTGCGCAGATCGTTGTCGGCGGCGAGCTCCTGCGCGGTGGCGAGGTCAAAGCGCGCCTGCGCCTCGCGGGTGTCGGTGATGGTCGCGGTGCCGACCTCGAAATTGCGCTTCGCCGACGCCAGCTGCTCGTTGATGGCGACCTTGCTGGTGCGCGTGGTGGCCAGGGCATCCTGCGCCGCCAGCACATCGAAGTACGCCTGGGCCAGCCGCACGATCAGATCCTGCTCGGCCACTTCGAGCCGCAGTGCGGCGGCGTCGAGCTCGCGCTGGGCCTGATCGATCGTGACGCTGCTGTTGCGATTGAACAGCGGCTGGCGCGCGGACAACTGGCCCGAGCGCGTGTTGAACGAGCCCTTGCCGAAGTCGGTTTCCACGCGGCCGGTGTTGGCGCTGGCGTCCAGGCTCACGCTCGGGCGCAGCAGGGCATCGGCCTGCGCGGCGCGGTAGGGGGCCGAATCGGCGAGCGAGCGGGCCGACAAATAGGTGGCGTCGTAGCCGCGCGCAGCGGTGTAGAGCTCATCGAGGCTTTGCGCCTGCACTGTGGCCAGGCCCAGCGCGGCCAGGTTCAACGCAGTGGCCGCGACGAGGCGACGCCATCGCGTGGGCCGCGGCGCCGGTGCGGCACATCGGCGAAGGATCTGCAGGGTGTTCATCGGTACGGCTCGGTGGGAACGATCAACAAAGGGCGATCAAGCGCGGCGCTCAATACCGCGGCACGCTCGCATCGACCTCGACCGACCAGGCATCAATGCCGCCGGTGAAGTTGGTGACCGAAGTGAAGCCCTGGCGCTGTTCCAGGAAAGTCGCCACTTGCGCGCTGCGCACGCCGTGGTGGCACAGGCAGACGGTGGGTCGTGCCGAGTCGAGTTCACCGATGCGCTGGACGATCTGGCTCATCGGCACGTTGACGGTGACGAGGCCGTCGGCATGCAATGCGGCGAGCTCGAACTCCCAGGGCTCGCGCACGTCGAGCAGCAGCGGCAGCGCGCCCGCCGATGCCCCCGCGCCGGCGATCAGCGCAGCAAATTCGCGCGCGCCGAGGTGCTGCATCAGAAGTGGAACCGGCTGGGCTCGTCGAAGCCGCTCAGCCGCGGCGCCACGGTGTCGAACAGCTCCACGCTCGTGACTGCGCCGCGATCCCCCGCGCCCGACGCGCTGCGGGTGTACAGCAGCGCCTGCATGATCGGCAGCTGCCCGACGATGGCCACCAGCCGGCCCCCAGGCTTCAGTTGATCGAACAGCCCCTGCGGCACTTGCGCCACCGAGCCGGACAGCACGATGACGTCGAACGGACCGTCCGCGGCACTGCCCTTTGAGCCATCGGCCTGGCGCACCGTGACGTTAGCGGCCCCGGCGCGGCGCAGGTTGGCGCTGGCGAAGGCAGCGAGGTCGGCATCGATCTCCAGGCTCAGCACCTGCTGCGCGCGGTGGCCGAGCAAGGCCGCCATGAAGCCCGAGCCGGCGCCGACCTCGAGCACCCGCTCGTGCTTGCCGACATCAAGCTCCTGCAGAAGCCGGGCCTCGACCTTCGGCGCCAGCATCGATTGCGCCGGGCCGGTGGACGTGGGCAGCACGACTTCGGTGTCGACAAAGGCCATCGAGCGAACCGCTGGCGGCAGGAAGTCCTCGCGCCGAATTGCCGCCAGCAGCGACAGCACCTCGGCATCGAGCACATCCCAGGGCCGGATCTGCTGCTCGATCATGTTGAAGCGGGCGTGTTCAATGTCCATGAGGGTCCAGGGCTGCGTGGCGGTGAGGTTTGATACGGTGACGTTTGGACAGACAGGCTGCGGTGATCAGCCGCCGCGTAGTTTATTTCCCCAGGATCAGCGGTGGCGTGGCCACGGGATGCGGGCGCCGGGCCCAGCGCCGCTTGACCCACACCGCAAGATCGTCGAGGTAGCAATAGACCACCGGCACCACCACCAGCGTCAGCAGCGACGAGGCGATCACGCCGCCGATCACCGCCTGGCCCATCGGCGCGCGCTGCTCCGAGCCCTCCGACAGCGCGAAGGCCAGCGGCACCATGCCGAAGATCATCGCCAGCGTCGTCATCAGGATCGGCCGCAGGCGCACACGCGCTGCCAGCAGCAGCGCGCTCTCACGGTCCATCGCTGCGAGCATCCCAGTGCTTTCAAGGCCGGGCGCCGCCTCGCCGGGCACCGTGCCTTCGCGCGCGCGGATCGCGAAGTCGATCAGCAGGATCGCGTTCTTCGTCACCAGCCCCATCAGCATCACGATGCCGATGATGCTGAACATGTTCAAGGTGGAGCCGAACATCAGCAGCGTCAGCACCACCCCGATCAGCGTCAGCGGCAGCGAGGTCATCAGCGCCATCGGCTGCAGGAAGCTGCGGAACTGGCTGGCCAGGATCATGTAGATGAACACCACCGCCAGCCCCAGCGCACCGAGCGCGTAGCTGAATGATTCGGTCATGTTCTTCGTGCTGCCGCCGAAGCTGTAGCGGTAGCCCGGTGGCCAGGCCACGCTGTCGAGGATGCGCCGGATATCAGCCGACACATCGCCGGAGCTGCGACCGTAGGCATTCGCATCCATGTTGATCTCGCGGTTCAGGTCGCGCCGGTTGATCTGGTTCGGCCCGGTCGACGCGCTGACATCGGCCACCTGCGACAGCCGCACGATGCGCGGCAGCCCATCGGCACCGGCGGCCACCGGCACCGGCAGGCGTTGCAGGTCGGCCAGCGAGCTGCGGCTGTCAGGCGTCAGCCGCACGATCACGTCGTAGTTCTCGCCATCGGGGGCGCGCCAGTTGCCCACTGTGGTGCCCGCCACCAGCGCGCGCAGTGTGGTGGCCAGGGTGTTGACGTTGAGCCCGAGGTCGGACGCCGCCTCGCGCTTCACGTCGATCGCCACGGTGGGCTTGTCGGGCTTCAAGGTGGTGTCCAGATCAACCAGGCCAGGCACCTGTTTCAGTTGGGCGGTGATGCCCTTGGAGAGCCGCTCCAGTTCGCCCAGGTCGCTGCCCTGGATCGAGAACTGCAGGCTCTTGCCGCCGCCCAGGTCGGGCGATCCCATGTTGGTGACGGTGATGCCAGGGATGCGCGCGAGGCGCTCGCGCATCGGCACCGTCATCTGCTCCAGCCCACGCTGGCGCAGATCGCGATCGACCAGCCGCACGTAGGTCGAGCCGAAAATCTTGCCGGCGGCAAGTCCGCTGTTGATCGTGGTGACGGTGTACTTGACCTCGGGCAGCTCGCGGAGTGCCAGATCGACCTGCCGGGCACGGGCTTCGGTCACTTCGAGCGACGAGCCGACCGGCGTGTAGAAATTGACCGTGGTCTCCGAGAAATCAGCCTTCGGGACGAACTCGGCGCCCAGCACCGGGATCAGCAGGAAGCTGCCGCCGAAGGTGGCCGCCGCGATGGCGAGCGTCGACAGCCGGTGCCGCAGCGACCAGCCCAGAATCGTCTGGTAGCCGTGCCCCAGCCACACGGTGAAGCGCTCGAACACCGCGGTGACGCGGCCCAGCGTGCGGTCATAGAGGCTGGTCGTCTCGCGCGGCGTGCCAGTGCGGTGTGAGGCCTGCGGATCGTGCCAGATGCTGGAGAGCATCGGGTCGAGCGTGAAGCTGACGAACATCGAGATCAGCACCGCGGCGACGATGGTCAGACCGAACTCGTGGAAGAACTTGCCGACGATGCCGCCCATGAAGCCGATCGGCAGGAACACCGCGACGATGGACATCGTGGTCGCCATCACCGCAAGCCCGATCTCCTGCGTGCCGTCGAGTGCCGCCTGGTGCGCGCTCTTGCCCATCTGCACATGGCGCACGATGTTCTCGCGCACGACGATCGCGTCGTCGATCAGCAGCCCCACGCACAGGCTCAGCGCCATCATCGTGATGCTGTTGATGGTGAAGCCGAAGATGTGCATGAAGCCGAAGGTGCCGATCAGCGCGATCGGCAGCGTCAGGCCCGTGATGACGGTGCTGCGCCAGGAATTAAGGAACAGGAAGACGATCAAGATGGTGAGCGCCGCACCCTCGACCAAGGTCTCCTTGACGTTCGCGACCGCCACCCGGATCGAGCGCGAGTTGTCGCGGTTCACTTCGACGACGATGCCCGGTGGCGTCACCGGTGCGGCCGCGGCCAGCGCCTTGCGCAGGCCATCGACCACCTCGATCGTGTTCTCGCCCTGCGACTTCAGCACCGACAGCAGCACCGTGCGCTGGCCGTTGTACAGCGCCAGGCTTTCTACTTCCTGCGGGCCATCGACCACCTCGGCCACCTGCCACAGCTTGACCGGCGAGCCGCCGCTGACCGTGGCATTGCCGGTGCCCGGCGTGGCCGCACCGCGGCGCGCGACGACGATGTCGCGGAACTCCTCCGGTCGTTTCAAGCGGGCATTGATCTGCACCACGCGCTCCTGCTCGACCGAGCGGATGGCGCCCATCGGCAGCTCCTGGTTGTCGCTGCGCACCGCGTT
This sequence comes from Burkholderiales bacterium, assembly GCA_031380885.1. GTDB lineage: Bacteria > Pseudomonadota > Gammaproteobacteria > Burkholderiales > Burkholderiaceae_C > PBB1. The sequence continues at coordinate 667 of JANMXL010000150.1, read as the reverse complement.
GATGACGTTGTCGACGCTGACGCCCATCGCCTCCATCGCCGCCGGCTTCAGATAGAGGTTGATCTGCCGCGACACGCCACCCACCACGCTGACCGAGCCGACACCACGCACGTTTTCCAGCCGCTTTTGCAGCACCTGCGTGGCCCAGGTGGTCAGCTCCTGCGGGGTCTGTTTGCCGGTGGGTGACAGCACCGCGAGGTTGAAGATCGGCGTGCTGGCGGGGTCGAAGCGCGAGACGCGCGGCTCCTTGACCTCGTCGCGCAGGCTGGGCCGCAACGCGGCTACTTTCTCGCGCACGTCTTCGGCCGCCTTGCGGCCATCGACATTCAGGTTGAACTCGATGATGACGATCGAGTTGCCTTCATACGAGCGCGAATACAGCGAGCTGATGCCGGCCACGGTGTTGACCGCTTCCTCGACCTTCTTCGTGACCTCGGTCTCGACAATCTCCGGCGACGCGCCCGGGTAGTCGAACTGCACCACGACGGTGGGGAAATCGATGTTCGGGAACTGATCGACCGACAGGCGCTGGTAGCTAAAAATCCCCAGCACGACGAAAGCCAGCATGACCATCGTGGCCATCACCGGGTTGCCGATCGAGACGCGGGTGAACCACATGGTCAGCGCGTGACGTTCGAGGCGGAGGCGCTCGGGGCGGAGGCGGCCG
>JANMXL010000225.1:0-4456 GCA_031380885.1 Burkholderiales bacterium | reverse complement strand
AAACCCCACAGGTTGCGCGCGCTTCGCTGCGACGCCCTGGGACGGCTCGGGACAAAATATCCTTACACGACAGTGGGTTAGCTGATTTCTGGGGACCCCATGGGACCCCCTGAAAAGCTACTCAATGTTCTGCACCTGCTCTCGCAACTGCTCGATCGATACCTTCATGTCCAGAGAGATGGTGGTGAGCTCCAGGCTCGACGCTTTCGACCCCAGCGTGTTGGCCTCTCGCAGCAGCTCCTGGATCAGGAAGTCGAGTCGTTTGCCCACCTCGCCACCGGCCTTGAGCATGCGCGCCATCTCGTCGAGGTGAGCGCGCAGGCGGGCGAGCTCTTCCGCCACATCGATGCGGATCGCATAGGCCGCCGCCTCATTCAACGCGCGCTCCTGCAGCGCTTCGCGCGACACGGTTTGTGTCGCGCCGGTTTGCTCCAGCGCTTCCTGCCAGCGCTCGAGAAACTTCTGCTGCTGGCGTCGCACCGTGGCCGGCACCAGGGGCTCAGCGCGTGTGGCGAGATCACGCAGGCGGTTCACGCCCGCCATCAGCACCTCGACCAGGCGCTGGCCTTCCCGTGCACGCGCCTCGCGCAGGCCGGCAATGGCGCACTTGGCGGCGTCCAGCGCCACGTCGTCCAGCTGTTCACGGGACGCACTCGCCTTGCACCAGTGCAGCACCTCATTGACCGACAGTTCCTGCGCGCCGGGCAGCCAGCCACGTATCGTGCTTTGCAGGTGCGACAGCCGGTTCAGCTGCTCCGGCTGCGGTTGCGGCCAGGCGGTGTCGGCGCTCGACGGGGTGTTCAGCCTCAATTCGATCTTTCCGCGCCGGAACGCTGCGGTGAGCAGCTCACGCAGCGCGGGCTCCAGCGAGCGCAAGTCGTCGGGCAAGCGCAAATTCAAGTCCAGAAAGCGTCCGTTGACGCTGCGCAATTCGACGCTCACGCTGGCCCGCGAGAGCGCGGCGGATCGGGCGAGGGGCGGCTCGGCTGCAGGGGTTGAAATCGCCGTCTCAGCCGCGCCTGCTGTGGCGCTGGCGTAGCCGGTCATGCTGTAGACTGGCATTGAATATCACCCCGTGAAAACTGCTGATTATGTCGAAGCTCAAGCCCGCTCCGCTGCCCTCGGGCACCGTGGTCGGCGGTTACCAGATCGTCAAGAAACTGGCGGCCGGCGGGTTCGGCGTGGTGTACCTCGCGGAAGACCCGCAGCGCCACATGGTGGCGGTCAAGGAGTACCTGCCGTCGTCACTGGCCGAGCGCTCACCTGGCGAGTTGACGCCGCGGGTCAAGCCTGAAAAACAGCCGCTGTATCGGCTGGGCTTGAAGAGCTTCTTCGAAGAAGGCCGCTCGCTCGCGCAGATCTCTCACCCGAGCGTTGTCTCAGTGCTGAACTTCTTCCGCGAGAACGAAACCGTCTACATGGTGATGAACTACCTGCAGGGCGAAACGCTGCAGGATTTCATCGTCACCGCGCGCGATCTGAAGCGCGACAAGGTGTTCCGCGAGTCGACCATCCGCAGCCTGTTCGATGAAATCCTGCGCGGCCTGCGCATCGTGCACCAGCACAAGATGCTGCACCTGGACATCAAGCCGGCCAACATCTTCATCACCAACGACAACAAGGCGGTGATGCTGGACTTCGGTGCCGCGCGCGAGGTGCTGAGCAAGGAAGGCAACTTCATCCGCCCGATGTACACGCCGGGCTTCGCAGCGCCCGAGATGTACCGCCGAGACGGCACGCTCGGCCCGTGGACCGACATCTACGCGATCGGCGCTTGCATCTATGCCTGCATGCAGGGCTACCCACCGAACGACGCACCGCAGCGCATCGAGAAGGACCGGCTGGCGCTCAGCCTGAGTCGGCTGCGCAATGTGTATTCGGACAACCTGATTGAAGTCGCCGAGTGGTGCATGTCGCTCGACCCGCTGTCGCGCCCGCAGAGCGTGTTCGCACTGCAGAAAGAACTGGCGCGCGAGACCGAGCGCCGCTACACCAAGCTGAGCTTCGGCGAGCGCCTGAAGATGCAGCTCGAAAACCTGACCACCGGCGCCAAGGTCTGACATGAGGCCCCCACGTCGCTTCGCTCCTGCCCCCAGGATCCGAAAGGGGCCTCTTCGCGACCCTTGGGGCGCTGCCCGGCTTGGGGCGGCCCAGCGCTCGGGCAGGCATTGACATGCGCTTTTCTGTCTATCAGGTCAGCCGCAAAGGTGGCCGCGAGAACAATGAAGACCGCATGGGGTATTCCTACACCCGCGACTCCGGCCTGTTCGCCGTGGCCGACGGCATGGGCGGGCACCCAGAAGGCGAGGTGGCGTCGCAGCTCGCGTTGCAGACGATGTCGGCGCTGTTCCAGCGTGAGGCCAAGTCGACGCTGGCCGACCCGCTGGCGTTCCTGAACCAGGCCATCATGGCCGGCCACCAGCAATTGCTGCGCTATTCGGCGCAGAAGGCGCTGGCCGACACGCCGCGCACCACCATCATTGCCTGCGTGCTGCAGGGCGACTCCGCCTACTGGGCGCATTGCGGCGATTCGCGGCTGTACCTCGTGCGCGGCGACAAGCTGGTGGCGCGCACCCGCGACCATTCCTACTCCGAACTGCAGGACGCGCTGCACTCGGTGGTGCCGATGCGCGAGCGCCTGAACCGCAATGTGCTGTTCACCTGCCTGGGCAGCCCGGGCAAGCCGGTGATCGACACCGCTGGCCCGTTCCAGCTGCAGGGCGGTGACCGCTTGATGCTGTGCTCTGACGGCCTGTGGAGCACCGTCACCGACGCGTCGATCACCGAACAGCTGTCGCAGCACGCGATCACTGAATCGGTGCCTGAGCTGGTCGAGCAGGCGCTGCGCAACGGCGGGCCCAAGTGCGACAACGTGTCGGTGATGGCCATCGAGTGGGAAACCTCCGAAGCCGCCACCAGCGCGGTCGGCGTGTCCACGCAGGCGCTGGGCGACGAGGTGTTCGCCTCGACGATCCAGGCCAGCGTGCTCGGCCACGATGTGATCGACGACCTCGACGATGCCGAGATCGAGCGGTCGATCAAAGAAATCAACGACGCCATCCGGCGCTCGTCGTCACCGAAAAAATCCTGAGGGTTCCGTCATGAGTTTCACACGCACGCAAGGGCGCGGCGTCGATGCGCTGCGGCCGGTTCGCATCACGCGGCACTACACCAAACACGCCGAGGGCTCGGTGCTGATCGAGTTCGGCGACACCCAGGTGCTGTGCACCGCGTCGGTCGAAGAGAAGGTGCCTCCGCACAAACGGGGATCAGGCGAAGGCTGGGTCACCGCCGAATACGGCATGCTGCCGCGCGCCACCCACACCCGCAGCGACCGCGAGGCGGCCAAGGGCAAGCAAAGCGGCAGAACGCAGGAGATCCAACGGCTGATCGGCCGCTCACTGCGCTGCGTGTTCGACCTGAAAGCGCTCGGCGAACGCACCATCTCGCTCGATTGCGACGTGATCCAGGCCGATGGCGGCACGCGCACCGCGGCGATCACCGGCGCCTTCGTGGCGGCGCACGATGCGGTGTCGGGCCTGATCGCGCATGGCAAGCTCGCCAAGTCGCCGATCCGCGAATTCGTTGCGGCAGTGTCGGTCGGCATCGTCGAAGGCACGCCGCTGCTCGACCTCGAATACACCGAGGACTCGGCCTGCGACACCGACATGAATGTGGTGATGACCGGCGCCGGCGGTTTCGTCGAAGTGCAGGGCACGGCCGAGGGCGCGTCGTTCTCGCGCGCCGAGATGGACAGCTTGCTGCAGTTGGCCGACCAGGGCATTCGACAACTGGTCGCCGCACAGCGCCGCGCGCTCGGGGTGTGATGCCGTGAAGCTGGTGCTGGCCTCGAACAACGCTGGCAAGCTGGCCGAGTTGCAGTTGCTGTTCGCGCCGCTGGGCGTCGCGCTGGTGAAGCAGGGAGAACTCGGCATTGCAGAGGCCGAAGAACCGCACCTGACCTTCATCGAGAACGCGCTCGCGAAAGCCCGCCAGGCGGCGCGTCACGCGCAGGCCGCCGCCATCGCCGACGACTCGGGCCTGTGCGTCGACGCCCTCGGTGGCGCGCCGGGCGTGCGTTCGGCGCGGTTTGCCGAAGACCATGGCCAACCGAAGGGCGATGCATCGAACAACCGCGTGCTGCTCGAACAACTGTCGGCGATCACGACAGCACCGGAGCGCAGCGCGCGCTTCGTCTGTGCGCTGGTGGCCGTTCGCTCGGCCGACGACCCGCAGCCGCTGGTGGCGATGGGGCGGTGGGCCGGCGTGATCTGGCCCGCGCCGCGTGGTGAATTTGGCTTTGGCTACGACCCGCTGCTGTACATCCCCGAGCTGGAGCAGACGGTCGCCGAGCTGAGCGCTGAAGACAAGAATGAGCGCAGCCACCGCGGCCTCGCAGCGCGCGAGATGCTGCGGCAGATGCGCGAGGTCTGGGGCCTTGGCTGAACGAACGGCC